>NZ_CP146232.1:4620000-4920000 GCF_037040815.1 Pararoseomonas sp. SCSIO 73927
AAGCACCTGGAGGAGGATGTTGAAGACGTCGTCATGCGCCTTCTCCACCTCGTCGAAGAGGATGACCTGGTAGGGCCGGCGCCGCACCGCCTCGGTCAGCGCGCCGCCCTCCTCGTAACCGACATAGCCCGGCGGGGCGCCGATGAGGCGGGCGACGGCGTGCTTCTCCATGTACTCGGACATGTCGATCCGCAGCAGCGCCCGCTCGTCGTCGAACAGGAAGCTTGCCAGCGCTTTGGTCAGCTCCGTCTTGCCGACGCCCGTCGGGCCGAGGAAGAGGAAGCTGCCGATTGGGCGGGAGGGGTCCTGCAGCCCGGCGCGGGCACGCCGCACGGCCTTGGAAACCGCTTCCAGCGCCTCCTCCTGGCCGACGACGCGGCGGCGCAGTTCGTCCTCCATGCGGATGAGCTTGGCGCGCTCGCCTTCCAGCATCTTCTCCACCGGCACGCCGGTCCAGCGGGAGACGACGGCGGCCACACCCTCCTCCGTCACCGCCTCGTTCACCAGCCGGCCGCCATCATCGGCCGCCTCCGCGATCCTCTTCTCCAGTTCGGGAATGACGCCATAGGTCAGCTCGCCCGCGCGGGCGTAGTCGCCGCGGCGCTGCGCCGCTTCCACCTCGGTGCGCGCGCGGTCCAGTTCCTCCTTCGCCTTCTGCGCCTCGCCGAGCCGGTTCTTCTCCGCCTGCCAGCGCGCCGTCATCGCGGCCGAGCTCTCCTCCAGCGCGGCGATCTCGCGCTCCAGCTTCTCCAGCCGGTCGCGGCTGGCGGCGTCCGTCTCGCGCTTCAGCGCCTCCCGCTCGATGCGGGAGCGCATGAGGTCGCGGTCGATCGCGTCCAGCTCCTCCGGCTTACTGTCCACGGCCATGCGCAGCCGGGACGCCGCCTCGTCCACGAGATCGATTGCCTTGTCCGGCAGGAACCGGTCGGTGATGTAGCGGTTCGAGAGGGTCGCCGCCGCCACCAGCGCGCTGTCCGCGATCCGCACCCCGTGGTGCAGCTCGTACTTCTCGCGGATGCCGCGCAGAATGGAGACCGTGTCCTCCACACTCGGCTCGCCCACGAAGACCGGCTGGAAACGGCGGGCCAGCGCCGCGTCCTTCTCCACGTGCTTGCGATACTCGTCCAGCGTGGTCGCGCCGATGCAGTGAAGCTCGCCGCGGGCCAGGGCGGGCTTGAGCAGGTTGGAGGCGTCCATGGCGCCGTCCGCCTTGCCCGCGCCCACCAGGGTGTGCATCTCGTCGATGAAGAGGATGATCTCGCCGTTGGCGGACTCGATCTCCGTCAACACGCCTTTCAGGCGCTCCTCGAACTCGCCGCGGTACTTCGCGCCGGCCACCATCGCGCCGAGGTCGAGCGCTAGCACGCGCTGGCTCTTGAGCGCCTCCGGCACGTCGCCGTTGATGATGCGCAGCGCCAGCCCTTCGACGATCGCCGTCTTGCCGACGCCGGGCTCACCGATCAGCACGGGGTTGTTCTTCGTGCGGCGGGCCAGCACCTGGATCGTGCGGCGGATCTCCTCGTCGCGGCCGATCACCGGGTCCAGCTTGCCGTCGCGCGCCGCCTCGGTCAGGTCGCGCGCGTACTTCTTCAGCGCGTCGAACTGCTGCTCGGCGCTCGCGCTGTCCACCTTACGGCCCTTGCGGACGGCCTCGACGGCGGTTTCCAGCTTCTGCGCCGTGGCCCCTGCCTTCACCAGCACCCGGCCGGCCGGCGTGTCGCTCGCGGCGATCGCCACCAGCAGACGGTCCTGGGCCACGAAGCTGTCGCCTGCCTTCGTCGCCAGCCTCTCGGCCGCGTCGATCACGCGCACGAAGTCGGGCGTGACCTGCGGCTGCCCGGCCCCGCCGCCGGAGACGCGGGGATTGCGCCCCACCTCGGCATCCACGTCGCGCTTGGCGGAGGCGGCATCGCCGCCGGCGGCACGGATCAGGCCGGCGGCCGCGCCCTCCTCGTCGTCGAGCAGGGCTTTCAGCAGGTGCTCGGCGGTGACGCGCTGGTGGTACTCACGGATCGCGATCGTCTGCGCGGCCTGGAGGAAGCCGCGCGCCCGTTCGGTGAGCTTCTCGATATCCATCTGTCCTCTGTGTCCCTCATGGAGGCGACCGCCCCACCCGCCCCTGACGGCGACGGGTTCGGCGTTTGAGAGGGATGTGGTAACTCTCTTCCGCGCCCTTCAAGGGGTTGGTTTCCAGGGGATTTGAGGATGCGGGTCGAACGTCTCTACCGCTACCCGGTGAAGGGGCTGACGGCCGAGGCGCTGGAGGAGGTCCAGCTCACCCCGGGCCAGACCATCCCCCACGACCGCCGTTTCGCCCTGGCCCAGGGCGACTCCCCCTTCGACGAGGCGGCGCCGGCCTTCCTGCCGAAGCAGAACTTCGCCTGCATGATGAAGAATGGCCGGGTCGTGCTCGTCCGCGCCGCTTTCGACCCGCATGACGGCACCCTCGCCCTCTCGGCGGAAGGGCACGAGCCGATGGTCGCCCGCACCGGCACGCCGGAGGGCAAGGCGGCGCTCGGCAACTGGCTGATCCGCTTCCTCGGCGAGGAGGCGCGCCACGGCACGGCACCGGACGGCACCCCCCGCCCGCCCCGCTTCACGGAGGCGCCCGGCCACGCCTTCACCGACCAGCGGCTCAAGGGCATCTCCCTCCTCAACCTCGCAAGCCTGGCGGAGGTCGAGAAGGCGATCGGGCGGCGGCTGGACCCGCTGCGCTTCCGGGCGAACGTCTACTTCTCCGGCCTGCCGGCCTGGGCGGAGCACGAATGGGTGGGACGGGACGTGCTGCTGGGCGGGGCCCGCATCTCCGTCTTCAAGCGCACGGTGCGCTGCCCGGCGACGCAGGTGGACCTGGAGACGGGCGAGCGGGACGTGGACCTGCCGCGCCTGTTGCGCGAGCACTTCGGCCACATGGACCTTGGTGTCCACGCCACGGTGGCCGAGAGCGGCCGCGTGGCGGTGGGAGACGCGCTGGAGCCGGCCTGATCCGATGCTGCACCGCAACCGGATCAACATTTGTAAGTTGTAGCCCCGGCCCCGACCGGGGCGCCGGCCGGGGCCGGCGGGGAGGTCGGAAGCCTGGAGAAGCCCCATCCCATGCGCATCGCCCAGGTCGCGCCCCTCGCCGAAGCCGTCCCGCCGAAGCTCTACGGCGGTACGGAGCGCATCGTCTCCTACCTCACGGAGGAGCTGGTCGCCCTCGGCCACGAGGTGACCCTCTTCGCCAGCGGTGACAGCCTCACCTCCGCGGAGCTGGAGGTGATGCTACCCCAGGCCATCCGCCTGGACCCCTCCATCCGCGACGCCACCGCCCCGCACATGCTGATGGTGCAGCGGGTTCTGGACCTCTCCGCGCGCTTCGACATCGTCCACTTTCACATCGACCACTTGCACCTGCCGGCCATGCGCGGGCGCGGCCTGCCCTTCGTCTCCACCTTCCATGGCCGGCTGGACCTGCCGGAGATCGAACCCCTCCTCTCCGCCTTCCCGGACGCCCCCTTCATCTCCATCTCCGACAGCCAGCGCCGGCCGCTCCACCACGTCGACGTCAACTGGGCCGGGACGGTGCTGCACGGCCTGCCGCGGGACCTGCTGCCCTTCAGCGCGCGCCAGGGTGGGTATATCGCCTTCCTCGGCCGCATCTCGCCGGAGAAGGGGCCGGACGCGGCCATCCGCATTGCCCAGGCCGCCGGAATCCCGATCCGCATCGCCGCGAAGGTGGACCGCGCCGATCAGGCCTACTTCGAGGAGGTGGTGCAGCCCATGCTCTCCCTCCCCGGGGTGGAGTTCATCGGCGAGATCAACGAGCACCAGAAAGCCGAATTCCTCGGCAACGCCCTCTGCCTCCTCACGCCAATCGCGTGGCCGGAGCCCTTCGGGCTGGTAATGATCGAGGCGATGGCCTGCGGCAGCCCCGTCATCGCCTTCAACCGCGGCTCCGTGCCGGAGGTGATCGAGGACGACGTCTCCGGCTTCATCGTGGAGGACGAGGTGGGCGCCTTGGCCGCGCTGAAGAAGGTGCAGGCCATGGACCGCGCCCGGGTGCGCCAGGAGTTCGAGGCCCGCTTCACCGCCCGCCGCATGGCGGAGGACCACTTGGCCCTCTACCGCCGCCTGCTCGGGCAGGAGCGCACCGCCATCCTGCGCGCTGTCTGAGGTGGCGGATCGCGGCGGCGGCAACCATGGGGCCGGCGCGGCATTCACCCCGGGCGATACCTAAGGGTAATCGCCTTGGGATGACGGCCTTCCGGGGACGAGGCCCGGAGCATCGCGGCAGAGGAATGTTGCATGGATGACGAAGGCGCGGCCCCGCCGCGGGCCGAGGATGAGGGCGGCTGGAGCGTCGCCGCCACGGCCGCCACTGCCCTTGCCCTGTACCGCCCGCGGACCCTGAAGAACGGCAGCTCCTTCCTGGTCCTGGATCATTTCGGCGACGCCCAGGCGATCGGCTCCACCGCCGAAGGGCTGTTCCACGACGACACCCGTTTCGTCTCCCGCCTCTCGCTCCGGGTCGCCGGGCTGCGGCCGCTGCTGCTCTCCTCGGCGGTGAGCGCGGACAACGCCGTGCTGACGGTGAACCTGACCAATCCTGACCTCACCGTGGCGCCGGACCGCAAGCTGCTGCGGGACACGGTGCACGTGGAGCGGCAGATGGTGCTCGGCACCGGCCTGCTGCGGGAGCGCATCTCCGTGCGGAACTTCGGGGATGCCCGCCTCTCCACGGAGATCTCGCTCTCCGTCGCGGCGGACTTCGCTGACATCTTCGAGGTGCGCGGCCAGAAGCGCGCCCGGCGCGGCGAGCGGCGCGCGCCCGAGGTCCGCCCGGACGGGAGCCTCGTCTTCGGCTATCGCGGGCTGGACGAGGTGGAGCGCCGCACCCGCCTGCGCTTCGACCCGCCGCCCCTGGGCACCCCCGCCCGCGACAACCGCTGGCCGGTGGAGCTGGAGCCCGGTGAGCACGCGGTGATCGAGGTGACGATCCTCTGCGAGACCGGGCCGGAGGCGGCCGATGCCCCCTCCCCGCCCGGCTTCGACGCGCTGCTGGCCGACATCCGCAACTGGGGCGGCGCGCGGGAGAGGCAGCGGGCGGCCGTCATCTCCTCCAACCAGGCCTTCAACGACTGGTTCGCGCGCTCCGCCTCCGACCTCGCGATGCTGACCACCGAGACGGAGGCCGGCCCCTTCCCCTATGCCGGCATCCCCTGGTTCTCCTGCCCGTTCGGGCGGGACAGCCTCATCACTGCCATCCAGTGCCTCTGGGCCGATCCCGAGCTGGCGCGCGGGGTGCTGCGCTACCACGCGAAGCTGCAGGCGACGGAGCTGGACCCGGCGCGGGACGCGGAGCCCGGGAAGATCCTGCACGAGAGCCGCAGCGGCGAGATGGCCGCGCTGCGGGAGGTGCCCTTCGGGCGCTACTACGGCTCGGTGGACTCCACGCCCCTCTTCGTCGTCCTCGCGGCGCAGTACGCGGAGCGCACCGGCGACCTGGATCTGGTGCGGGAGACCTGGCCGAACATCGTCGCGGCGCTCGGCTGGATCGAGCGCCACGGCGACATCGATGGCGACGGGCTGCTGGAGTACGACCGGCAATCCGTGAACGGCCTCGTGAACCAGGGCTGGAAGGACAGCTGGGACAGCGTATTCCACGCCGACGGCCGGCTGGCCGAGGCGCCCATCGCCCTCATCGAGGTGCAGGCCTATGGCGAGGCCGCTTGGCGCGGCGCCGGGCGGTTGGCGAAGGCGCTGGGGCACGAGGACGAGGCCGCGCTCTGGACCGACCGCGCGGACGCCCTGCGCGCTCGGGTGGAGGACGCCTTCTGGGTCGAGGAGCTGAACACCTACGCCCTGGCGCTGGACGGGGAAAAGCGGCCCTGCCGCGTGCGCTCCTCTAATGCCGGGCACGCGCTGCTGACGGGGCTCCCCTCCCCCGACCGGGCGCGGCGGGTGGCGCAGACGCTGATGGCGCCGGAGAGCTTCTGCGGCTGGGGCATCCGCACGATCGCGGAGGGCGAGGGCCGCTACAACCCGATGAGCTACCACAACGGCTCGGTCTGGCCGCACGACAACGGGCTGATCGCGCTGGGGATGAAGCGCTACGGGCTGAACGCCCAGCTGGAGCGCCTGCTGACCGGGATCTACGACTCGGCGCTGGCGGTGGACATGTACCGGCTGCCGGAGCTGTTCTGCGGCTTCCCCCGCCGCCACGGCGAGGTCCCGACCTCCTACCCCGTGGCCTGCCTTCCGCAGGCCTGGGCGGCGGCCACCGTCTACGCCTCGCTCGGCGCGATGCTCGGCGTGTCCTTCCGGCCCGAGGAGGGGGTGATCCGCTTCCTGCGCCCCTTCCTGCCAGCCTGGCTGGAGGAGCTCCGGATCGAGAACCTGCGGCTGGGCAACGCCACGGTGGACGTGCGGCTACGGCGGCACGACGCCGATGGCGGCGTCTCGCTGAACGTGCTGCGGCGCCGCGGCCAAGTGGAGGTGGCGGTCATCACCTGACCGCCGGGATGGTGGCCCGGGGTGGCGGCCGCGAACGGGCCGGCATCCCAAGGCGCGACGGAACCCCTACTGGAGGGTCTCCCGCATCTCGCCGTCGTTGCCGTCATAGCCAGACGGGGCAGTGATCTGCGCCTCGCCCTCGGGCTCCGCGAAGCCGTCCCCGCCATTGTCGCCGCCCTGGTAGCGGCGGCCGCCGTGCTGCGGGCCGGCGCCGCCGCCGTTCTGCTGCTGCTGGGCCTGGTTCATCGCGTTCAGGATGCGGAAGTAGTGCTCCGCGTGCTGGAAGTAGCCTTCCGCCATCACCCGGTCGCCGGAGCCGGTCGCGTCGCGGCCGAGCTGGAGGTACTTCTCAAAGAGCTGCTGGGCAGTGCCGCGCATCCGCATGTCCGGCCCGATCGAGTCGAACACGTGGTTCCGGTTCATCGGCTGGTTGCCGTTGTGCTGGGGGCGAGGACCGCCGCCACCACCGCCGCCACCGTTGTGGCCACCCTGCCGGAAGTTCCCGCGGCCGCGCATACGCTTCATGTTCATCTGGATCTGGTTCGCACTTCCATGCTCGCGCTGCCGGCCTGCTCGAAGGGCGCCCTGCGCCCTGCGGGACCGGATGGCGGGTGCTGTCCCCCGACCGGGGAATGTTTGTGCCTGGCGACGCGCCGGACGCGCCACGTATCCCAGAGGAGGGGCAAGGGCTCCGGCGGACCCGCCGCGCATCGCGCGATGGGGGCCGCAAGGGGGAACGTAGTGAGCCCGCGCGATTCCGCCAAATGGTTTTTTACGGCCCTGCCAGAACCAGGGCGCGCGGCACCCCGCCCAGGTCGGGGCGGCATTCCATCCGGCGCAGCCCGGCAGCGCGCGCCAGGGCTACAACGGCCTCTTCCTGCCCCTGCCCCAGCTCCAGAACCGCCCGCCCACCCGGGGCAAGAAGGCTGGGGAGCGCCACCACCAGGCGACGGTAGGCGTCCAGCCCATCCGCCCCGCCGTCCAGCGCCAGGGCGGGCTCGTGCAGCGCCACCTCCGGCATGAGGTTCGGGATGGCGGCGGACTCGATGTAGGGCGGGTTGGAGAGGACGAGGTCGAAGCGGCCGGACAGGGCTTCCGCCCAGTCGCCGGCCAGGAAGGCGGCGCGGCCCGCCAGCCCGTTCCGGGCGGCGTTGGCCCGTCCCAGCGCGGCCGCGGCGGGCTGCCGGTCCACCCCGACCCCGAAGGCCGCGCGGAACTCCGACAGGCCGGCGAGGAGAAGAGCCCCCGTCCCCATACCGAGATCCAGCACCCGGTGTACGGCGCCCCGGTCGGGGAAGGCGTCCATGGCGGCCTCGACCAGGGTTTCCGTGTCAGCCCGGGGGATGAGGGTGGAGCCGTCCACCAGCAGGTCCAGCGTCCAAAAACCGGCATGGCCGAGCAGCCGAGCCATGGGCACGTTCCGCGCACGGGCGGCCAACCCTTCCCGGAAGGTGGCCTGTGCGGCGGGCGGCACGGCCGCGCGCGGATCGCGCAGCAGGTCCTCCTGGCGGCAGCCCATGGCGTGGGCGAGGAGGAGGCGCGCCTCCATCCGCGGCCCTTCGATCCCCGCGGCGCGCAGCACCTGCCCGGCCTGGCAGAGGAAGGCCCCCACCGTCGAGCCCCGTTCAGACCCCGAGGGCTCGCAGCCCGTCACGCCTCCTCGGCGGCCAGGCGGGCGGCCTGGTCCTCGGCCATCAGGGCGTCGAAGATCTCCTCGAACTCGCCCATCATCACCCGCTCCACCTTGTGCAGCGTCAGGCCGATCCGGTGGTCGGTCACGCGGCCCTGGGGAAAGTTGTAGGTGCGGATCCGCTCGCTGCGGTCGCCCGTGCCCACCTGGCCCTTGCGGTCGGCCGCGCGGGCGCCGGCCAGGGCCTGGCGCTGCGCCTCGTAGATGCGGGCGCGCAGCACCTTCATCGCCTTGGCGCGGTTCTTGTGCTGGGACTTCTCCTCCTGCATCGCGACCACGGTCCCGGTGGGGATGTGGGTGATGCGGACGGCGCTGTCCGTCTTGTTCACGTGCTGCCCGCCGGCGCCGGAAGCGCGGTAGGTGTCGATCCGCAGGTCGCTCTCGTTGATCTGCACGTCCACCTCCTCCGCCTCCGGCAGCACGGCGACGGTAACGGTGGAGGTGTGGATGCGCCCCTGTGTCTCGGTGGCTGGCACGCGCTGGACGCGGTGCACGCCGCTCTCGAACTTCAGTTTCGCGAAGACGCCGCGGCCGGTGATGGAGGCGGAGGCGCCCTTGATGCCGCCCGCCTCGCTCTCGTCCCACTCCAGCAGCTCAAAGCGCCAGCCCTGCCCTTCCGCGTAGCGCTGGTAGCCACGGAACAGCTCGGCGGCAAACAGGCCGGCCTCGTCCCCGCCCGCGGCAGGGCGCACCTCCAGAATGGCGGAACGCTCATCCGCCGCGTCGCGCGGCAGGAGCATGATGCGGATCTCGTGCTCCAGCGCGGGCACGCGGTCGCGCTGCTCGTAAAACTCGGACTCGGCCAGTTCCCGCATCTCGGGATCGGCCATCATCGCCTCGGCGTCGTCGCGGGCGCGCTCGGCCTCGCGCAGCTCCGTGACCTTCGCCACCACGGGCTCGATCTCGGCCAGCTCCTTCGACAGCGCGCCGAAGCGGCTGCCGTCGGCCGTGCCGAGCTCGTGCCGCAGCTCCTCCGCGCGGGTGAGGAGGCGGTCCAGCTTCGCGGGAAGCGCCATCAGCCCAGCCGGGCGGCCAGATCCGCCAGGGCCACCCTCTCCTGCGTGCCGGCGTCTAGGTCGCGCAGCTGCGCGGTGCCCTCCGCCAGTTCCTCGTCCCCGATGATCACCGCCGCGCGGGCGTTCAGGCGGTTGGCCCGCTCCATCCGGCGCTTGAGGTTGCCCTTGTACGCGACCTCGGCCGTGATGCCCGCGCGGCGGAGCGCCTGCACGGCGTCCAGCGCGGCGCCCTCGGCCGCCTCGCCGACGGGGATCACGGCCACGGGGCGCGGCGGGGTGGGCGCAGCCTCCAGCAGCATGGAGAGGCGCTCGACGCCCGCCGCCCAGCCGACGGAGGGCGTGGGCGGGCCGCCCATCTCCTCCACCAGCCCGTCGTAGCGGCCGCCGCCCATTACCGTGCCCTGGGCGCCCAGGCGCTCCGTCACGAACTCGAAGGCGGTGTGGCTATAGTAGTCCAGGCCGCGGACGATGCGCGGGTTCTCCCGGAAGGGCACGCCGAAGCGCTCCAGCGCGCGCCGCACCTCGGCGTAGTGCCGGGCGGCGCCCTCCGTTAGGTGCTGGTGAATGGTCGGGGCATTCGCCACCAGGGCGCGGTCGCCGGGGTCCTTGCTGTCCACGATCCGCAGCGGGTTCTTCTCCAGCCGGCCGCGGCTCTCCTCGGACAGCTTGTCCACCGACGCCTGAAAATAGGCGACCAGGGCGGCGCGGTAGGCGTCGCGGCTCTCCGCGTCGCCGAGGGTGTTGATCTCCAGCACCGTGCCCTCGGTGATGCCGAGCGCCCCCTGAATGTGCCAGCCGCAGGCGATCACCTCCGCGTCCGCCAGCGGCTCGGCCGCGCCCATCACCTCGGCGCCGATCTGGTGGAACTGGCGGTAGCGGCCTTTCTGCGGCCGCTCGTAGCGGAACATCGGGCCGGCGTAGAACACCTTGCGGGGCAGGTTGGACTGGGTGAGCCCATTCGTCACCAAAGCCCGGCAGGCTCCCGCCGTACCCTCCGGCCGCAGCGTCACGCTCTCACCGCCCCGGTCCTGGAAGGTGTACATCTCCTTCGAGACGACGTCCGAGGTCTCGCCGAGGCTGCGGGAGAAGACACGGGTGTCCTCGAAGATCGGGGTGGACCACTCCTCGAGGCCGTAGAGGGAGGCGATGCGCCGGGCGGTGTCGATGACGTGGTGGTGCCGCCGGAACTCCTCGCCGATCAGGTCGTGCGTGCCGCGGGCGGGCTGAAGATCGGGCTTGGCCATGGTGGCGGGCGGATTAGCAGCTTGGCGGTCCGTTGTCTTGAGGCAGGGAGTGGGGCGCAGCTACCGCAGGGGCGCATCGCCGGAGCCGCCCGCCCCGCGCCTTCGCCACGAATTCCATTCTGTGATCGATCCGAACCGGCTAGGGTCCGGGGATGGTGTTCTGGCGGATTCTGTTCGGAATAAACGTGATCGCCGCCCTGGTGGCGGCCCTGTTCTTCGCCTGGGGCGTCTCGGACGGGTCGGTCAGCAGCTACAACATCGGCATCTGGCTCGCGATCCTTGCCGCCGCCGCCGGGATCCCCGCCGGAGGCGCCATGCTCCGGTCTGCGGGCTATATGGTCCTCTCGGCGCTGCTCCTGCTGGTGCTGGCCGTGCCCGCCACCCTCTACGGCGTGTTCATCCTGATGCTGCTGATCCTGCAGCCGAGGTGGCACTGACCCGAAGGGTGGGCGGCTAACCCTCCCGCAGCACCGTCACCGCGCGACGAAGGTGCTCCCTGGCGGCCTCGAACACCTCCGCGTCCGACTCGTCCAGAGGGCCGTGACCCTCCTCGAACTCCTCCAGGAGGTCGAGGATGGCCTGCTCCATGGCAGCCAGGACGGGGTGCTGCTCCCCTTCTTCCGCGCTGGGCATCACTCGGCCGCCTGGACCGCGAGGGGGATGTCGCCGACCGCCTCGGCGGCCTTCGCGGCCGCCTTCTCCGCCGCCAGCTTCTCGGCCCGGGCCTCCACCAGCCCAACGATATGATCGACCATGTCGCCCGTCTTCGTCGTGTGGCTGGTCTTGCCGGCCGAGTAGACCATGTGCGTGCCCGACCCGCCGCCCGTGAGGCCGATATCCGTCATCAGCGCCTCGCCCGGCCCGTTCACCACGCAGCCGATGATGGAGAGGGTGATGGGCTGCTCGATATGCGCCAGCCTCTCCTCCAGTGCCTCAACGGTCTTGATGACGTTGAAGCCCTGCCGCGCGCAGGAGGGGCAGGAGATGATCTTCACGCCGCGGTGGCGGATGCCGAGCGACTTCAGGATGTCCCAGCCCACATGGACCTCCTCCTCCGGCTCGGCGGAGAGGGAGACGCGCAGCGTGTCGCCGATCCCGGCCCAGAGCAGGTTGCCCAGGCCGATGGAGGACTTCACGGTGCCGGCGCGCTTGCCGCCCGCTTCGGTGATGCCGATGTGCAGGGGGTGGTCGCAGGCCTCGGCCAGCTGCTGGTAGGCGGCCACGGCCAGGAAGACGTCGCTGGCCTTCACGCTGATCTTGAACTGGTCGAAGTCGTTCTGCAGCAGGTGGTCGGCGTGCCACAGGGCGCTCTCCACCAGCGCCTCCGGGTTGGGCTCCCCGTACTTCTCCAGCAGGTGCTTCTCCAGGCTGCCGGCGTTCACGCCGATGCGGATGGAGCAGCCGTGGTCGCGCGCGGCCTTCACCACCTCCTTCACCCGCTCCGCGGAGCCGATGTTGCCGGGATTGATGCGCAGGCACGCGGCGCCGGCCTTCGCGGCCTCGATCGCGCGCTTGTAGTGGAAGTGAATGTCCGCCACGACCGGGACGTTCACCTCCCGGACGATCTCGGCCAGGGCGGCGGTGGACTCCTCGGTCGGGCAGGAGACGCGGACAATGTCCACCCCGGCGATCTCCGCCCGGCGGATCTGGGCAATCGTCGCCTCGGCATCCTCGGTCGGGGTGTTCGTCATGGTCTGGACGGTGATCGGCGCATCCCCGCCCACGGGGACCTTTCCCACCATGATCTGGCGGGACTTCCGGCGCTCGATGTGCTGGTAGGGGCGATAGGACGACATGGACGGGACTTTCCCGAAGTGTCTCCCCGATATGGCAGGCGTTGGGCCGCCGGCCAAGGGATGATCGGGTGACCGGCCTTCCCGCGTCCGGCGGAAGGCCGGGGCGCTACCGCCCGGCCGGCGCGGGGCGGGGCTGGCGCAGCTGGTCGGGGACGAGCTGGACGTCGCGCACCACGCCGGTTCGCCCCTCCAGTACCGAGCTCGGCTGGCCGTCCACCACGATCTCCAGCCCCTGGGCCTTGCCGGTGGTGAGCACGAGTCCCTCCCGCGGCACGGCGTAGGTCTCGCCGGGGCGCAGCACGCGGTTCAGCACCGTCTGCCCGGAGCGGGGGTCGCGGAGCTGAACCCAGGACTCGTCCGTGGCGCGCAGCGTCAGGCGGTTGGGCGGCTCAGCGGGGGCCGATGGCGTGGTCGGCGGCGGGGGGGCCGGGGCAGCGGGCGCGGCGGCGACGGGTCCCGGACCGGGAACGGAGCCCTGGGCTGATCCCGGTCCGATGCCCGGGGCCGTTGATGGCGCCTGCCCGGGCAGGGCGGGCGGGCGGAAGCCGGACGGGGCGGCGCCGGCGGGGCCGGGCCCTGCCGACAGGGCGGTCCCGGCCGCGGGCGGCGCCGCAGGGGCCACGATCTGCGCCCCGGCCGGGCCGCCGGGCGCGGGCGGGGTCACCCCCGGCCGGCCCGCCGCGGCGCCGGGCGTCGCCTGGCCGAGCGTGGGGGGCAGCACGGGGGCGGTCTCGGCCGGGGGCAGCCCGGCGGCCTGCCGCGCGTCGCGCGCCGCCTGCTCGATCCGGGCGGGGACGGGCGGAACCCCGTCCACCGTGCGGTCGGCCGAGCCGCTCCAGCGCCACCAGGCGGCGTAGGCGCCGACCATGATGACGGCGCCGAGCAGCAGCACCACCCCGGCGGGAATGCCGCGCTCCGGCACTGGCTCGGGGAAGACAAGGTCCCTGCCCCGCCCCGGCGCGCCCGTCTCGCGGTAGCGGCGGGCCATGTCGTCGGCGTCCAGTCCCAGCGCGCGGGCATAGGTGCGGACGAATCCCACCGCATAGGCAGGGCCGGGAAGGTCGCGGCTGCGACCCTCCTCCAGCGCGGCGAGGTAGCGGCGGTTGATGCGGAGGCTGTCCGCCACCTCCTCCAGCGTGGCGCCCAGGGCAAGGCGGGCGTCACGCAGTTCCTCGCCCACGCGGGCCGCCTCCGCCGTCATCATCTCGGGCCTTACCATCGGGGAAACGGGACTTCTCGGGGTGGAACGGGGCAGTCGTAACGCGCGGGGCGGGGGGGCGGAAGCCCCACCCCGTCACCCTACCGCATCACGTTGTCTCGGCCCGGTCCGGAGCGCCGCGGCGGCGCTGCGCGGGGCCGGAACGGGAATTTCAGGCCTTGCCGGCGGGGCGTGCCGGCGCTCAGCCCGCCCGGGCGGCGAGCACGGCGGCGGCCTGGGCCGTCAGCTCGGCCAGGATCTCGGCCACCGGGGCCTCCTTCGTCACCATGCCGACGCTCTGCCCGGCCATGAGGGAGCCGTTCTCCACGTCGCCGTCGATCACGGCGCGGCGCAGGGCGCCGGCCCAGAAGTGCTCGATGTCCAGCTGCGCCGCCGTCCTGTCCAGCTCGCCGGACTGGTGGCGGCGGATCACCTCGGCCTGGTGCACGAGGAACTGCTTCGTGCCCTCGTTCTGCAGCGCGCGGACGGGGATCACGGGGAAGCGCTCGTCCAGCTGCACGGTCGGCAGCGCGTCGCGCGCCGCGCCGCGGAGGAAGGCCTGCTTGAACCGGGGATGCGCGATGCTCTCCGCCGCGCAGACGAAGCGGGTGCCCATCTGCACGCCGGCCGCGCCCATCTCGAGGTAGGAGACCATCGCCTCCCCCCGGCCGATGCCGCCGGCGACGAAGACCGGCACCTCGGCGGCCATGGCAGGCAGGATTTCCTGCGCGAGCACGTTGAGGGAAACGGGGCCGATATGGCCGCCCGCCTCCGACCCCTCGATCACCAGCGCGTCCGCGCCGGAGCGGACGAGCTTCTTCGCCAGCGCCAGCGCCGGGGCGAAGCACACCACCTTCGCGCCGCCTTCCTTCGCGTTGCGGATGGCGGGGGTGGGCGGGATGCCGCCGGCGAAGACGATATGGCCCACCTTCGCGTCGAGGCAGGTCTGCACCAGCGCGTCCAGCATGGGATGCATGGTGATGAGGTTCACGCCGAAGGGGCGGTCCGTCAGCGCCTGGGTGGCCGCGATCTCCTCGGCCAGCCGCGGCGGCTCCATCGCCCCGCAGGCGATCACCCCGAAAGCGCCGGCATTGGACAGGGCGGCGACGAGGTTGCGCTCGCTGATCCAGGACATGGCACCGCCCATGACGGCGACATCGCTGCCCAGGAAGGCCGCGCCGCGCGCCATCAGCGCCCGCAAGCGGGCGCGGGCGGCCTCATTTGAGGGACCGGCCGGGGGCGGCGGCACCGGCCCGCCCGCGGTCTCCGCCGCGCGGGTGCCGGGCGTATCGCCCTGGGCGGGCGGAACCCGGGAGACGTCCAGCTCGATGCCCATCAGGCCGGGGCGTCCAGCCCGTAGGCGGTGTGCAGGGCGCGCACCGCCAGCTCCGTGTACTCGGCGCCGACCAGCACGCTCGTCTTGATCTCGCTGGTGGAGATGACCTGGATGTTGATCCCCTTCTCCGCCAGCGTCTTGAACATCGTCGCCGCCACGCCCGCATGGCTGCGCATGCCGATGCCGACGATGGAGATCTTCGTCACCTCCGGGTCGGCCAGCACCTCGGCGTAGCCGATGCTCGCGCGCTCCTTCTCAAGCACCTCGCGGGCGCGCGGCACGTCGGCCTTGCCGACGGTGAAGGTCATGTCCGTCGTGCCGTCCGAGGCCAGGTTCTGCACGATCATGTCCACGTTCACGTTGGCGTCCGCCAGCGGGCCGAACACCGTGGCCGCGATGCCCGGCTTGTCCGGCACCCGGCGCAGCGTGACCTTCGCCTCGTCACGGGAATAGGCGACACCCGTCACCAGCGGCTGTTCCACGATCTCGTCCTCGTCCACCACCATCGAGCCCGGCCTGTCCTCGAAGGAGGAGAGGACCTGGACCCGGACCTTCTGCTTCATCGCCAGTTCGACCGACCGGGTCTGCAGCACCTTCGCGCCGACCGAGGCCAGTTCCAGCATTTCCTCATACGCCACGGCCTGCAGCTTGCGCGCCCGCGGCACGATGCGCGGATCGGTCGTGTAGATGCCGTCCACGTCCGTGTAGATGTCGCAGCGGTCGGCCTTCACCGCCGCCGCGATCGCGACCGCCGAGAGGTCGGACCCACCGCGGCCGAGGGTGGCCACGCGCTCCTCCGGCCCGATGCCCTGGAAGCCCGCGATGACCGGCACCTGGCCGCGCCCCATGGCGGCGACGAGGCGGGAGCCGTCGATCTCCTCCACCCGCGCCTTGCCGTGCGCGCCGTCCGTGCTGATCGGGATCTGCCAGCCCTGCCAGGAGCGGGCCTCCACGCCGATCGTCTGCAGCGCGATGGAGAGCAGCCCGATGGTCACCTGCTCCCCGGTGGCGACCACCGTGTCGTACTCCCGCGCGTCGTGCAGCGGCGACAGGTCGGAGCACCACTTCACCAGCTGGTTGGTGACGCCGGACATGGCGGAGACGACGACCGACACCTCGTGGCCGGCCTCCACCTCGCGCTTCACGCGGGTGGCGACGTTGCGGATGCGGTCCAGGTCGGCGACGGAGGTGCCGCCGAACTTCATGACGATGCGGGCCATCGGGTGCTGGGTGACTGCCGTGTCTGTGGGCGAGATGGAGCGCGCGCGGGTTGCGCCCCGGCGCGGGGCGGCACAGATACCGGCCCCGGCCCCCATGGGCAACCTCGGCCGGCTTTCAGGGGATCAGCGATGCAGCAGGGCACCGTCCGGGCCAGCGAAGTGGCCAAGTTCGACGCCCTGGCGGCCGAGTGGTGGCAGCCGCGCGGCCCCATGGCCCCGCTGCACGCCATGAACCCCCTCCGCACCGGCTGGATCGCGGAGAGGCTGGCGGCCCGCCATGGCCGTACGGGGCGCGATCTCTCCGGCCTGCGCGTGCTGGACGTGGGCTGCGGCGCCGGGCTGGCAAGCGAGGCCCTGGCTAGGTTCGGCGCGGAGGTGACGGGGCTGGACGCGGCGGGCGCCGCCCTTGCCGCCGCCCGCGCCCATGCGGAGGCCGGCGGCCTCACCATCGACTACCGGGAGGGCCGGCCGGAGGACCTTTCCGGCACCTGGGACGCCGTGGTCTCGCTGGAAGTGATCGAGCACGTGGAGGAACGGGCCAGGTTCCTGGCCTCCCTGGCCGGGGTCACAGGCCCGGGCGGGGCGGTGTTCCTCTCCACCCTTAATCGCACGGCCCGGTCCTTCCTCATCGCGAAGCTCGGGGCGGAGTACGTGCTGCGGCTGCTGCCGCGCGGCACGCATGACTGGAAGATGTTCGTGACGCCGGCCGAACTGGGCGCCGGGCTCCGCCAGGCGGGGCTGCGCGTGGCCGACATTGCCGGGATGAGCTTCGATCCCCTCTCCGGCCGGTGGCGGGAGAGCCGGGACTTGGCGGTGAACTACATCGCCATGGCGGAGAAGGGCTGAACCGCCCTACCCGTCGGCCCGAGGCACCCAGGGGATGCTGCCGATCTCGATGCCCTCATCGGCCAGGGCCTCGGCCTCCTCGGGCGTCGCGTCGCCGTAGATGCCGCGGCGCTCGCTCTCGCCCCGGTGCATCTTGCGCGCCTCCTCGGCGAAGTCGCGCCCGACATGGTCGCAATTCTTCTCCACCTCGGCCCGCATGCGCTGGAGCAGCGCGATGAGCTGGGCAGGCATCGGCCCGGCCGTCGCCGCGCGCTCCTGGGGAACGGGGGGCGGCTCGGCCGGGGATGCGGCGGGCACGGGCTCCGCCCGCAGCTTGGCGATGGCGGGCGCCATCAGGTCCCGCCGCGCCCGCGTGTCGCCACAGACCGGGCAATCGACCATCCCGGCGGCGGCCAGCTTGTCGAAGGCGGCACTGTCCTTGAACCACCCGTCGAAGCCGTGGTCCTGGCTGCAGCGAAGCTGGTAGTGGATCATCTCGTATCTGCTGGTCTGGGGCGCACGTCGCGCCCTTCTGGCACTCCCGGGATGGAAGTGCCAGCCTCGTGACGGCTGCGTGACGCCGGATCAGGCGGCGAGCAGGGCATCCAGCTTGCCGGCGCGCTCCAGCGCCGCCAGATCATCCGAGCCGCCGATCGCCTGCCCGCCGATGAAGATCTGCGGCACGGTGGTGCGCCCGCCGGAGCGCTCGATCGCCGTCTTGCGCGCGGCGGAGCCGCCCGGCGCGTCGATCTCCTGGAAGGATGCCCCCTTGCGCGTCAGCAGCGCCTTGGCGCGATCGCAATAGGGGCAGAAGGGGATGGTGTAGATCTCGATCTCGGGCATCCCGCGCATCTCGGTAACGGAAGGGCGCGCTTCAAGGCACCGACTTGCCGGAGGCGAGCCGATCCGACAGGCGGGGGTCGGCCACACGGGCCGCCGCCAGCACCTCCACCCCGGCCGCGCCGGCCTTCAGCAGCGCTGCGGCACAGGCCTCGGCCGTCGCGCCGCTGGTCAGCACGTCGTCCACCAGCAGCACCCGCCGGCCTTCCAGGCACGGCCGGGCTCGGGGCAGGGCCTCCACCGCCCCGGCCAGGGCCGCCCGCCGCGCCTCGGCACTCAGGCTCCCGAGCGGCGGGGTGGGCCGCACACGGCGCAGCGCGTCCGGCAGCACGGGACGTCCCGCGATCCGGCCCAGCCGCATGGCCAGCAGCGCTGCCTGGTTGTAGCGCCGGGCCAGGAGGCGCCGCCGGTGGATCGGCACGGGCACCAGCAGTTCCGCCCTGTCCAGCAGCGCCGTGCCGGCCGCGGCCATGTGCCGGGCGAGCGGGAGGGCCAGCTCCGTCCGGTCCGCGTGTTTCAGGGGCAGCACCAGCCGGGCCACCGCGTCGTTGTAGGCGAAGGCCGCGCGGGCCCGGGTGAACAGCGGCGGACGGGCCGTGCAGGCCGGGCAGAGCCCGCCCTCGCCGATGCCGTCATGCTCGAAGGGCACGCCGCAGACCCGGCACATCGGCGCGACGATCAGGTGCAGGCCGCCGAAGCAGGCGGGGCAGAGCGCCCCCTGCTCCAGCACAGGCTCGTCGCAGGAAAGGCATTGCGGCGGCAGGACCGCGTCCAGCAGCCCCGTCACACCCCGGCGCAACGCGCCCGACAGGGCCTGCATGCCCCCTTCCCTCTCCCGCCTCGCCGAACCATCGCAGGCCGCGGCAGGGCGTGGAAGGCCCGCTGCAAGCCCGGCCGCAACGCCCACTGGCGGCGGGGGCGCCGGCACGACATATCCCGGCGATGAGCGGATCGCCCCACCTCGTCTTCGACCGCGCCCTGCTGCGCCGCCGGCGCGACCGCGCCGCCGCCACGCAGCACCGGGTTGCCCCGGTGCTGGAGGCCGCGGCGGAGCGGCTGCTGGACCGGCTGGACGACACGACCCGCCGCTTCGCCCGAGCGCTGGACATCGGTGGGCGCGGCATCGTGGCGCCGGTCCTGCGCGCCCGCGGGGTGGATCTCGTCGTCTCGATGGACCTCTCCCGACGCCAGGCGGCCGGCGCCGGAGGGCTGCCGGTGGCCGGGGACGAGGAGTGGCTGCCCTTCGCGCCGGGCGGCTTCGACCTCGTGGTCGCCAGCCTCTCGCTCCACTGGGTGAACGACCTGCCGGGAGCCCTGGCCCAGATCCGGCGCGCCATGGCCCCCGACGGGCTCTTCCTGGCCAGCCTGCCGGCGCTCGGCACGCTGCAGCCCCTGCGGGAGGCCCTGACCGCCGCGGATTCCGCCCTGCGCGGCGGCGCGGCGCCCCGCGTCTCGCCCTTCCCCGAGCTGCGGGACGGCGCGGCCCTCCTCCAGCGCGCGGGCTTCGCCCTGCCCGTGGCGGATCTGGAGGAGATCGCCCTCGCCTACCGGGACCCGCTCCTGCTGTTGCGTGACCTTCAGGCAGCCGGGGAGGGCAACGCCGTGCTCGCGCGCGACGGACGCGTGCCGCCCCGCGCGCTCTTCCCGACGGCGCTCGCCGCCCTGCCGGCCGGCCCGCAGGGCGTGCCGGCCACCCTCAGGCTGCTCACGCTGACGGGATGGAGCCCCGGCCCCGACCAGCCGAAGGCCGCGCGCCGGGGCAGCGCGACCGCCCGGCTCGCGGACGCTCTCGGCACGGTGGAGAGGAAGACGGGCGAGCGCCCCGGCTGAACCGCCGGGGCAGCCTCAGGCGCCGTAGCGGAGGACGAAGCGGTCCCGCTCCGCGCTGACGAGCTGCGCCTGAACCTCGGGCTCGGCGCCCGGCTGGGCCGCGATCCAGCCGGCGTGCAGGCCCTCGAGGACGGGGCCTATCCAGCCGCTCCCGCTGTCCTGCCCGGTTTCCAGCAGCGGCGCCGTCTCGTGCGTCAGCACAAGGGCCGGCCCGCTGGAGTCGAGCGCGATGGAGACGGTGCCCCAGCGCGGCTCGGACAGCCGTTCGTTGATCCGCGCCTCGAGCCCGGAGAGCGTGTCCTCCGGCGGGATCGGCGAGAGCGCGGCCATTTGCGCGCCGATCGCGCGCAGCAGCACCGCGCGCTCCTCGGCGGGCATGTGCGCGTCCAGCGTGTCCAGCAGGGCGCGCAGGAAGGCCTCCCAGTCCGGACGGGAGTCGGCCTTGGCAGTCATCAGGCGCGTCGCCTCCTCACGGGTCAAAGCGGTAGCGGGCGTAGACAAGGGCCCGCCCCTCCTGGAAATCGGCGGACTTGTCGTAACGGCCCGAGAGGCCCACGCGCAGCGTGGGCGTGAGCGCGTACTCGAGATCACCCCGCACGCCCCAGACGAAGTTCGTAGAGCTCTGGCCGCCGTAGCGCGTGGCGACGCTGGTGTTTGTGGGGGCTGCGGCGGCCTGCTGCACCAGCAGGCTCTGGAGGGCGGGGTTGTCCGGGAAGACGGCCTCGCCCCGCTCCCGGAAGTAGCCCACGCCGACGCTGCCACCCAGGCGGTAGGCGAAGTTGCCGCGCCGCTCGCGCCAGTCCAGGGGAACGGAGGCGGCGACATAGGTCTGCGGGCTGAAGTAGCCGCCGTGGCCGAGCGTGAAGTAGCGCAGGTTCTTCTGGTAGTCGAAGTAGAGAAGGTCCAGCCCCGTCACGAGCTCCTGCTCGGGGTTGCGGACGATGGCGTAGCTCACGCCGCCCTGCGCCTGCCAGCGCTGGTTGTCCGCCACGCCATTGCCGGTGATGTAGGAGTAGCCGCCGCCGGCATAGCCGCCGAACCGCCCGGGATAGTACTCCAGCTGCACGACGCCGGTGTTCCGCGTGACGCCGCCGAAGGTGTTCCCGCTCAGCGGGTCCCGCACGCCGCCCCAGGAGAGGATGCTGTCGGTCACTGAGCGCCGCTCGCCCCGCAGGCGGAGCTGCAGGTTCTCCGCCAGGCGCGGCGTCACCTCCACGCCGCCGAGCACCGTGCTCTCCCGGAAGCCGAGCGGGGTGGAGCCGATGTCCACCGTCACCCCGCTCCGCGCGTAGGCGATACCGATGCTGGTGCCCGTGGCCGAGTTGTCGCGCGGCCGCAGCGCGGCAGCCTGGCCGGCGGCAATCGCAGCAGCCTGCTCACTGATCTGCTCGGAAGGGATGTCCGCGCCGAAGCCCGGCAGGGCCACGGCGCTTGTGCCGAAGCGCCGCGCGCGGTTCAGCGAGCTGCCGGCACTGCCGGAATCAAGGGTCACGGCCTGCACGCGGGCGCTCAGCTCGCCGCCGATGCCCGGCAGGGGCATCCCGGCCTCGACGCCGCCGCCGTACTCGCGCAGCCGCTCCAGGCCGCGCTCGCCGGTGCGGGAGCGGAAGGCGAAGTTGGGCACCACCCGCCCGGTCGTCTCCTGGTTCACCTCGGCCAGCTGCCGGCCGATCTCGCTGAGCAGCGGATCGTCGGACTCGCGCAGCTGGGTCGGCGTCACGCCGATCCGGGCAGCGCTCGCCGGGTTGGAGTCGAGCGGAACGAAGGAGGAGCCCTGCCCGTCCCCGGCCGTGGAGCCCGCCAGGACCGTGCGCCGGTAGGGCGCGGCGGCCCCGATCTGCGCGCGGCGCTGGTCGGCCGCGAGCTGCAGCGCCGTCTGCGCCCGGCGCCGATCCCCCGTGACGCGGGCGAGCCCGGCCTCCGCCATGGAGATGCGCGGGTCGCTGGCGTTCAGGAACCGCCCCTCGGCGACCAGTGCCTCGGCGGTGCTGACGTCCCGCCGCAGCAGCGCGGCCTCGGTCGCGCCGAGCCGGGCCTCCACGTTGCGCGGATCGCGCCGGAGAACCGCCTCGGCGATCCGCCCGGCCACGCGCGGATCGCGCGCGCCCTGGTAGATCCGCGGCGGTTCGGCCTCGATCGGCGCGGGCGGCGCCGCGGCGGCAAGGCGCGGCCCGGCAGGCCCGCCCAACGCCACCACCTGCCGGCGCTGCGCCGGCGAGACGCCGGCATCGGCCGCGAGCGGCATCAAGAGCTCCGCGCCCTCGCGCGTCAGGCCGGCATCGGCCATGGCCCCGGCCAGCGCGATCCGGGTTGCGGCGTCGCCCCCGCGGTTCCCGGCCAGCGCCAGGCGCGCCGCCTCCGCCGCGCCGTCGCGGTCTCCCGCGCGCAGCAGACCGCGCAGGGCCAGCAGCGCGGCCTCCCCGGTGGGGTCGGGCCGGCCCGCCATGGCGAGGAGCGCGGCGCGCTGCCCCGCCGGATCGAGGGACAGCGCCGATGCGACCTCCACCTGCCAGCGGAGGGATCGGAGGAGACGGGTCCCGGTCGGGCCGCGCACCCGGTCCGGCACGCGGTCCAGGAGACGCATGGCATCGGCGACGCGCCCCTCATCCGAGGCGAAGAGGGCGGCGGCGAGCACGACCTCCGGCGCCGGGCTGGCGGGCAGGCCGCCTTCCAGCAACGCCCGCCCTTCTGCCCCGCGCCCCTGACGGGCGAGAAGCCGGGCGAGGTCGAGCCTCGCCCAGGGGGTGGTCGAGGCCTCCGCGGCCTTTCGCAGCAGCGCGACCGCGGCCTCGGGGTCCTCGGTGCGCGCCGCCTCGGCCCGCAGCGCCTCGGCGCGCGGCGAGGCCTCGGTGGCAGCCCGCCGGCCGAGCGCGTCGGCCTCGGCGATCCGATTGGCGCGGCGCAGCGTCTCCAGCAGCCCATCGCGGGCGGTGGGCAGGGCGGGGCGGCGCAGCTGGGCGCCGCGGAAGCGGAACTCGGCCTCCGCGAGGTCGCCGGCGCGCAGGGCCATCTCGCCCAGCAGGGCCTCGGCCTCCGCGCGGTCCATCGCCTCGCGCCGGCTCGCGCGCAGCAGCACCGCCTCGGCGCGCTCCGCTTCGCCGCGCCCGAGATAGCGCCGCGCCGCGGCCAGCTCCGCCGCGAAGGCGGCCTCCTCGAGCGGGGCGGCCCAGCGGCGCGCCTCCACCGGGGACACGGCGGCGGCGCGGCCGAGAAGCCCGGCGGCCTCGTCGGCCCGCCCCTGCCGCAGGCGGATCACGCCGAGCCCGCCCAGCGCGGCGGCATCCGCGGGATCCCGGGCCAGGGCGGCCTCGAAGGCGCGCGCGGCCCGCGCCGGATCGCCGGTCTCCATGGCCTGCTGGCCGGCCTCGCGCGCCTGCGCGACGACGGCCGGCGCGGACCGCTCCCGCACAAGGTTCAGGGCCGCCTCGACCTTCGCGATCCTGGCGTCGTCCGGCGCGGCCCCGCGGAGCCGCCCGAGAAGGTCCTGCGCGGTCGCGGGCTGGCCTAGTTCCACCTGGAGCAGGGCCGCGGCTGCCAGCACATCCGGGTTCGAGGGTTGGGAGGCCAGGGCCCGGTCCAGCGCGGCGACCGCCCGCGAGGGCTGCCCCTGCGCGCGCCAGTAGCCGGCCTGCTCCATCAGCGCCTGTACCCCGGTGGCCTGCGCCAGTGCGGGCACCGCGGCCAGCGGGGCCGCCGTCACGGCCGCCGTCGCGGCCGCGGCGAGGAGGCGATGGCGAAGCGAGGTCATGTCCGGATCCTCAGCCGGCGGATCGCCCGGCGGCGCAGCGCCCAGTAGAGCGGGATGGCGATGATCAGCGCCGCCACCACCAGCAGGCCGAGCATCAGGTCCGGCCGGGTGGTCAGGTAGCGCTGCGGCAGCAGGGTGATGGGCAGGCTGCCCACCCCGTAGTTGCGCGACACCTTGAAGGCCTCCACGCGGCCGTTGGTGATCGTGGCCACGTCGCCCTGGATGCGCGGTTGCTGGTCGGGATCGCGCAGCGCGCCGAGCATCGCCTCCATCCCCTGCGGGCTGGAGCCGGTGAGGGCGACGACGGAGCGATCACCGTTCAGCGGGCTCTGGAAGCCGATCAGCAGGCCGCTCCCCTCCCCGCCCTGGCCGCCCAGCGTCGCCGTCAGCCGCTCCCGCTCGAGCCGGCGGTCATCGGAGATGAAGATGTTGCGGAAGCCCTCCAGCGCGTCCGGCAGCGCCACCGTCACGCGGTTGCCGTCCACCGTGATGGGCCCGTCGCGCAGCAGCTGGGCCAGCGCCGGCTGCCGGTTGAGCGGCCCGATGACCATCAGGTCGCGGTCGCGCACCGCCTCCAGCCCGCCCGGCCGCGCCACGTCGATCCGGGTGGCCGGGTAGCCGACGATGGCCGCGATCCGCCCGATGAGGTTCAGCGCGGAGGAAACCTCCAGCGCCGAGGCGCGGTCCGGCAGGACCACCGCCGTCGTCGAGAGGTCGGCCATCCTCGTGTAGGGGAAGCCCGAGCCCACGAAGTAGGCGAGGTTCGGCAGCTCCGTGAAGCGGTAGGCGGCGGAGAGGTCGATCGTGCTGTCCGGATCGATCGAGGAGCGGATGTCGCCCGGCACGCTCACGCAGTCGCCGCGGTGCAGCGGGCGCAGGTCGAAGCGGAACTGCAGCTCGTTCAGGCCGAAGACGAGGTAGGGCGGCAGGCCGAAGGTCCCCTCGCCCCGCTCGGAGCCGGTGCTGCCGACGGTGCGGTACACCCAGTTCCAGGGCCAGCCCGGATCGCCCTCACGCAGTGGGAAGGACTTCAGGTAGACGTCGTTCAGCGCCGCATCGAGGCGGGAGACGGCGAGGTCCAGGATCGGGCCCGGCGGGGCGCGGAACCGCACATCCACCGGCAGGTTGCGGTCGCGGAAGGTGTAGAGGTCCGGCGCCGTGCGGAAGGGAATGGAGACCGGGCCCGGCGCGTAGCCGTAGGACTGCAGTTCCGCCGGGTCCACCAGCTCGCCGAAGCGCACGGGGCGGTCGTTGCGGATCCAGCGCGGCGCGTCGTAAGGCTCGCGGGCCGGCAGGTTCTGCACCTGCACGGTCGCCGTCTCGCCCGAGAGGCCCTCCTTCGCGGTGGCCAGCACCTGCGCGGCGGTCGCCGCCTCGGCGCCGGACCGGCCGCCGACGAGCAGCAGCACGGAGTTCTGGTCGTTCGGGTTCGGCAGGATAGCGAGCGTCGGCCCGTCCATGCGCGGCAGCGTCAGCCCGGGAACCGAGTCCGACCCCGTCGCGATGACGATGGCGTTGCCCCGCGCCGGCAGCACGGCGCTGACGGGGAAGCTGGAGCCGCGGTAGTCCGCCTGCACGGCGAACCAGGAGGAGGCGACGAGCGCCGCCCGCACCGCGTCGTTCCCCGCGCCCTCGGCCATCACCACCGGCAGCACCAGCGGCTCGCGCAGCAGGCGCGGGTCGAAGAAGGGCTCCGGCAGGCGGGCCAGGTCGCGGTTCAGCGGCAGCCGCTCCAGCGTGAGCTGAAGGGTGGAAAGGTCGGAGACCGTGGACCAGAGCAGGCCGGAGAGCGGGTCGTTGCACTCCACCGCGTAGCGGCCGGTGAAGCGGAAGTTCAGCCGGTTGCTGTCCGCGAAGAACACGGGGTTGATCTGGAACTCCACCGGGCCGAAGGCCGGGCGGGCGCGGTCGGGGGTGATGGTGCCGACGAACTGCTCGTTGATGGTGATCGCGATCTGCGACAGCTCGGGAATCAGCGCCGGGCTGGTGGCGCCCTGCAACGTCAGCCTCGCGCCCGTCACCACCTCGTCCGAGCGGATGCCGAACAGGATGCCCTGCAGGTCGGCCAGGCCGCGCAGCTGCATGGGGCTGCGCAGGCCGAGCTGCCGCAGCGTCCGTGTCTCCGTGCGGGAGCCGACGCCGGGCGTCGTCTCCCCGCCGAAGGTCACGGGGGCGGAAGGGGCGACCTGCGCCGGCGTCAGGGAAGCCGAAGGCGCCGCGGCCGGGGGAGCCGAGAGGGGCGGCGCCGCGGCGGGCGCAACCGGGGAAGGCGCGTACTGCGGCACGGGCGCCGTCGCGCTCGGGGCCGGCTGGATCGGCACGGGCGGGGTGGGCGAGAAGGCCGGCGGAGCGGCGGGCGCGGCGGACGGGGCGGCAGGGCCCCCGCCCGGCAGCGGCGGCGGAGTGAAGCTGCCCTGGGCCGCCGTCTGGGCCGTCGCCGTCACAGGCAGGCCCAGCCCGAGGACGAGCAGGACGGCCGCGGAGCGGCGCGCGCGCTCCGCGGCACGGCGGGAGGCGGCCTCCGCGCCGCGGCCCGGCTGGGGCACGGCCGGAGCGGCGGGCCGGGGCGCGCCAGCGCGCGCCGCGCGGGCAGCCGCCTGGCGACGGGCCCGGCGGGCGCGCAGCGAGAACTGGCTGTCGCCGCGGAACAGGCCGCCGATGCTGCGGACCACCTCGCCGAGGGAGCGCATCGGCCGGTCGTGGCGGACGTCGTCCCAGTCCACCCAGGCGTCGGCGCGGCCGAGAACCACACGGGTAATGTTGCCCTCGTCACGGGCGTCCTGCGGCATGAAGCGCATCTGCAGGCGGTCGTTCTGCCACCGCAGCACCTCGGCGGGGATGGCGACGCGTTCCGGACCCAAGTCGATCTCCAGTGTCACAAGCACGTTCTCCGAGAGGCCGTCCGGCCGCGGCGCGGCCACGGCCACGCCACCGAGGGAAAGATCCAGCGTCTCGCCGGGCACGAGCCGACCGTCCGGGAGCACGACGCTCACCGGCATGATGGCGCCGACGCGAGCGCGCTCGCGCACCTGGCGCCGTTCGCGCCCCACGGCCAGGCCCGCCAGCACCGTCAGCAGCGAGAGCACGACCCAGACGCTGTTGAGGGCATAGGCCTGGAAGTCCAGGCTCTCGGGCGGGTTCGCGGCCATGCCGTAGATGCCGGACAGCAGGCCAAGCACGAGGATAATGGCGAGGATGAAGTTCGGCCCCGTCGCGCGGAAGTCGAAGTAGCCCTCCTCCAGCGTGCCGCCCTTGTCCGTCACGTTGAACTTGCCGCGCTTGGGGTCCAGCAGCGTCGTCATCACGACGGGCAGGAGGTAGAGCGCCAGCACCGTCTCGTAGATCTCGGACCAGAAGGAGTGGCGCACCCGCGCCTGCAGCTTCGAGTTGGTGAGCACCGCGTGCACCACGTGCGGCCCCGCATAGGCGATGATGGCCAGCGGGGAGGCCGCGATGATGTTCTGCCCGAAGAGCAGGAAGGCGAGCGGCGCGGTGAGGAAGATGAAGCGCGGCACCGGGAAGAGGAAGTGCCACATGGAGGCGACGTAGCAGAGCCGCTGCGTCAGGTTCAGCCCCGGCCCGAGCAGCGGGTTCTCGATCCGGAAGATCTGCACCATGCCGCGCGCCCAGCGCATGCGCTGGCCGATATGCGCGATCAGGCGGTCCGTCGCGAGCCCTGCCGCCAGCGGCAGGCGGAGATAAGCGGTGCGCCAGCCCAGGCGCTGCATCTTGAGGGAGGCGTGGCAGTCCTCCGTCACCGTCTCGGTCGGCACGCCGCCGATCTGCTCCAGCGCCGTGCGCCGGATCACGGCGCAGGAGCCGCAGAAGAAGGCCGCGTTCCAGAGGTCGTTGCCCTGCTGGATCAGGCCGTAGAAGAGCAGGCCCTCGTTCGGCACGCGCGTGCCGGAGGCGAGGTTACGCTCGAAGGGATCGGGCGAGTAGAAGTGGTGCGGCGTCTGCACCATCGCCAGCCCGGCGTCGCGCATCAGCCAGCCCATGGTCATCTGCAGGAAGGCGCGCGTCGCCACGTGGTCGCAGTCGAAGATCAGCATGTACTCGGCGTCCGTGCGGGACAGCGCGTGGTTGATGTTGCCGGCCTTCGCGCCCTTGTTGTCCGGGCGGATCATGTAGCCGCAGCCGACCATCTCGCAGAAGGCGCGGAACTCCTCGCGCCGGCCGTCGTCCAGCAGCACCACGTTCATCTTGTGGCGCGGCCAGTCCATCGCCAGCGCCGCGTAGATGGTGGGCTTCACCACGTCCAGCGGCTCGTTGTAGGTCGGGATGAAGACGTCGACGGTCGGCCACTCCTCCGGGTCGTCCGGCAGCGGCGCCGGGCGGCGGTCGAGCGGCCAGAGCGACTGCAGGTAGGAGAGCAGCAGCGCGACGACGGCGTAGATCTCGGCCAGCAGCAGGCCGGTGCCGAGGAAGGTCGAGAAGAAGTTCGTGTAGTCCAGCGTGTCCGTGATCCGCCAGTAGATATAGCGGGACGAGATCACGCCGGAGAGCAGCGCCAGGAAGACGAGCGAGCCCTTCCCCGGAACCAGTCCGCAGATCACGAAGACCAGCAGGCCGCCGACGGCAACCCAGGCCTGCTGCTCCGCCTCAAGCGGCGCGACGATGAAGGGCAGAGCGATGATGAAGCCGAGCAGCACGGCGATCCGCGCCAGCCAAGCACTCCCGCCCAGCGCGCGCCTGAAACCTCTCATCGGCTCGCCTCAACCGTCGGCTGCTGGGGGAGCGGCGCCGCCTCGGGCGACACCGCGGGTTCCGGGATGGGGTCCGGGGCGGGCGGTGTGGCCGCGACGGCGGGCGGCAGCGCCGCCGAGATCAGACGCGCCACCTCCTTCAGGTCCGACGCGGCCCGGCTCTCCGGCGCGTGCTCCAGCAGCAGGCGCTGGCAGGCCAGGCTCTCGGCCACCGTCTCCTCGCGGCTCATCGCGCCGATCATCCGGTAGCCCAGGTGCCGCGCCACCGCCTCGGCCGAGGCCCGCGAGAGGCGGGAGGAGAGGTCCACCCCATTCAGCACCACGCGCAGCCGCCCGGCCAGCAGCGCGGCCATCGTGCCGGTGCCGAGGAAGCGCCCGCTCTCGATCTCCGGCACCAGCGCCGCGCTGATCGCCTCGGCCTGCAGCACGCCGATGACCATGGTGGCGAGCGGCGCCAGCAGCGCCAGCGCCTGGGAGGGACCGGGCGGGAGATCGGCCAGCACGACGAGGTTCGGCTCGGCCAGCATCTCGCGCAGCGGCTTGCCGAGTAGCTCGGGGTCGCGGTCAAGCGCGACAGCGAGGTCCAGCGCGCCGCGCAGGTCCATCGCCCCGTGCGGCAGCAGCAGCACGCCGGAAGGGGTCTGGCGCAGGTGGGCGCGCCAGTCGGAACTGCCCTGCAGCAGGTCGGAGACGAAGCCGCTCCGGTCCGTCAGGGGCACGCCGAAGTGCAGGCGCAGGGCGTTCTGGGCGTCCAGGTCCACCGCGAGCACACGATGGCCCAGGCGCTGCAACGCGTCGGCGAGATTGGCGGTGAGCGTGGTCTTGCCGACCCCACCCTTGGGCGACGCGAAGCAGATCAGCGGCACGGGGTTGCTCCTGAACTCAGGCGGCAGTTCTGGCGAATCGGACGCCGGCGGCGATGCGCCGGAGAAGTTCCGGCAGCGCGATGTCCACCCGCGCGGCAGGCCAGTGGCGGGGCGACGGATCGGCCGCGCTGCCGCGCATCGCATCCCCGAGCGCATCCAGCAAGGGGTAGTGGATCGTACCCGCAGCTGGGCCGGCACCCACCCCCATGAGCGTGTCCAGCAGGGAGGAGCCGGTGCCGCCGGAGAAGCCGGCCGGCGGCCAGGACGCTGCCGGCAGCGCGGCCAGCATCGGCATCGGCAACGGTGCCGCCTGCGGCACCACCGGCGCGGCCGGGACCCTGGCGGCGGGCTGCACAGGCACTGGCTGGACCGGGGTCGGCTGCGCGGGGGCGGGCTGCACCGGTGCGGCAGGCGCGGAGTGCGGCAGCACGGGAGCCGACCGCGCGGACGCGGCGAGCTCCGGCTCCGCGGCGGCCGGCGCCGCGGGCACGACCGGGGGCGACGAGGGCGCGGGTGACGGAGCCGCCGCCCGCGGCGGGACGGGGCCGCCGAGGAGAACCTGGAGAAGGCTCGAGCCGGGCGGCTCCGGCGCCGCGACCGGACGGGTTGGGGGCACCATCGGGGCGGGCTGGGGCGGCTGGTAGGGTTGGTGTTGAACGGGCGCGGGGGTGGGCACGGGCGGGACCACCGCGGCCGGCGGCACGGCCGGCAGGACGGCGACCGGCTGCGGCGGCGCGACCGGGGACGGAAGGGGCGCGGGCGGCGCCCGTTCAAGCAGAGCGTAAGGATCCGGTGCGGTCGGCTGGGGGTCCGGATAGCTCGTCGGATAGGTCGGGTAGGATTCGCGCACCGGCAGCATCGGCGTCTCGGTGGGGACCGGCGCGGTCTCCGCCATCACCGTGTCGGGCGGCAGATCCTCCACGCCGGAAAGCGCATCGCCCAGCGCGCTGAAGGCCTGATCCTCCGTCGGCGCAGGAGCAGCGGGCGGAACGGGGTTCCTGACCGCCTCGTTGCCGAAGCTCCTGTAGCGCATGGAGGGCGTCCTCAGCGCGGCTGCCATCCGGGCAACATCCGTGTCCTGCGCCATTCAACCACCCCAATCGCAGTGGCGCCGGAATCGGGGCACCGACCGGACCGGACTGTATCTTATTTTTTCGTTTACCGAAGTGGTTTTAGAGACGCACCCGCCTCTCGGCCGCGCCCATCTGTGCGAGCAGCGCCAGGGCTGTGTCATAATAATCACGGTCGTGGGCGGGCTCCGGCCCGCCGCGGTCCCACCGCAGGCCGCGCTGCAGGGCCGCGAAACGCCCGATCTCCCGCACGCCCGGGCCGGCAGCGTAGGGCGCCACGCTGTCGTTGGAGAGGTCGGCCCAGGCCGGCATCTGGCGCAGGGACGCGTCCGACCAGAAATTCAGGGGTGCTGCCACCGCGGCCTCGTCCGAGAGGCCCGCCCAGGCAAGCCAGAGCGGCACCCGGACCGCGTCGTAGGAGAAGCGGGCCGGCCAGCCCGGTGCGGGCGCCACACGGCCGTTCAGCCGCGACACGGCCAGCCAGTCCGGCGAGAGGCCCCACCGGCCGAACCGCGCCGAGCGCAGCAGCCGCAGCCCGTCGCTCGCCACGCGCAGCCAGGCCGGGTCCGGCACCGCTTCCGCCACCGCCGCGATGGCAGGGTAGGAGTAGTAGGAGGGGTTCAGCACAACATGGTCCCGGTGCTCGAAGCCGCGGGCGCCGGGCAGCAGCACGAGGTGCCCGCCCGCACGGCGGACGAGCAGCCGGAGGACGTCGCGCGCGATCGCCGTGCCCTCCTCCGTCAGCGCCGGGTCGGACCAGCGCCGCCCGCCCTTGAGGAGCGCGCTGGCAATGAACAGGTCGCCATCCGTGGCGTTGTTGCTGTCCTGCACCGGCGGCTGGCGGTCCGGAAGCCAGCGCCAGGAGTGCAGGAAGTCCGAATCCCGCCGCAGGTTCCGGCGGGTCCAGAGCAGCATCCGGTCGAAGGCAGCCCGGTCGTCGAAGTGCTCAGCAAGGGAGAGGCCCCAGCCCTGCCCTTCGGAGTGGGACTGGTTGTTGTTGTTGTTGTCGATCACCCGCCCCTCCGGGGAGAGGAACCGGGCCTTGAAGGAGGCCCAGCCCCGCGCCTCCTCGGCGGCGATGGCGGTCCCGCCCCGCATCGCGGCGGCCGCTGCGACGGAGAGAAAACACAGTGCGGATCGGCGTGGGATATGGATCGGCATGCCCTGAGCCTGCACGCCGGGGCTTAACGGTCCGTTGGCGCCCCTCCGGCGCCGCGGCTGCCCGGCGGCCGGCTTATAGCATCACGTTCCCGCGAAGCCAGAAACTTCGCTCGCCGCGCCGGCAAAGGGCGCCCCCGTGCCAGGACGCGACGGGAATGCCATATGCGGCCCATGGCACCCCCTATTCTCCTTCTCCAGGGTATCCGGCAGGGCTTCGGGCAGACCCCGCTGCTGAGCGGCGCGGAACTCTCCGTCGGGCAGGGCGAGCGGCTGGCGCTGGTGGGGCGCAACGGCTCCGGCAAGTCCACCCTGCTGAAAGTGGCGGCCGGGCTCGTCACGCCGGAGGGCGGCACGCGCTTCCTGCAGCCCGGCGCCACGCTGCGCTATCTGCCGCAGGAGCCCGACCTCTCCGGCTACCCCACCACCCTTTCCTACGTGGAGGCGGCGCTCGGGCCGGGGGACGATCCTTACCGGGCCCATTACCTCCTGGAACAGCTGGGCCTGACCGGCGAGGAGGAGCCGGCCCGGCTCTCCGGCGGCGAGGCGCGGCGGGCGGCGCTGGCCGCGGTGCTCGCCCCCTCCCCCGACGTGCTGCTGCTGGACGAGCCGACGAACCACCTCGACCTGCCGGCGATCGAGTGGCTGGAGTCGGAGCTGGCCGGGATGCGCGCGGCGCTCGTCCTCATCAGCCACGACCGGCGATTCCTTGAATCCCTCTCCCGCGCCATGGTCTGGCTGGACCGCGGCACCACCCGGCGCCTCGAGCAGGGCTTCGCGGGCTTCGAGGCCTGGCGGGACCAGGTGCTGGAGGAGGAGGAGCGGGAGCACCACAAGCTCGCCCGGCAAATCGTCCGGGAGGAGCACTGGATGCGCTACGGCGTCACCGCCCGGCGCAAGCGCAACATGCGGCGGGTGGGCGAGCTGGCGGCCCTGCGAGAGAAGCACCGGCAGCGCCGCGGCCCGCAGGGCGGGGTCCGGCTGGCGGCGAGCGAGGCGGACGGCTCCGGCACCCTCGTCGTCGCGGCGGAGCGGATCGGGAAGACCTATGGCGGGCGCGAGGTGGTGCGGGACTTCTCCACCCGCATCCTGCGCGGCGACCGGGTGGGCATCGTCGGCCCCAACGGCGCTGGCAAGACGACGCTGCTGAACATGCTGACTGGTGTCCTGCCTCCGGATTCCGGCGAGGTGCGGCTGGGCACGGGGATCGAGATGGTGACGCTGGACCAGCGCCGCGCGAGCCTGGACGATTCCATGACGCTGTCGGACGCGCTGACCGAAGGGCGCGGCGACATGGTGCATGTCGGCGGCTCCCCGCGGCACGTCATCGGCTACATGAAGGAGTTCCTCTTCCTCCCGGAGCAGGCGCGCACGCCGCTCGGCGTCCTCTCGGGCGGGGAGCGGGCGCGGGTGATGCTGGCGCGCGCCATGGCGCGGCCGAGCAACCTGCTGGTGCTGGACGAGCCGACGAACGACCTCGACCTCGAGACGCTCGACCTGCTGCAGGAGATGATCGCGGACTACCCGGGCACGGTGATGGTGGTGAGCCACGACCGCGACTTCCTGGACCGCGTGGCAACGAGCATCATCGCCTACGAGGGCGCCGAGGGGAACGACGGCAGCTGGCAGGACTACGCCGGCGGCTACTCGGACATGGTGGCGCAGCGCGGCCACGGGGTGCGCGCCCGGGCGGCGGCCGCGGCGCCCCTACCCGCCCCGAGACGAACGGCCGAGGCCCCTGTCCCCACAGCTTCATCCCGCCCACGCCTGAGCATGGTGGAGATGCAGGCGCTGAAGACGCTACCGGGCGAGATGGAGAAGCTGAACGCGGAGATCGCGAAGCTCGGCGAGATCCTGGCCGACCCGCAGCTCTACGCCCGCGACCCCGCGCGCTTCGCCAAGGCGAGCGAGCTCCTCGCCGGCCGCCAGGACGCGCTGGCAAAGGCGGAGGAGCGCTGGCTGGAGCTGGAGATGCGGCGGGAGGAGATCGAGGCCGCCTCCTGAGGCGGCCTCTCCGGCCGTGAGTTCAGGCGGCCGGTCGTCCGCTCAGCGGCACATCATCACCGGCATGTCGGAGTTGTCCAGGACGTGCCGGGTGACGCCGCCGAGGATGAGCTGGCGGATGCGGGAGTGGCTGTAGGCGCCCATGCAGAGCAGGTCCGCCCCGAAATCCCGCGCCGCGCCGAGCAGCCCCGCCCCCACCTCCCGCGTGACGGGGGAGAACTCCACCGGCTCCGCGGCGATGCTGTGCCAGCGAAGATAGGCGAGGATGCCCTGCACGTCCGGGCCCCGCCGCTGGTAGTCCTTGCTGTGCAGCACGCGAACCGCCTCGGCCCGGTGCAGCCAGGGCAGCGCGGCGGCCACCGCGGCCGCGCTCTCCGCCGTGCCGTTCCAGGCGATGCAGACGCGGGTGCCGATCGTCTCCGGCGGCAGGCGCGGGGCGATCAGCACGGGGCGCCCGCTGTCGAAGAGCACGGCGTGCAACGCGTCGGAGGAGGAGACGTCCTCCCGCGAGTCGGGGTGCGGCACCACCGCGAGGTCGTAGAGGCGCGATTGCTGCGCCACCAGGTCCTCCTCCCGCCCCGCGACGGAAGCGAAGGAGAGGGTGGCGGAGTCCGCCTTCTCCGCGGCTTCCGCGGAGCTGGCCAGCACCACCTCCTTGCCGACCACGAAGCGCTCGAACAGCGACTGCACGCGCTGGGCGCGGTCCCCGGATTCCCGCTCCGTCGCGGCCATCATCTCCTCGATCATGGCACCGGAGAGACCCTCGCCCGCCAGCGGCGCCACGTCGCGCGCGTCCACCCGCACGTGCAGGCAGTGGACATGGCTGTGCCAGATCCGCGCGGTCATCACCGCGGTCTGTAGCGCGGCCTCGCCGGCGGAGGTGCCGGTCAGGGGCAGTAGGATGCGGCGGTAGGCCATGGCGGAACCTCGTCGTGATCCGGCGGAGGCGGCTCTGCCCCCTCCCCCCTGCCGCCCCGAATCCGGCACGGCGCGGTCAGGTCTAGCATGATTGCAGGTGGGCGGCCGCAAGCGCCGCCGCCAGGGGGTCCCCGGAAGCGTCCAGCCGGTTCCATGCGATGTTGCCCGCGGGGCTCGCCGCGGCGCGGTCCAGCACCTCGGGCGTCGCGTCCGAGGCGTCGCCCCGCCGCGCCGCGATGCGGGCACGCAGCAGATCTGCCGGCGCCTCCAGCCAGAGGCCGGTGAACGGCACGCCCGCCGGCCGCGCCACGGCCTCGATCCCGGCGCGTTGGGCCGGGTGGAGGAAGGCCGCGTCGGCGATAACGGAGTGCCCGCCGCGCAGCGCCTCCCCGGCCTCGGCCAGAACGGCCGCATAGACCGCGGCGCCCGCCTCCGGCGTGTAGGCCTCGGGCGGCAGCCGCGCCTCTGCCGGCACCCCGGCCAGGCGCTTGCGGATCTCGTCGCTCCGCAGGTGCAGCGCGCCCGGCGCGGCGCCGAAGCGCGGCGCCAGCAGCCGCGCCAGCCTCGTCTTCCCCGTCCCCTGCAGCCCGCCCACGGCCACCAAGCGCGGCGGCGGCGGGCGGAGATAACCTTCGGCCTCCGCCAGGAAGGCCAGCGCCCCCTCCCCCTGCCCCGCCATGCGGGCGAGGCAGTGGGCCCGGATCATGGCGCGGGTGGAGAGCCAGAGCGGCAGCCCCGCCACCTGCCCGGCATCCCCCCCGGTGCCCACGGCGCGGGACAGGGCGCGGCAGGCGGCCGCCCGGCCGCAGCGGTGCAGCAGGTCCGCGATGAGGAAGGCGAGGTCGTAGCCCGTGTCGACCGTCGCCAGGGCCTCGTCGAACTCCAGCGCGTCGAAGGGGACGGGCCGGCCGCGCCAGAGCAGGACGTTGCCGAGGTGCAGGTCCCCGTGGCAGCGGCGGATCCGCCCTTCCGCCGCGCGCGCCCGCAGCACGGGGGCGAGACGCCGCAGCGCCCCTTCCGCCTCCCGCCGCCAGGCGAGGACACGGTGCAGCTCCAGCCCGGCGCCCAACGCGGCGCGGGCATTGCCGCGCAGCACGGCCCGGAATGCGGCGACCGCGTCCGTCCCCGTCCCGCCGGCCGGGTAAGTCCCGCGCAGGGCCACCGCCATGTCGCCCAGCGCGTCCTGCATCGGTCCATCGATGCCGCCGCGCGCGGCCACCGCGTCCAGGAAGTCGTCCGCGGGGACCGGCGCCATCTCCAGCGCCCATTCCACCGCCGCCGGGTCGTCGGGCGGCAGCAGCCGGTCCGCCGCGCCGCCGATACCGTGGAGGCCGCGGTAGAGACCCGGCGCGGCAGGCGCGTTGATCTCCAGCTCCCGCGCCGCGTAGCGGTGGCGTGACGCGGATTCGGTGAAGTCCAGGAAGCCGAGGCCCACCGCCTTCTTCAGCTTCAGCACCCGGTCCGGGCCGATGAAGACGGCGGAGATGTGGGTCTCCACGGGCGCCGCCCCGCCGGTGAGCCGCGAGAGCAGCGCCGCCGCCCCGGCCTGGGCGGCGGGGAGGCTCACGGCCCCGTCCTCACGGATACAGCCGCTCCGTCCGCCACGCCTCGCCCTCGCGCCGGAAGACCAGCCGGTCGTGCATGCGGAAGGGCATGTCCTGCCAGAACTCGATCGCCTCGGGCACCACGCGGAAGCCGCCCCAGTGGGGCGGGCGGACCATCGCGTCGCCGGGCCAGGCCGCGTCCAGCTCCGCTATCCGCGCCTCGAAGACAGCGCGGGACGGGAGCGGCCGGGACTGGTCCGAGGCGGCGGAGGCGAGGCGGGACCCGCGGGGGCGGGAGGCGAAGTAGGCGTCCGACTCCGCCTCCGTCACCCGCTCGGCCGCGCCCTCGATCCGCACCTGCCGCCGCAGCGACTTCCAGTGGAAGAGCAGGGCCACCCGCGGATTCGCCAGCAGCTCCCCGCCCTTCCGGCTTCCCTCGTTGGTGTAGAAGATGAAGCCCCGGTCGTCCCGCCCGTTCAGCAGCACCATGCGCGAGGAGGGGCGGCCGTCTGGCGTGGCGGTGGAGAGGCACATTGCGTTCGGGTCGTTCGGCTCTCCCGCGACCGCCTCCGCGAACCAGGCCGCGAAGAGGCCGAGGGGCTCGGCGGCGTCGGGGATGCCGGAGGAGCGGGCCTCGCCGGCGGGAACCTCGGTGGTCAGGCTCATGCGTTCGGCCCCTTGTTCCGTTCCATGCGGTGTGCCACCCCTCCGCCCCCGTCGCAACCGATGCCCCGCCGCGTGGAGGACACCCCATGGATGACGCCGAAGCCGTGGCGGATGCCGCCGCGCTGCCCTCTGGGCTGCCGATGAAGGGCGACCTGATGAAGGGCCGCCGCGGCATCGTGATGGGCGTGGCAAATGACCGCTCTATCGCCTGGGCCATCGCCCAGGCCGTCGCCGCGCAGGGGGCCGAGGTCGCCTTCACCTATCAGGGCGAGGCGCTGGAGAAGCGCGTGCGCCCGCTCGCCGCCTCCATCGGCTCCGACCTTCTGGTTCCCTGCGACGTCTCGGACGAGGCGGCCGTCGACGCGGCCTTCGCCCGGGTCGCGGAGCGGTGGGACGGGATTGACTTCCTCGTCCATGCCATTAGTTTTGCGGATAAGCAGTACCTGCGCGGACGCTACCTCGACACGCCGAAGGAGGCCTTCCTCCAGGCCCTCGACATCTCCTGCTACTCCTTCGTCACCGTCTCCCGCCGCGCGGCCGCGATGATGAAGCCGGGCGGCTCGCTCCTTACCCTCTCCTATCTCGGCGCGGAGCGTTGGACGCCGCACTACAACGTCATGGGCGTGGCCAAGGCGGCGCTGGAGGCGAGCGTGCGCTACATGGCGGCCGACCTCGGCGATTCCGGCATCCGGGTGAATGCGGTCTCGGCCGGGCCCATTAAGACGCTGGCCGCCAGCGGCATCGGCGACTTCCGCTACATCCTAAAGTGGAACCAGTACAACTCCCCCATGCGCCGCAACGTCGGCCTGGAGGAGGTGGGCGGCGCCGGCCTCTACTTCCTCTCTCCCCTCTCGGGCGGGGTGACGGGCGAGGTCCACCACGTGGATTGCGGCTACCACATCGTCGGCATGAAGCACCCGGAGGCGCCGGACATTGCTATTGAGAAGGCACCCGGCGAGAGGGGCTGATGTCCCACAACAGCTTCGGCCACCTCTTCCGCGTCACCAGCTGGGGCGAGAGCCACGGGCCGGCGATCGGCGGGGTGGTGGATGGCTGCCCGCCCGGCCTGCCGCTGACCGAGGCGGACATCCAGCCTTTTCTCGATCGCCGCCGTCCCGGTCAATCCAGGTTCGTGACCCAGCGGCAGGAGCCGGATCAGGTCCGCATCCTGTCCGGAACCTTCGATGGCGTGACAACCGGAACGCCTATCTCGTTGATAATTGAGAATACTGACCAGCGCTCCCGCGACTATGGCGAGATCGCCGAGAGCTTCCGGCCCGGCCATGCGGACCTCACCTACCATCTGAAGTACGGCGTGCGGGACTACCGCGGCGGCGGCCGCTCCTCGGCCCGGGAGACGGCGGTGCGGGTGGCGGCCGGTGCCGTGGCGCGGCGGGTGCTGGGCGCGGGCGTGACGATCCGCGGGGCGCTGGTGGCGATGGGTGGGGACGAGGTGGACCGCGCGGCCTGGGACTGGTCGGCGGTGGAGGAGAACCCTTTCTTCTGCCCGGACCCCGCCGCCGCCGCGCGGTGGGAGGAGCGCCTCCTGGCCCTCCGCAAATCCGGCTCCTCCGTCGGCGCCGTGGTGGAGGTGGTGGCGGAGGGCCTGCCGCCCGGGCTGGGCGCCCCCCTCTATGGCAAGCTGGACGCGGAGATCGCCGCCGCCCTCATGTCCATTAACGCCGTGAAGGGGGTGGAGATCGGAGACGGGTTCGCCTCCGCCGCCCTGACGGGGGAGGAGAACGCGGACGAGATGCGGATGGCGCCGGACGGCACGGTGGCGTTCCTGGCCAACCACGCGGGGGGCGTCCTCGGCGGCATCTCCACCGGCCAGCCCATCGTCGCGCGCTTCGCGGTGAAGCCCACCTCCTCCATCCTCGTGCCCCGGCGCACCGTGGACCGGCACGGGGCGGAGCGGGAGCTGATCACGAAGGGGCGGCACGACCCCTGCGTCGGCATCCGCGCCGTCCCGGTCGGCGAGGCGATGGTCGCCTGCGTGCTGGCAGACGCCCTCCTGCGACACCGGGCGCAGGTGCGGGACGCGCCGCTGTCCACCCGGCTCCCGAGAAACTGAACGGGCTTCTCCTTTATCCGACCGCAGCACTCGGTTACTTCTAGGGCGCCCAAAGGTGCCCGATGCCGACCTCAGCCGCCCCCTCCTCGCCCTCACCCCGCGATGCCGAGAACCTGACCGGCTTCCTCGGCCTCGCCGGCCCAGGATCCTGGGAGGGGCGCATGGCCGAGATCGCGAGCCGGACGCGGGCGGCCACCCTGACCGGCCGCGCCGCCCAGGAACGTCACGCGCTCGAGCTGACCCTCCAGCGCCTCTCCGCCCCGGGCGCCATGGCCGGTGCCGGCGCCCCCGAGCGCGAGCTGCTGGCGCTGGCGCAGACAGCGGCGCGGCTGGCGGACACGCTGCCCGAGGAGCCGCGCCGGCGGCTCTGCGCGCAGGTCCTCGCCGGGTTGACGGGTGAGGCGAACCTCATCCCGATGTTCCACCTGCTCCGCGTCGCCGAGCTGCACCGTGCCAAGGGCTTCGAGGTGCGCTTCACCGGCCTTGCCGAGGGCACGCCGCACGACCTGCTCATCTCGCGCGGCGGCGCGGAGGCCGAGGTGGTCTGCGAGACTCTCTCGGCGGAGGAGGGGCGGCCGCTTCTGCGCGGCGACTGGTGCGCCTTCGTGGACGGGATCAACCCCGACCTGCAAACCTGGCTCGCCGCCCATCCCGGCCGCTACGTGCTGAAGATGACGCTGCCCGACGGGCTGGGCGGCGACTCGCTGGACGGCCCCGCCCTGCAGCGCCGGATCATGGAGATGCTGCGGGACCGTCGGCGACAGGATTCGAACACCGCTGCCGTGCTGAAGCTGGACCCGCTGGTGCTCGCGGGCGCACAGGCGGCGGTGCCGGCCCAGGCGCTGCGGGCGCTGTTCGGGCCCGAGGCGCAGCTCGCCGTCGCCCAGCAGGGCAGCGGCAACATGCTCGTCCTCGCGGCGCGCGCGGGTCAGGCGAGCGACATCGCCCGCGCCGTCTGCCGCCGCATGGTCTCCGCCGCCGGCCGGCTCGGCGGGGAGAGGGCGGGCGTCCTCGCCATGTTCCTGGACGACATCGGTCGCCAGGAGTGGCGCGGCCTGCGGGACAGGCGGGACCTCGAGGGCGCGGTGCGCCGCTTCCTCACCACGCCGGAAGCGCGGCGGGTTTCGGCCGTCACCTGCGCGTCGCGAATGGAGCTCTTCGGCATGGCGCCGCCGGATTCGGTGCCCGAGGGCGAGCTGCGCTTCCGCAACCCCGCCCGCCCGCATGCGCGTGAGACGGCGCTTCTGCCGGCGCTCGTCTCCACGCCGTAGCACGGGCCAGAGAACGGCCATGATCCTCACAAGGACGGGAGGATCAAGGAAACCGATGGCCGCACCTCTTCGTTCAGGCCCATGCTGCACCGCAAGAGAACGAGGACGGCCATGACGGACGCGGAGATCGAGAGAGCCCAGGAGGAGCTGGACCGCCTGCTCAACGATCCCGAGGTCCGCATGGACCCCGCTCGCGTCTGGGCCCTGGCCGGCCGCCTTTCCCAGGGCACCGCCGCACCGGGCGCGCAGCGCTAGCCCGACCTGCGGGCGCCGATCAGGAACTCCTTATTTCCCTCGGGCCCGGTGATCGGGCTTTCCGTAACACCCAGGACCTCCCAGCCCGCCAGGCCCGACCACCAGCCCGTCACCTTCGCGCAGACGGCGCGATGCACGTTCGGGTCGCGCACCACGCCCCCCTTTCCCACATTGCCCGGCCCCGCCTCGAACTGCGGCTTGATGAGCGCGACGGCGAAGGCGCTGGGCGCCGCCATGGCCAGGGCCGCCGGCAGCACGGTGGAGAGGCCGATGAAGGAGGCATCGCAGACCACGGCCCCGACCGGCTCGGGCACCTGCGCCGGTTCCAGGTAGCGGGCGTTCACGCGTTCCAGGACCACCACGCGCGGGTCGTTCCGCAGGCTCCAGGCCAGCTGCCCGTGGCCGACATCCACCGCGTAGACCCGTGCCGCCCCGTGGTGCAGCAGCACATGGGTGAAGCCGCCGGTCGATGCGCCTACGTCGATGCAGACCCGGCCGGCGGGATCCAGCCCGAAGGCTTCCAGCCCGTGCGCCAGCTTCAGCCCACCCCGGCTCACCCAGGGGTGGTCCTGGCCGCGCACCTCCAGCGGGTCGCCCTCCCGCAGCTCCTGCCCGGGCTTGTCCACCCGGCGCTCACCGCTGAACACCACCCCCGCCAGGATCAGCGCCTGCGCCCGCGTCCGGCTCTCGGCCAGGCCCCGCTCCACGAGGGCGGCGTCGGCGCGCTGCTTGGCGGGCTTGGGCTGTGGCAAGGCGTCGTCTCCGCGAAAGGCCGGCCAGGATAGCAGCCCCAGCCGCCCGGTGGGGGAACAGGGACGTGCGGAAGTCGCGGGCTCGGCGACGCCGGGAGGCGCTGGCAGGGTCTACCGCCCGGACCCCGATTTCCCTCTTAGGGCTTTCGCCGGGGAGACCTGTCCGGCGCAGGGCGCCCATGCCCCAGGGAAGCCGAAGCTCCCGCGTTTCACAGCAGCCGTTGGAGAGAAGATGAGGGCGGGGTTAGCAGGGGGAGGGCGAATCCCATCGCCCTCCCCCTGTCTACGGCGGCTTCAGGCCCGGGCCGGCTGCACGGCCACCTCGCGCCCCAGCGCGTCGCGCGCCGCCTGGGCGATCTGCGGCCCGTTGAGCCCGGCCAGGTCGTACTGCTTCTTCGGCGCTTCGTGGTCGATGTAGGCGTCCGGCAGAACCAGCGGGCGGAAGCGCAGGCCGCCGTCCAGAAGCCCGGCATGGGCGAGGTGCTGGGCGACGAGGCTGCCGAAGCCGCCGACGCTGCCCTCCTCCACCGTCAGCAGCACGGCGTGGCTGCGGGCCAGCCGCTCCACCAGCTCCGTGTCGAGCGGCTTGGCGAAGCGGGCATCCGCAACGGTGCAGGAAAGGCCTTGGGCGGCCAGCTCCTCGGCCGCCTTCATCGCCTCCGCCAGGCGCGTGCCGTAGGAGAGGATGGCGATGGTGCTCCCCTCCCGCAGGACGCGGCCCTTGCCGATCGGCAGCACCGTGCCGCGCGCCGGCAGCTCCAGCCCCGTGCCCTCGCCGCGCGGGTAGCGGAAGGCGATGGGCCCGGAATCATGGGCGGCGGCGGTGGCGACCATGTGGACCAGCTCCACCTCGTCGGCGGCCGCCATCAGCGTCATGTTGGGGATGCAGCCGAGGAAGGCGACGTCGTAGGCGCCTGCATGGGTGGCGCCGTCCGCGCCCACCAGCCCGGCGCGGTCCATGGCGAAGCGCACGGGCAGGTTCTGCAGCGCCACGTCGTGCACCACCTGATCGTAGGCGCGCTGGAGGAAGGTGGAGTAGATCGCGACGAAGGGCTTCAGCCCCTCCGTCGCCATGCCGGCGGCGAAGGTCACGGCGTGCTGCTCGGCGATGCCCACGTCGAAGGTCCGGCGGGGGAAGCGCTTCTCGAAGGCGTCCAGCCCGGTGCCGCTGGGCATGGCGGCGGTCACGGCGACCACGGTGGGATCGGCATCGGCCTCCGCGATCAGGGCCTGGGCGAACACCTTGGTGTAGCTCGGCGGGCCGGGCGGGGCCTTCACCTGCTCGCCCGTCACCACGTTGAACTTCACCACGCCGTGGTACTTGTCCGCGCTCGCCTCGGCGGGGGCGTAGCCCTTACCCTTCTGCGTCACGACGTGGAGCAGGATGGGCCCGCCCTCGTCGGCCTCGCGCAGGTTCCGCAGCACGGGCAGCAGGTGGTCCAGGTCGTGCCCGTCGATCGGGCCGACATAGTAGAAGCCCATCTCCTCGAAGAGGGTGCCGCCCGTCAGCATGCCGCGCGCGTACTCGTCCGCGCGCTTGGCCGCCTGCGCCAGCGGCCGCGGGAAGCGCCGGGCCAGCCGCCCCATCACCTCGCGGATGGAGAGGAACGGGCGCGAGGAGATGAGGCGGGAGAGGTAGGCCGACATGGCGCCGACGGGGCGCGCGATCGACATGTCGTTGTCGTTCAGCACCACGACGAGGCGGGACTTCAGCGCCCCCGCGTTGTTCATCGCCTCATAAGCCATGCCGGCGGACATGGCGCCGTCGCCGATCACGGCGATGACGTTCTGCCCGACGCCCTTCCCCTTCCCCAGCGGCGCGAGGAGGTCGCGCGCCACGGCCATGCCGAGGCCCGCCGAGATGGAGGTGGAGGAGTGGGCGGCGCCGAAGGGGTCGTACTCGCTCTCGCTGCGGCGGGTGAAGCCGGACAGCCCGCCGCCCTGGCGCAGCGTGCGGATCCGGTCCCGCCGCCCCGTCAGGATCTTGTGGGGGTAGGTCTGGTGGCCGACGTCCCAGATCAGCCGGTCGTCCGGCGTGTCGAAGATCGCGTGCAGCGCGACGGTCAGCTCCACGACGCCGAGGGAGGCGCCGAGGTGCCCGCCGGTGGTGGAGACGGTGTGGATCGTCTCCGCCCGCAACTCCTCCGCCAGCTGCTTCAGCTGCTCGGGGGAGAGGTTGCGCATGTCCGAGGGATGACGGACGCGGTCGAGGAGGGGCGTGACAGGTGGGGACATGCGTCGTGCTCTCTCGATCGCCGCCTAGTTCCGGCGGCGGATGACGTGGTCGGCCAGCGCGCGCATAAGGCCCGCGCGCTCGTCGAAGCTCTCAAGATGGGCCTTGGCCTGGTCCACCAGCCGCTCGGCCTGGGCGCGGGCGCGCTCGGGGCCGAGGAGGCCGAGAAGGGTCGCCTTCCCCGCGCCGGCATCCTTGCCCGTGGCCTTGCCGGTCTCCTCCGGGGTCGCCGTGAGGTCCAGCAGGTCGTCGGCGATCTGGAAGGCGGCGCCGATCTCGCGGCCATAATAGAGCAGGCACTGGCGGGAATGGGCGGGCGCCTTGCCGAGGATGGCGCCGGCCTCGGCCGAGAACTCGATCAGCCGGCCGGTCTTGAGCTGCTGGAGCCGGACGATCGCGGCCTCGTCGGGCGGCGTCGTCGCGGTTTCCGCCATGATGTCCAGCATCTGGCCACCGACCATGCCGCGCGCGCCGGAGGCGAGGGCCAGCGCGAGGCAGAGATCGGCGCGCACGGCCGGATCCTGGTGCGTCTCGGGCGCGGCCAGGGTGGCGAAGGCCTGGGTCTGCAGCGCGTCGCCCACCAGGATGGCGGTGGCCTCGTCCCAGGCCTTGTGGACGGTCGGCTTGCCGCGGCGCAGGTCGTCGTCGTCCATCGCCGGCAGGTCGTCATGCACGAGCGAGTAGGCGTGCAGCATTTCGACCGCGGCCGCCACGCGAAGGGCGGATTCGCGGCCTACCCCGAACTGCCGCGCGCCCTCCAGCACGAGGAAGGCGCGCATCTTCTTGCCGCCGCCCATGGTGGCGTAACGCATGGCGGCGAAAAGCTTGCGCTCCTCGCCCTCCTCCTTCGGCAGCAGCGCGTCCAGCGCCTCGTCCACCTCGGAGGCGGCCTCGGCCATCGCCGACTTCAGGTCTTCCGCGAAGGTCGCGTCCGTCATCGTCCCGCTCATCGCCGCCCCTACTCCACGTCCCGCAGGGCCGGCACCGGGCCGGGCACCAGGGCCTGGACCCGCGCCTCCGCCTCGTCCAGCTTGCGCTGGCAGTGCGCGCGCAGGGCGGTGCCGCGGGCGTAGGAGTCCATCGCCTCCTCCAGCTTCGCCTGCCCGCCCTCCAGCCGGCGCACGATGGCCTCCAGCTCGGCCACCGCCTCCTCGAAGGAGAGGTTCTCAACCTCGGCCAGGGACTCGTTCATTGCATCGGTCATCGTATCGGGCATGGCTGGCGGGTTCCGGGTCAGGCGCGGACCAGGGCGCGCAGATGCGCGGCCACCGATCGGGCGAGGGCGCCGAGGTCGTAGCCCCCTTCCAGCAACGAGACCACCCGGCCGCCGCAAACCCGGTTGGCGGTCTCGCAGATCGCTTCCGTCACCCGGCCGAAATCCTCCTCCGTCAGGCGCAGCCCGGCCAGCGGATCGGCCCGGTGGGCGTCGAAGCCGGCGGAGACGATGATGAGGCCCGGCGCGAAGGCCGCGACGGCGGGAAGGATGTCCCGCTCCCAGATCAGGCGGAAGGCCGGGCCTTCCGTGCCGGCGGCCAGGGGGACGTTGAGGATGTTGCCCCGCCCCACCTCCGAGGCCGCGCCCGTTCCTGGATAGAGCGGCATCTGGTGGGACGAGGCGAACATCAGCGAAGGCTCGTTCCAGAAGGCCGCCTGGGTGCCGTTCCCGTGATGCACGTCGAAGTCCAGCACCGCCACCCGCTCCACCCCGTGCGCGGCCTGGGCGTGGCGCGCGGCGACCGCGGCGCTGGAGAAGAAGCAGAACCCCATGGCCGTGTCGGGTTCGGCGTGGTGGCCGGGGGGGCGCACGGCGCAGAAGGCGCGGGAGAACTCGCCGCGCATCACCGCGTCCACCGCCTCCACTCCGGCGCCGGCGGCGCGCAGCGCGGCCTCGGCGGTGCCGGCGTTCATGGCCGTGTCGGCGTCCAGGGGCACCGTCTCCCCCTCGGCCGGACGGATGGAGAGGATGCGGTCCACATGGGACTCGGGATGCACCCGCAGCAACTGCTCCCGCGTCGCCTCCGGCGCCTCGGCCCGGACGAGGGTGGAGAACTCCTGCGTCTCCAACACCTGCATCACCGCACGCAGCCGCGCCGGCGCCTCCGGGTGGTAGGGCGCGTTCTCGTGCCGGAGGCAGGCGGGATGGGTGAGGAGGAGCATCAGCCCCCCTTCCCCGGCGCGTCGGACTTCTCGTCGCGCTTGCGCAGGGTGAACCTGAAGACCCCCGCGCTCTCGCTGAAGGAGACGAGGGCGTGGCCGGTCTCCCGGCAATAGGCCTGGAAGTCGATCACGCTCGCGGCGTCCGTGGCGAGCACGGTCAGGCGCGCGCCCGGCGCCAGCCCGCGCAGGGCCTTGTTGGCCTTCAGCACGGGCAGCGGACAGGTCAGGCCCTGGACGTCGAGCAGGGTCTCTTTTGTGGTCCCGGCGGGGGACGTGTCGGACGGCGCTGCCATAGAGCCGGCCAATCCACCACCGGGAACGCCGCAAGTCCAGCACCCCGGCCCCTCTCTCGCGCGATGCTCCGCTGGACGTGTCCCCGGCGCACCGGCATCTATCCCCGCATGACGATCAGGCTGGGCGTGGACCTCGGGGGCACGAAGACGGAAATCGCGGCGCTGGGCCCGGGCGGGCAGGTCCTGCTGCGCCGCCGCCGCCCGAGCGGGGCGGGCTACGAGGCGGTCGTCGGGACCATTGCCGCCCTGGTGCGTGAGGCGGAGGCCGGGCTGGGCGCCACCGGCACGGTCGGGGTGGGCATTCCCGGCAGCATCAGCCCGCTGACAGGGCTGGTGCGGAACGCCAACAGCCAGGCGCTGAACGGCCGCCCGCTGGACCGGGACCTGGAGGCAGCGCTGGGCCGCCCGGTGCGGGTGACGAACGACGCCAATTGCCTCGCGATGAGCGAGGCGGCCGACGGCGCCGGGGCGGGCCACCGCAGTGTCTTCGCCGCCATCCTGGGAACCGGAGTGGGCGGCGGCTGGGTGGTGGAGGGGCGGCCGCTGGAGGGGCTGAACCGCGTCGCGGGGGAATGGGGCCATACCCCCCTGCCCTGGATGCGCCCGGAGGAGTTCCCGGGGCCGCGCTGCTGGTGCGGCCTGCATGGCTGCCTGGAGACCTTCCTCTGCGGCCCCGCCCTGGCGGCGGAGGCGGACGGGCCTGGTGCGCGGGACGCGACCGGGCTGGAGGCGCGGGCCGCCGCCGGGGATGCGGCCGCCGCCGCCGCGCTGGACCGCTACGCGGACCGGCTGGCCCGAGCCCTGGCGGCGCTGGTGAACCTCATGGACCCAGAGGTGATCGTGCTCGGCGGGGGCGTCTCCAACTTCGCCCGGCTCTACGCGGCGGTGCCGGGGCTCATGGCCCCCTACATCTTCGGCGACGCCAAGGCGGTGAACCTCGTCCGGGCGCGGCACGGGGACAGCTCCGGCGTCTTCGGGGCCGCGCGCCTCTGGGACAAGGCCTGACGACTCGGGCCCTTGTTCCCCTTCCGTGCTAGCATGGGCTCATGCCCTCCCTCTGCCGGGACTGCTTCGCCCATGCCGCCGAGGCGCCGCGCCGCTGCGCCGCCTGCGGCTCCGCGCGCGTGATCTCCCACCCAGAACTCTTCACCCTCACCATTGCCCACGTGGACTGCGACGCCTTTTTCGCGAGCGTGGAGAAGCGGGACCGGCCGGAGCTGGCCTCCCGGCCCGTGATCATCGGCGGCGGGCAGCGCGGCGTGGTCTCCACCGCCTGCTACCTGGCGCGCACGCGCGGCGTGAAATCCGCCATGCCGATGTTCAAGGCCCTGGCCGCCTGCCCGGACGCCGTGGTGATCAAGCCGGACTTCACGAAGTACGTGGCCGCCTCGCGCGGGATCCGGGCGCTGATGGAATCCCTCACGCCCCTGGTCCAGGCCATGTCCATCGACGAGGCGGTGCTGGACCTCTCGGGCACCCAGTCGCTGCACGGCGCCCCGCCTGCCGTGGCCCTGGCCCGCTTCGCCCGGCAGGTCGAGCGGGAGGTGGGCGTAACGGTCTCCATGGGCCTCGCCCCGAACCGGCTGCTGGCCAAGATCGCGGTGGAGCGGGACAAGCCGCGCGGCATGGCCGTGATCGGCGCCGCCGAGGCCGCCGCCCTCCTGGCGCCGGAGCCGGTGACGATCCTGCCGGGGGTGGGCCCGGCCTTCGCCGCGAAGCTCGGGGGCATGGGCTTCTCCACCCTCGGCCAGCTCGCCTCCCTCGACGCGCGGGAAGCGATGCGCCGCTTCGGGGAGGACGGGCCGACGCTGGTGGCCCGTGCGCGCGGCGAGGACAACCGCCCTGTCCGGCCGGAGCGCGAGACGAAGTCCGTCTCCGCCGAGACCACCTTCGACCGCGACATCGCCCGGCCGGAGGAGATGGAGCCCTTCCTCTGGCGCCTGTGCGAGAGGTTGGCGCGGCGGCTGGCGGAGAAGGGCTTCGCGGCGGGCGGCGTGGTCCTGAAGCTGAAGACGGCGCGCTTCGCCCTGCGCACCCGCAACGCCCGACTGCCCGGCCCGAGCGCGGTGCCGGAGACGCTCTTCGCCGCCGCCCGGCCCCTGCTGGCGCGGGAGGCGGACGGCACTGCCTTCCGCCTGATCGGCATCGGCGCCCAGCCGCTTGTGGAGGCCGCGGCCGCCGACCACGGCGACCTGGCGGACCCCGAGGCCCCGCGCCGCGCCGCCCGGTGGGCGGCGATGGAGTCTCTGCGGGCCAAGTTCGGGGACGGGGCGGTGGCGGTGGGCCGCGGCATCGGCCCGCGGCGCTAGGACAGCCGGTCCACCATCGTGGCGATGAGGATCCCGATCGCGAGGTCCAGCAGCACGAACATGCCGGCCCGGGCGCCGCTGATCCGCAGGGCCGACTTGGTGACGAACCACTCCATCCACAGCGCGTAGCCGATGGCCAGCAGGCTGAGCATCCCGCCCAGCCCGCCGGGCAGCAGCCGCCCGAACAGCACGGCCGCCATCAGCGCCGCGTACTGGGCGAGGTTGCTCCAGTTCCAGGCCGCGACGAAAAGAGGCCAGAGCGGCCCGCGGCCGGAGGCGTCCACCAGGGCCGCGGAGGCGAGCGGAAAGGCCACCCAGCCCAGCAGGTAGCCCACCAGCTCCACCCCCAGCCCTTCGGATGGGAAGCCTTCCTCCCCGATGGCCCGGATGGCAAGGAAGGGGACGAGGCAGATGGCGGCCGCCCAGAAGGAGCGCGCGGCGCCCTCCATGGAGAGGAGGGTGAAGCGGAGGCCGTCCTCCTTCCCTTGAGCGAGCAGGAAGGCGGCGCGCAGCCCCGCCGCGATCTGGACCCCGCGGGTGACCACGGGCGCGCTCAGCCCAGGCACTCCCGAATGACGGCACCGTAGAGGGAGGAAAGGCGGCGAAGCTCCTCCACCGGGGTCCGCTCGTCCACCTTGTGCATGGTGGTGCCCACGGCGCCGAGCTCGGCGACAGGGCAGAGGCGGGTGATGAACCGCGCGTCCGACGTGCCGCCGCCCGTGTCCAGCGCGCCCTCCTCGCCCGTCTCCGCCCACACGGCCCGGCGCAGCGCGTCCACGAAGGGGCCGGGCTGGGTGAGGAAGGCGTCGCCGGAGGAGGAGAACCGCGCCTCGTGTCGCGGCGCCTCCTCGGCGAGGATGCCGCGGATCCAGGCTTCCAGGCTCGCCGCCGTGTGGGTCGGGTTGAAGCGGATGTTCAGCCGCGCGAAGGCGCTGGCCGGGACGATGTTGTTGGTGGGATTGCCCACGTCCACCGTCGTCACCTGCAGCGTGCTGGCCTGGAACCACTCCGTCCCGCCGTCCAGCGGCTCGGCGGTCAGGCGGTGGAGCACGCGGGCCATGCGGTGGATCGGGTTGTCCGCCCGGTCGGGGTAGGCAACGTGGCCCTGGATGCCGTGGATCGTGAACTCGGCGGAGAAGCTGCCGCGGCGCCCGATCTTGATCGTGTCGCCCAGCCGCTCCCTGCTCGTCGGCTCGCCCACCAGGCACATGTCGGGGACGAGGTGGTTCTCCGCCATCCAGTCCAGCACCTTCGTGGTGCCGTCCGTGGCCACGCCTTCCTCGTCGCCGGTGATGAGGAAGGAGAGCGTGCCGCGATCCGCGGTGCCGTCTGCCACCGCATCGGCGGCCGCCGCGACGAAGGCGGCGACCCCGCCCTTCATGTCCACCGCGCCGCGGCCGTAGAGCACGCCTTCCGCCACTTCGGCGCCGAAGGGCGGGTGCGTCCAGCCTTCGAAGCTACCGTCAGGGCGGCGCTCGCCGCCAGGCGGCACAACGTCCGTGTGCCCGGCGAAGCAGAGGTGCGGGCCGTTGCCGCCGGAACGGCGGATGGCGAAGAGGTTCTCGACCTCCCCGAAGCGCAGCCGCGTGCACTGGAAGCCGAGCGGCGCCAGCGCCCCTTCCAGCACCGCCATCGCGCCCTCGTCGGCGGGCGTAACGGAGGCGCAGCGGATCAGCGCCTGCGCGATGGGGAGGGGATCGGTGCTCATCGGTCCCCCAGGTCAGTCACGAAGGAGCTCGTTGATGCTCGTCTTGCTGCGGGTCTGGGCGTCCACCCGCTTCACGATCACCGCGCAGTAGAGGCTCGGGCCCGGCGTGCCGTCCGGGAGCGGCCGGCCGGGCAGGCTGCCCGGCACCACCACGGAGTAGGGCGGCACCTTGCCCACGAAGACCTCGCCCGTCGCGCGGTCGATGATCTTGGTGGAGGCGCCGAGGAAGACGCCCATGGCGAGGACCGAGCCCTCGCCCACGATCACGCCTTCCGCCACCTCGGACCGTGCCCCGACGAAGCAGTTGTCGCCGATCACCACGGGATTTGCCTGCAGCGGCTCCAGTACGCCGCCGATCCCGGCGCCGCCGGAGATGTGGCAGTTCTTCCCGATCTGCGCGCAGGAGCCGACGGTCGCCCAGGTGTCCACCATCGTGTTCTCGTCCACGTAGGCGCCGAGGTTCACGAAGGAGGGCATGAGCACCACGCCCTTGCCGATGAAGGCGGAGCGGCGGACCACCGCGCCCGGCACGGCGCGGAACCCGGCCTCGCGGAAGCGGTTCTCGCCCCAGCCCGCGAACTTCAGCGGAACCTTGTCGTAGGCGCCGAGGCCGACATCCATCGGCGCGCTGTCCTCCAGCCGGAAGGAGAGCAGCACGGCCTGCTTCAGCCACTGATTGACGCGCCAGCCGCCTGCCCCATCCGGCTCCGCCACGCGGGCACGGCCGGAATCCAGCGCCTCGAGCGCCGCCTCGATCGCGCCCCGGTCCTCGCCCTGCGTCGCCGGGGAGAGCTCGGCCCGACGCTCCCAGAGGGCCTCGATTCGGGGCTGGAGGGCGGCGAGTTCCATGGCGAGGTCCTGATCGTCTCTGGCGAGGGGTGGCGGACCCATCGCGCGGGCGGCGCGGGCTGTCAACGCGACGTCATCCCCGCCCCGCTCCGGGATTCAGCATTCCCTAACCTTGCCGGTGCAGCCTGGGTGACGGGCAGGGTTCCCGCAGCGGGGGCCCGGGACTGCCCGGAGCTGGAGGCCGTGATGGAAGCCGAACCTGCCGTCTTGCCCCGCCGCATGGACGATGCCGCGCGGGCGAGGCTGGCGGAGCGGGCGGATACCCCGCCGGAGATGCTGTTCTTTCTGGCCAACGACCCCACGATCGCGGTGCGGGCGGCGATCGCGGCGAACGCCGCGACGCCCCCCCTGGCTGACCACGTCCTCGCTCGGGACTCGGAACCGGGGGTGCGGCGGGTCCTGGCGCGGAAGCTCGCCACCCAGGCGGCGATGCTCGATCCGGAGACGACGGACCGGCACCGCCGCGCCACCTGGGAGGCGCTGCTCCTCCTCAGCGAGGACGACGCGGTGGCCGTGCGCGCGGCGGTGACGGAGCTGGTGGCGGAACTGGCCCATATCCCCCGCCCGCTGATCCTGCGCTTGGCGCGGGACGCGGCCATGGCCGTGGCGGAGCCGGTGCTGCGCGGCTCCCCGGTGCTGGAGGAGGAGGACCTGCTCCGCCTCATCGCGGATCCACCGGTGCCCGAGACGCTGGGCGCGATCGCGCGCCGCCCCCACCTGCCCGAGGCGCCCTCGGCTGCCATTGCGGCGCGAGAGGAGGAGGTCCCGGTCGCCGCCCTGCTGGCGAACGCGACGGCCCGGATCCGGGAGGCCACGCTCCTCGCGCTGACCGCGCGCTGCGGCGCCCATCCCAGCTGGCAATCGGCCCTTGTCCGCCGCCCCGGCCTCAGCGCCGCCGTCGCGCGCGGGCTGCAGGAGGTGGTGGCGGGGGAGGCGCTGCGGATTCTCCTCTCCCGGCCGGACCTCCCCGCGGCCGGGGCGGCGGGGCCGCCGGCGGGCGCGGGCGCCGAGGTGTCGGCAAGGCCGCTTCCCGGCCCGGTGAACGAGGACGGCTTCATCACGGCCGCTCGCCAGTCCCGCCTGCCGGAATGCGCGCGGATCCTCGCGGCGCTCAGCGGGCTGCCCGGCGGCGTCGTCACCCGCGCGCTGGAGGGCCGGGACGCCCGGCTGCTCGTCGCGCTGTGCTGGAAGGCCGGGCTGTCCGGCCGTGCCGCCACCTTCGCCCAGATGCGGCTTGCGGGTAGCCCGCCGGAGGAGCTGCTGGTCCTGCCCGGCGGGGACTGGTCCATGGGGCCGGAAGCGATGCAGGACCTGGTATCCGGGCTCCTACGCCCCGCCTGAAGCCCGGTATCAGGCCTTGATGAGGGTGCCCGAGCCGCCCTCGGTGAAGAGCTCGGCCAGGACGGCGTGCGGCACGCGCCCATCCAGGATCACCGCGCCCTGCACGCCCCGCTCGATCGCGTAGATGCAAGTCTCCACTTTCGGGATCATGCCGGCGGAGATCCAACCCTCGGCGATGCCGGCCCGCACATCGGCCACGGTCATTTCCGGAATGTGCTTGCCGTCCGGCCCGCGCACCCCCGCTACGTCGGTCAGCATCAGCAGCCTCGCGGCGCCCAGGGCGCCGGCAATGGCGCCGGCCACGGTATCCGCGTTGATGTTGTAGGTCTGGCCGTCCGCGCCCACGCCCACGGGCGCCACCACGGGCACGATGTCCGCCCCGATCATCAGGCGCAGCACCTTCGTGTCCACCTCCGCCGGCTCCCCCACATAGCCAAGGTCGAGCGGGCGGGGCTGCTTCGTCTCGGGGTCGATCACCGTGCGCTCCGCCTTGCGGGCGCGGATGAGGTTGCCGTCCTTGCCGGATATGCCCACCGCGATCACGCCGGCCCGGGTGATCGCCTCCGCCACCTGCTTGTTGACCGTGCCGGCCAGGACCATCTCGACCACGTCCACCATCTGCTCGTCCGTCACGCGCAGCCCGTTCACGAAAGTGGACTGCACGTTCAGGCGCTTGAGCATGGCGTTGATCTGCGGGCCGCCACCATGGACCACCACGGGGTTCACGCCCACCTGCTCCAGCAGCGCGATGTCGCGCCCGAAGCGCAGCGCCGTGTCCTCCTCGCCCATGGCGTGGCCGCCGTACTTCACGACGATGATCTGGTCGTCGTAGCGCTTCAGGTAGGGCAGCGCGCCGGCGAGGATCGCCATCTGGTCGTGCGGGTCGGTCATGGGCGGTTCCCGGAAGGCGGCGCGTGGTGTCGCGCCCGGCCCGGGGAAGCCCATCGGGCATTCCCGGGGCCGCGCGCATCGGCGGCGGTCGTAAGGGGGCCGCCCCGGCGCGGTCAACCCGCGCAAGCGCATGGAAGCGCGGCGCCGAGCGCCCGCAACCAGCGCCCTTAGCCCCCGGCGGCTATCTCGGCCAGGGCCGCGCGGAGCTCAGGGATGCCCGTGCCCTTGCTGGCGGAGGTGGTGAGGACGACCGGGTGCGCCGCCACGCGCTTGCGCACGATCTCTGCCATCTCCGCCTGGCGCTTCTGCAGGCGCGACAGGGGCTTGGTGTCGTCGGACTTCGTCAGCACGATCTGGAAAGGCACCGCGGCCTCGCCCAGCAGATCCATGGCGGCGCGGTCGCCGTCCTTCGTCTCGATCCGGGCATCCATCAGCAGGATCACCCGGCGCAGCGTGGGGCGGCCGCGCAGGTAATCGAACATCAGCCCCTGCCAATCCGCCTTCACTGCCTTGCTGGCCTGGGCGAAGCCGTAGCCCGGCATGTCCACAATGGTGAGCGGGCTCTCCGTCCCCTCCCCCGCCGCGAAGAAGTTCAGCTGCCGCGTGCGCCCGGGCGTGTGGGACACGCGCGCCAAGCCGTGGTGCCCGGCGATGGCATTGATGATGGAGGACTTGCCGACGTTCGAGCGGCCGCAGAAGGCCACTTCCGGCGCCTCGGCCGGGGGCAGCCCCTCCAGCTTCTGGGCGGCGAAGAAGAAGTTGACGGGGCGCGCGAAGAGGAGGCGCCCCCGCTCGATCCGGGCGGCCTCCTCGGCCGCCGCGTCCGTGCCCTCGCTCACGACCCCCTCCTTCAAGACCGGGCCGCGGCCTTCTCCAGCCGCTGCGTCTCACGGTCGTGCCGGCTGATGTAGTACTGCTGGGCGACCGAGAGCAGGTTGTTCCAGGACCAGTAGATCACCAGCCCGGCCGGGAAGCTGGCCAGCATGAAGGTGAAGATGATCGGCATGAAGCTGAACAGCTTCGCCTGGATCGGGTCCGGCGGCGTCGGGTTCAGCTTGAACTGGATCCACATGGTGATGCCCATGATGATCGCCCAGGCCGGCATGTGCAGGAACTCCGGCGGGGTGAAAGGCAACAGGCCGAAGAGGTTGAACAGGTTCGTGGGATCGGGTGCGGACAGGTCGCGGATCCAGCCAAAGAAGGGCGCGTGCCGCATCTCGATCGTGACGAACAGCACCTTGTAGAGCGCGAAGAAGACGGGGATCTGGATCAGGATCGGCAGGCAGCCCGCGGCGGGATTGATCTTCTCCGCCTTGTAGAGCGCCATCATCTCCTGCTGCATCTTCGCAGGGTCGTCCTTGTTGCGCTCCTTCATCTCCTGCATCTTCGGGCCCAGGGCCTTCATCCGCGCCATGGACTGGTAGGACTTGCTGGCCAGCGGGAAGAACAGGGCCTTCAGCGCCACCGTGAAGATCAGGATGGCCACGCCGAAGTTGCCGAACACGCCGAACAGCCAGTCCAGCGCGTAGAAGAACGGCTTCGTCAGGAACCAGAACCAGCCGAAATCGACGGCCGAGTAGAAGTCCTTGATGCCGAGGTCGTTGGTATAGGCGTCCAGCAGCTTCACCTCCTTCGCGCCGGCGAAGAGGCGGGTGCCGTAGGCGGCGGTGGCGCCGGGCGCGGTGGTGACGGCACCCGTTGGCGCCACGTCCACCTGCCAGCGGTTCTGCCCGTTCTCCTGCGTCGCGCGGAAGGCGGCGTGGCTGCGGGCGGCCTGGTCGGCGGGCAGCACGGCGGTCAGCCAGTACTTGTCGGTGAAGCCGGCCCAGCCGCCGGGCCCGTCCGCTTCGAAGGCGGGCGCCCCGTTGCGGCGCTGGGCCTCCGTCCGGGCGTCGTCGTACTTCCACTCGCGCAGGCGGCCATCGACCACGCCGACGAAGCCCTCGTGCAGGATGTAGTAGCCGGCCACCTGCGGCGTGTGCTCCCGGCGCACCCGGGCCCAAGGCAGCAGCTGCACCGGCTGCTCGCCGGTGTTCACCACGCGCTGGTCGGCCGTCACCATGAAGTTGGCGTCGAGCGAGAGCGCGATCTCGAAGCGCTGCCCCTGCCCGTTGTCCCAGCGGAGCGTCACGGGGCTGGTCGGCGTCAGCGTGCCCTCGGCCGCCCACTCCGTGTTCGGGCCTGGTACGGCGGTGCGGCCATCGGCGGCCGTCCAGCCCCACTGGGCGAAGTAGGAGGCGTTGTCCTCCCGCGGGGCCAGCACGCGCACGTTCGGGCTGCCCGGCAGGATGGTCTCGCGGTAGTCGCGCAGCACCAAGTCGTCGATGCGGGCGCCGCGCAGGTTCACGCTGCCCTCCAGGCGCGGGCTCTCGATCCGGATCCGCGGGGCCGGGGTGGTGGGCGCGCCGTCGCCCGGGCCGGTGCTGGCAACGCCCGCCGGGTTCAGCGCGGTGTTGGCCTGGGGCAGCGGCTGGCCGGTGGTCTGGCTCTGCTGGACGTTCTGGGCGGCCTGTCGCTGCGCCTCGCGCGCGGGGCGGTTCCACACGTCGAAGAGCAGGAGGATGCCGATCGAGATCGCGATCGCGGCAAGGAGTCGCTTGTTGTCCATCGGTCCGGCGTTCAGCTCGTCTTGGCGGCGGGCACCGGGTCGTAACCCCCGGGGTGCCAGGGATTGCAGCGGAGGATGCGGCGCGCGGTCATCGCGGTGCCGCGCAGCGCGCCGTGCTCCGACAGGGCCTCGATCGCGTAGGCGCTGCAGTGCGGGTGGAATCGGCAATGCGCCCCGATGAAGGGGCGCAGCGTGAACTGGTAGGTACGGACGCCGATCTTCAGCGCCTCGGCGGCGATGCCCGGCCCGCCCACTGTACGGGATGTCATAGGGGCACGCCCGCCTGCTTCAGCGCGCCGCGCAGGTCTCCCTGGAGCTGCGCGAAAGGCCGGCCCCGCGTCTCGTCGCGGCCGATCAGCACGATGTCCCAGCCCTCGGGCGGCGTGGCGCCGAGAAGGAGGCGGGCAGCCTCCCTCAGGCGGCGCTTGGTGCGGTTCCGCACCACGGCGTTCCCCACCTTCTTCGTGACGGTGAAGCCGAGGCGCATCGGCCCGCCGGTCTCCGGCAGAGCCTGGAGGACCAGCCCCGGCCGGGCGGCGCGCTTGCCGCGCTGGGCGGCGCGAAGGAAGTCGCGCCGCTTCTTCATCCGGGGCAGCTTCATGCGGAGGTCCGTGTCCGGGGCATGGGAGAGGGCGCCCCGGAGGGGTTCCTCAGGCGGACAGCTTCTTGCGGCCCTTGGCGCGGCGGTTGGCCAGCACCTTGCGGCCGCCCACCGTCTCCATGCGGGTGCGGAACCCGTGCCGGCGCTTCCGGACGAGCTTGGAGGGCTGGTAGGTACGCTTCACGGCAAGGCGCTCCGTATCGGTGCTGGCCGGCCCGGGTCGTTGGGGCGGCGAGAGGTGGTCTGGTGCCCGATGGGTCCCGGCCACCCTCCGCCCCTCCGCAAGTGGGAGAGGGCGGACACGGGTAGCCGCGGCGGGACCCCCGGCGCGGGTGGCGCTGTATAGGAAGGCGTGGGCCTCCGCGTCAACCGAAGCCTTCGCCCCGATCCTATATCACGACCCAATTCCACGGCCCGCTTCCACGGCCGCTTTGCGCGGGCGGACCCCTACCCTTCCTGCCGCGCCGCGTTATGCGTGTCGCCGCCCGGCCGGGGGCCGGGGCGCCGCATCGCAGGAGGGACCATGCCGGAGACCGACATCGCCGTGATCGGCGCGGGCGAGGCCGGCCGGGGCATCGCGGCCCTGGCCCGCGCCCTGGGGCTGGGGGTCACCCTGTTCGAGCGAGGCGCCATGGGCGGGGAGGCGCCGGACCCGGCGATCGCCGCCGCCGCCCTGCGCGGCTTGGCCGCGCGCGCCGCGCTGATGCGGGATTCCCGGCGCTTCGGGCTGGGCGAGGGTGCGGTGCCGGTGGATTGGCTCGCTCTCCGCACCCACCTCGCCGCCGCCGACGCCGATGCCGCGCCCGATTCGACCGCGGCGCGGTACGAGGCCATGGGGATCGAGCTGGTGCGCGGCACGGCCCGCTTCGCCGGCCCGGACCGGGTGGGCGCGGCGGGGCGGGAATGGCGCTTCCGCCGCGCGGTGATCGCGACGGGGTCCCTCCCCGTGGTTCCCGCGCTGGAGGGGCTGGAGGTCCTGCCCTACCTCACTGAGGACACGCTGCCGGAGCTGGGCGACCGACCGGACCACCTGATCGTGCTCGGCGGCGAGCCCTTCGGCCTGGAGATGGCCCAGGCCTTCGCCCGCCTCGGCGCGCGCGCGACCCTCGTCTCCCCCGGCCCCCTCGCCCCCGGCTTCGACCGCGACATGGCGGAGGGCGTGGCGCGCGCCCTGCGGCGGGACGGCGTGGAGGTGATCGAGGGCGCTGAGCCTGCGCGGGCGGAGCGCGCCGGGACCGGCCTCGCCCTGCTCCTCGCCGACGGACGGCGGGTGGAGGGCTCCCATCTCCTCCTCGCCCTCGGCCGCGCGCCGCGGCTGGCCGGGCTGGACCTCTTCACTGCCGGGATCGCGGAAGGGCCGCTGGCCGTGGATGGCGGCCTGCGCGTGGCGGGGAACCGGCGGGTCTGGGCCGCGGGCGGGGCGATCGGGCGCCCCGGCGCCGGCGATATCGGCACCGTCGCGCGCTCCATGCTCTTCCGCCTCCCGGCCCCGGCGGCCGCGCCGGAGCCGACCCGGGCGATTCGCACGGAGCCGGCCCTGGTGCAGCTCGGGACCGTCTCCGGCGGAGGCCAGCGCTTCCGCTGGCCGCTGGCCGACACCACCCGCGGCGCGGCGGAGGAGGTCGGCGAGGGCCTGGTGACGCTCTTCGCCGATGCGGGCGGCCGGCTGGCCGGCGCGGCCCTCCTGGCGCCGGGCGGGATGGAGATGGCGGGGATGCTCGCCATGGGCCTGGGCCGGCCGATCTCCGATCTCGGCGGCGCGCCCCTGCCCCACCCCACCCTCTCGGCCGCCATCGCCCGGGCCGCGCTGGAACACCGGGCGCCCGCCCTGTCCAACCCCGCCCTGCGCTTCCTGGCAGGGATTGCGAAGCGGGTGCCCTAGGCGTTCTCTGCGCCCGACCAGATGGAGTTCTCGCCTTGAGCAAGTCCCTGGAGGGCCGCACGGCCCTCGTCACCGGCTCCACCAGCGGCATCGGGCTCGGAATCGCCCTCGCCTTCGCGCGGGAGGGGGCCAGGGTGATGCTGAACGGATTCGGCACGCCGGACGCCATCTCCGCCGCCCGCGGCGAGGTCGCCGCGATCACGGGGGCCGAGACGCCCTATTCCGGTGCCGACCTGTCGAAGGCCGAGGGCGTGCGCGCGATGTGCGCGGAGGCGGAGTCCGCGCTCGGCAAGGTGGATATTCTCGTCAACAACGCGGGGATCCAGTTCGTCTCCCCGGTTGAGGAGTTCCCGGAGGCGAAGTGGGACGCCATCCTCGCCATCAATCTCTCCTCCAACTTCCACGCCATCCGGGCGCTGCTGCCGGGGATGCGGGCCCGGAACTGGGGGCGGATCGTCAACGTCGCCTCCGCCCACGGCCTCGTCGCCTCACCCTTCAAGGCGGCCTATGTCGCCGCCAAGCACGGGGTCGTCGGGCTTACCAAGACGGTCGCGATCGAGATCGCCCGCACGCCCGTGACCTGCAACGCCATCTGCCCGGGCTTCGTCCGCACCCCGCTGGCCGAGGCGCAGGTGGGGCCGCTGGCGCAGCAGCACGGCGTCTCGGAGGAGGCGGCGCTGACCGACTTCCTGCTGGAGAAGCAGCCAAGCAAGCGCTGGGTCGAGGTGGAGGAGGTGGCCCAGATGGCGCTGTACCTCTGCGGCCCGAACAGCGGCGCGGTGAACGGCGCGGCCCTCCCCATCGACGGCGCCTGGACCGCTTCGTGAGCGGGACGGCGGACGGGAAGGACGGCAAGGAGGGGCTGCCCCCGATCGAGGGAACGCCGGCCGCCCCGGCGCTCTCCCGCCCGGCTGAACCGCACCGGATCAGCCTCGCCCTCCAGGGCGGCGGCTCGCACGGCGCCTTCACCTGGGGCGTCCTGCTGCGGCTGCTGGAGGAGGAGTCGGTCGAGGTCGCCGCCATCTCCGGCAGCTCGGCCGGCGCCCTGAACGGCGCCGCCTTCACCCAGGGCTACGCCCAGGGCGGGCGGGACGGCGCGAAGGCGCTGCTGGACCGGCTCTGGACCGCCATCGGCGCCCGCTACGCCTTCAGCCCGCTGCGCAACACGCCGCTGGAACAGCTGGTCTGGGGCCCGGACCTCAGCCACGGGCTGGCTTGGCAGGCTTTCGACACGCTGACGCGCTTCTTCTCCCCCTACCAGCTCAACCCCTTCCCCATCGAGATGAACCCTCTGCGCCGGGTGCTGGAGGAGGTGCTGGACCTGGAGGTGCTGTGCCACCACCCCGAGGCGCCGCGCCTGCACGTGACGGCCACGAACGTCCGCAGCGGCAAGCCCCGCGTCTTCTCCCGCCAGGAGGTGACGCGGGAGGCGCTGCTGGCCTCCGCCTGCCTGCCCAACCTGTTCCGCGCCGTGGAGATCGAGGGCGAGGCCTACTGGGATGGCGGCTTCATGGGCAATCCCGCCCTCTGGCCCCTCTACGAGCGCCCGGGCAGCCCGCAGGACATCGTGCTGATCGGCATCAACCCCATTTCCCGCCCGGACATCCCGCGCACGGTGCAGGAGATCGAGACCCGGGTGAACGAGATCAGCTTCAACGCCTCCCTCATGTACGAGATGCGGGCCATCGAGTTCGTCCAGCGCCTCGTGGACCAGGGCGTGCTGGTTCCGCCGCGCTACCAGCGCCTGTACGTCCACGTCATCGAGGATGAGGAGAAGATGCGCCGCTTCGGCATGACCAGCAAATACAACGGCGACTGGAACTTCCTTTCCGCCCTGCGTGAGGACGGCCGCGCCGCCGCTGAGGCCTGGCTCGCCGAGCACCGGGGGGCGCTGGGCCGGCGGGACAGCGTGGACCTTCGGGCGCGTTTCCTCTGAACCGCTGGGACAATCGGTAGTAGAGTGGGGCGCCATGCGCCTCTACCTCCTGCTCCACCAGCTCCGGGTTCCCTTCGGCTACGTCGGCAAGTTCTTCATCGTCGCCTTCGTCGCCATCCACCTGCCGCTGACCGCCGCACTGCTCCTGTTGCTGAGGGACCGGCCGGCGGACTGGACCCTCCTCTCGGTGCTCCTCACCGCCACCCTCGTCGGCACCGCGCTCTCGCTGCTCGCCCTTCGCGCCCTGCTGGCCCCGGTGCGGCTGAGCGCGGGGGCGCTGCGGGCCTACGAGGTTGACGAAGCCCTGCCCGACCTCCCTGTCGGGCTGCCGGATCTTGCCGGCCGCCTGATGACCACCACCCAGGAAACCCTGGCCAGCCTCGACACCGCCCTGACCGCCGCCCGCGGCGCCCGGCACGAGGCGCTGGAGGCGGTGCGGCGGCGAGAGCGCGCCCTGGCCGAGGTGACGCACGAGCTGAGGACGCCCCTGAACGCCGTCCTCGGCTTCGCCGAGCTGCTGCAGATGCAGCCCCACGGACCCCTCGGCCACAAGCTCTACGCCGATTTCGTGAACGACATCGCCGATGGCGGCCAGCACATGCTCACCCTCATCGAGGACGTCCAGCGCTTCGCCGCGCTGCGGGAGGGGCGGACCGCGCTGGACACGCAGCCCGTCGACCTCGCCGCCCTCGGCCAGCGCGCCGCGCGGCTGCTGCGGGCGGAGGCGGCGGGCCGCGACATGGACCTGCAGGTCCAGATCCCGCCCGGCCTCCGCGCCATGGCGGATCCCCGCTCCCTCCTGCAGATCCTGCTCAACCTGCTGGGCAACGCGGTGAAGTACGCCGGCCCGGGCTCCCGCATCACCCTGTCGGCGGAGCGGACGGGCCGCACCGTCACCGTCCGCGTCGCCGACACCGGCCCGGGCCTCTCCCCCGAGGAGCTGGCCATCGCGCTGGAACCCTTCGGCCGCGTCCAGGGCACGGGCGAGCGCGGCACCGGCCTCGGCCTACCGCTGGTGCGAACCCTGGTGGAGCTGCAGGAAGGCGAGTTCGCGCTGGACAGCGCCCCGGGCCGCGGGACAACGGCGCGCTTCACCCTTCCGGCGGCCTGATCTCCGGACTGTTCCCGGCGCTGTCCGGAGCCAGGGGGCGCTGCCCCCTGGAACCCCCGCCAAGGGCCTGAGGCCCTTGGAACCCCATCAGGCTGCCGCCGCACCGTCCTGATACGGGATCAATCCGTGACGGACTTTATCCTGCCCTTGCAGTCGCCTCGGGTCATCGACCCGAGGCGCACCGTCAGCAGGGTGAGACCAAAGCCTAGAAGAAGAAGATGGTGAGGGGTCCGGGGAGAGGAAGAATTCCTTCTTCCTCTCCCTGGCCACAGACCGGACGCGCAAGACAGGCCCGTCGTCCCGCTCACTCCGCCGCGGGTGCTGCGGCCGTGTCGATGCTCACCACCACGGACATGCCGGGCGAGAGCTGGTCGGCCAGCGGCTGGCCCGGATCGATGGCGATGCGAACGGGCAGGCGCTGCGCCACCTTGGTGAAATTGCCCGTGGCGTTGTCCGCGCGGATCACGCTGAACTCGGAGCCCGTGGCGGGGGAGAAGCGCTCCACCCGGCCGGTCAGGGCCGCGCCGCGGAGGGCGTCCACGCGGAAGGTCACGGGGTGGCCGGGCCGCATCCCCGGCAGCTGCGTCTCCTTGTAGTTCGCCACCACCCAGCGGAGGGAGGGCACGAGCGAGGTGAGCTGCGTCCCGGCGGTGGCGTACTGGCCCACGCGGGCGCCCACCTCGCCGAGCATGCCATCGCGCGGGGCCGTGACCCGGGTGTTCTGCAGGTCGATCTCGGCCAGGCGCACCGCCGCCTCGGCGGCCTGCACGGAAGCCTGGAGGTTGTCCCGGCTGGCCAGGGTCTCGGCCAGGGATTGTTGCGCCACGGCCTCGTTCGCGTGGGCCTGGTCGAGCCCGGCCTCGCCCTGGCGTAGTGCGGCGTTGAGCTGGTCGCCGGAGGCGCGGGACTGGATGTTCTGCTCGATGAGTGGGCCGATGCGGCGCAGGTCGGCGCGGGCCTTGGCCAGCACCGCCTCGGCGTTCTCCACCTGGGCGCGGGCTACCTGCACCTGCGCCTCCTTCGTGCCGCGCTGGACATCGAGGTTGCGCAGCGCCGCCTGGGTGGAGGCGAGCCCGGCGCGCGCCTGGGCGAGGCGCGCCTGGTAGATGCGGTCGTCGATGCGGGCGAGGAGATCGCCCTGCTTCACCGCCGCGTAGTCGTGCACGGGGATATCGATGACGTAGCCCGCGACCTGCGGGCTGATGACGGTGACCTGGCCGCGCACATAGGCATCGTCCGTGACCTGCACCGTGGAGGTGAAGGGCGGCAGGCGCCAGGTGTAGAGGACGAGGAGGACGGCCGCGATTCCGACGACCAGGGCGGGAAGCGTGGCGCGGGACAGGGTGGACTTGAAGGACATGGCTTTCGCGGGAGGTTCCGGGAGGGGGTTCAGGCAGGCCGGGCCGGGCCCGCGGGCGCCTGCGCGCCGCCGCGGCCGAGCCGGATGATGAGCTGGTGGAGGAGGAGGCCGAGCAGACAGAGCGCCGAGACGACGGCAACGACGAGGAAGAGGTCGTTGTAGGCGAGGACATAGGCCTCGCGGGTGGCTACCCCGCCGAGCAGGGCGGAGCCCTCCGCGCTCCGGAGGGCCGGGTCGTTCAGCACACGGGCGTAGGACGCGCCGTACGCCTGGATGCGCTGCACGACGAGGGGATCGGCCCCGGTCAGGTTCTCGACGATTTGGCTGGAGTGGAACTTCTCCCGCACCACGAGGAAGCTGCCGAGCCCCGCCGCGCCGAGCAGGCCGCCGAGGTTCTGCGAGGCAAGGAAGACCGCGAAGAAGCTCGTCAGGCGCTCGATCCCCCATTTCAGCGTGTGGGCGAAGCTCCACCCCACGGCCGGCGGCAGGAAGATCGCGCCGCCGAAGGCGACCAACCCCTGGGAGAGCAGCACGTCCTGCGGCCGGGTCAGGCTCGTGCCGTGACTCTCCAGCCAGGCGCCGAGGGTGATGAGGGCCAGCGCCACCGCCTGGATCGCGGCACGGTTCTCCGGCCTGTTGATCAGGGAGACGCCTAGGAAGCCGGCAAGGGTGGCGAGGAGGATGACCCAGAGCATCCCGGCCATGTGCTCGTTCAGTAGGCCGAGGTTCTGGAAGAAGCCGATCGCGCCCGTGGTCTGCTCCGAGAGGATGAAGCGGGAGAAGAACATGGAGCCGCCGAAGAGGATCATGTCGCGGGAGGAAAGCCAGTGCAGGTTCACCAGCGGCCGCTCCCGGTTCAGCTCGATCACGACGAGAGCCGTGAGGCAGGCGAGGCCGGCCGCCAGGCAGAGGCCGAGCCAGGAGGCCTCCGTCCACCAGTAGTAGCGGCCGAGGGTGAGCACCACCGCGATCAGGCCCATCCCGAGGATCAGCAACGGCAGGCTGACCGCGTCCACCCGGTCGAAGACCTTGGCCGAGACCGGCGGGGTGATCGGCAGGACGAGGATCCAGAAGAGGCACAGGAGGGAGAGCGCCAGCTCCACCATGTTGAGCTGCGGCCAGAGGCCGATCTCCAGCAGGTGCGGCGAGATCAGCCGGGCCAGGGGCACCGCCACCTGCGAGCCCGTGAGGCCGAGCGCGATGCCGACCGTCAGCTTGTGCCGCAGCGGCAGCGCCTCCAGCACGTAGAGGAAGGCCAGGGTGTTCAGCATCGCCCCAGCAAAGCCGGCCACGGCGCGCAGCAGCACGGCGGAGCCCAGGTCATGGACCGCGACATGGGCGATCGAGACGGCGACGAGGAAGAGGATAGCGATCTTCGCCACCCGCCGGAGCCCGAACTGCGTGCGCAGCTTCCAGAGCAGGATGGAGGCGGTGATGCTGGTGGAGCTGTACGCCGCCATCAGCCACACGGCCTCGTTCGTCGTGGCGCCGAAGGTGGCCTGCACGGCCTGCAGGTTGCCGGCCACGAGGTAGTTCCCGAGCCCCTGGGCCAACCCGAAGGTGAGCGAGGCCAGCATGTAGAGCGCGAGGTTCGGGAAGGAGATGTTCTCCGGCGCGGCGGGCGGCGCCGGAGTGGAAGGGGCGGCCGCGGCCGCGCCGGTGTCGCTCATCCCTGCCCCTCCCCGGGTGCCTTCTCGGATGCCGTGCCCAGCCCCTCCAGCCGGGCCGCGACCGTGGTGAGAACCCGCAGCGCCGTTTCGAGTTCCGCGCGGGGAATGCCGTGCAGCACCCGCTCGCGCAGCGCCTCGGAGATGCCGTCCACCTCCCGCACCACCGGGCCGGCGGCCTCGGTAAGGACGATCCGGTTGGCGCGCCCGTTTCCGGGCACGGGCTCCCGCCGGATCAGGCCCTGGCGCTCCAGCCCGTCGAGCAGGCGGACAAGGGTGGGGCCCTCCACCGAGAGCGCCTCCGCCACGTCGCGCTGCATGGCGCTGCCGCCGGACTGGGAGAGGGTGAGCAGCGCGCGGGACCGGCCGAGCGTCTGGCCGCTGCCCCGCAGCTCGGCGTCCCAGAGGGCGCGCCAGCGCTGCGTCACCCGGCGCAGGGCCGTGACGAATTCGGCGTTGAGGGTCATGGGCGGAAATGTGTGGTAGCAAGCTAACGTTAGCTAGCTACGTGAGAGCGGGGCAGCCCTGCCGAAAGACCCTGGACCGCCCGCGCACCCGCATCAGGAGAGCTGCAAGGTCAGTGCCTTGAGGTACACACTCTCGGGCAGCATGGGATGGATGGGGTGGTCCGGACCCGCCCCGGTGATGGCAAGGATCCGGGCGTCGCGCCGGGCCCGCTGCAGCCCGGCCAGCACCGTCTCCGTGAACTCGCCCGAGGGGACGTGGTGGGAGCAGGAGGCGATGAAGAGGATGCCGCCCGGCGCCACCAGCCCCGCCGCGATCCGCGCCAGGCGGGAATAGGCGCGCACGGCCTGCGGGATGTCCTTGCGGGACTTCGCGAAGGCGGGCGGGTCCGCAACCACCACGCCGTAGCGGGTGCCGGAGGCGGCCATGCGCTCCAGCGTCTCCATAGCCTCGCCCCGCACCGCCTCCACCCGGTCCTCCAGACCGTTGCGCCGGGCCGTCTCCATGGCCGTGGCCAGGGCGTGCTCGGACCGGTCGAGGAGGGTGACCCGCGATGCCCCGGCCGCCGCGGCCTGGAGGCCGAAGCCGCCCGTGTGGCAGAAGGCGTCCAGCACCGTCTCGCCCCGCGCCAGCTTCGCCACCCGGGCGCGGTTCTCCCGCTGGTCGAAGAACCAGCCGGTCTTCTGCCCGCCCAGGGGATCGACGGCGAAGCTCACCCCGCCCTCCTCCACCGTGCCCGTGGCCTCCGTGCCGCGGAGCAGCAGCGTCGCCTCCGGCAGGCCCTCGAGGGCGCGAACGGCGGCCTCGTTCCGCGCCACCACGGCGCGCGGGGCGATCAGCGCGTCCAGCGCGCGCAGGATGGCCGGCGTGGCGGCCTCCATCCCCGCCGTGTTCGCCTGCAACGCCACGAGGTCGCCGTAGCGGTCCAGGATGAGGCCGGGCAGCCCGTCCGCCTCGGCATGGGCCAGGCGGTAGTGCGGGGTGGGAAAGAGGCGGGTGCGCAGCGCCAGCGCCTCCGCTATCCGGGCCTGCCAGAAGGCGTCGTCGATCGGGGTGGCGGGGTCGCGCGCCAGCCGCCGCCCGGCGATGAGGGAGTGCGGGTTGAAGTGGTGGATCCCGTGCCGGACACCGTCATCCCCCTCCACGCGCACGGGGCTGCCGGGCGGGATGGCGCGCGCCTCCGGCGTCATCGCCACCTCGTTGGAGAAGATCCAGGGATGGCCCGCCTTGGCACGCCGGTCGCGGCCGGGGAGGAGGCGGAGGAGCGGCAGGTCTGACATGGGGGCGGGAGATAGGGGGGATCGCGTCCCGGCGCACCCCGTCAGCCACGGTTGCCGCGACGCCCCCCGCTAAATGCTGGCCGCCTTGCGCATGGCGAGGGCGAGGACGGGATCGTCGGTCGCGAAGGCATCCGGCCCAATCTCCAGCATGCGCCGGATGGCCGGGGCGCGGTTGGCCCCCCAGGCACCCACGCGCAGCCCGGCGCCGCGCAGCACCCCCAGCAGCGCGGGATCGAGCACGGCCTCGTGCGTCTCCACCATGGTCGAACCGGTCCGGCGGGCGATTGTCACCACGCCCTCCGCGCCGAGATAGCGCAGCATGACCGGCGCGAAGAGCCAGGCGACGTTCTGCAGCCCGCCGGCGGCCACGGCGGCGGACGCCACCTCCGCCTCAAAGGTGATGATCTCCGTCCGGCCGCGCAGGTCGTGCCGGTCCAGCTCGATCAGCACCCGTTCCAGCAGGGCGAGGTCCGGGCGGCCGCCGCCATCCGCCTTCACCTCCACCTGCAGCCCCGCGCGGCCCCCGGCGACGATGGAGAGAAGGTCGGACAGCCGGGGCGGCGGCTCCCCGTCGGCGGAGACGAGCTTCATCTCGGCCAGTTCGGCCGCCGTCCAGCCGGCGATCGGGCCGGTGCCGTTGCTCGTCCGCTCCAGCGTGGCGTCGTGCATCACCATCGGGACGCCGTCGGAGGAGAGGTGGACGTCGCACTCCACCGCGTCCGCCCCGGCGGCGATGGCCTGGCGGAACGCCTGGAGGCTGTTCTCCGGCCAGAGGATGGCGCCGCCCCGGTGGGCGATGATCTCGGTCATTCCGCTTCCCCGTCGCAGCGCTTGATTCGCGCGCGCCGCGCTGGGATGCTGCCCCGCGGCGGATGAAAATGTTCTAGACCCCCGTTCCCCCGCCGGGAAGGGCGGACGGATCGGCCGGACGACCCGGGGCGGCGGCCCCGGGTCGGCCCGCCCGCCAGCAACCCCGGGCGGGCAGGAACCGATGACGCTGTGCCTGGTGCTGCACGAGCTGCCCGAAGGAGGCCCCGAGGCCCTCGAGGCCGCGGTGTGGGAGCTGAGCGAGAGCCACATGATGCTCGGCGGCGGGATGCTGGTGGAGACGAGCGTCTCCGCCCGCTACCTGCTCACCCACCTGGACGGGGCGCTGCTCCGGGCCGGGCTGGAGGGGCGCCTCCTCGTCTCGGAGGTCGTGGACGGGGTGCACTCCACCGGGCTAGGGCCCGACGCGGAGGCCTGGGTGCGCGGAGTGCTGGAGGGGGCCGCCGGCTGAGGCCGGCCCTCACGGCAGGCGCGCCAGCCGCTCCCCCAGCAGGGCGAAGAACCCGTCGGCGTCCAGCGCCTCGGCCAGGGTGACGTTCGGCGCGCCGCCGCCGCGGCCCCAGCGGTCGATATGGGTGCGCCCGCGCGCCGGGCCGGGGCCGGTGTCCACCGAGGCGTGGGCGGGCGCGGCATGGAACAGCTCCGGCCGCACGAGCCAGGCGACGGCGCAGGGGTCGTGCAGCGGATGCCCCTCTCCGCCCATCCGGCGCGAGGGCGGGACGGCCGCCATGATGTCGCAGGCCGCCCGCAGGCAGGCGCCACCGCCCGCGGCACGAAGGGCGGCGATCCGCGCGGGCGTGACCAGCGCCTGCGCCGTCAGCTCCAGCGTCACCAGCGTCACGGGGATGCCGGCGGCGAGGAGGATGGCCAGCGCCTCCGGATCGCTGGCGGCGTTGAACTCGGCTGAAGGGGTCCAGTTCCCCTCCCCCCAGGCGCCGGCCATCAACACCGCCGCCGCCACCCGGTCCGCCAGCGCGGGCTCGGTCGCCAGCGCCAGGGCCAGGTTGGTGACGGGCGCGATTCCGACCAGGGTGACGGAGCCCGGCCGCGCCTCCCGAAGCACGGCGCGGATCGCGTCCGCGGCCACGGCCCGCACCGGCGGGGGGCCGGGCGGAAGGCCGATCCCCGCCAGCCCGTCCGCCCCGTGCACCGCGCCGTCGCCCCGGAACCCGCCGAGCAGCGGCCGTTCCGCGCCCGGCACCAACGGAACCACGGCGCCGGCGAGGCCGACCACCGCGCAGGCATTGTCCACCGTCCGCCCCAGCCCGGCATTGCCGCCGGACACGGTGATCAGGCGAAGGTCGACCTCCGGCGAGGCCATGGCGAGCCAGAGGGCGATAGCGTCGTCCGTGCCGGGGTCGCAGTCCAGGATCACCGCGCGACGCGCGCGCATGGAATCGGGGAGCGGCTGCAAGGCCGTGGTGCCTGGCATGCAGGGCGCGCTCCGTTGCGGGGTGACGCAGCAGAATGCCAGTTCGCCCCCGCCCCCACCAGATCGCCGCCGCCGGCAGGTGTGGCGGCGAGGTGACGGCCCGCGCCGCATGTCGCACCGGGCCGCGTCTCATTTACCGGCCCAGTTGCGGTAGGTTTAGATATTCACCTAAACCGCAACCTGTCGATTCCCACCCGTCCGGGAGCGGCCGGTCCCCGGCGGAGACGACGCCCGGCTTCCGGGGCGCGGATACCGGGGTTCGTCGCGCCACAACGGCGCCGGGCGGATGGGGGATGGCATGACAGGGTTGAGGCGGCCCGGGCACGGGCAGGGCGGAGCGTGCGGCACCCCATGATCTTCGCCTCCTTCGAGTTCCTCTGCCTTTTCCTGCCGCTCTTCTTCGCGGTCTACTTCCTCACGCCGTTCCGGTTCCGGAACTGGCCCATCCTCATCCTGTCCTGGGCCTTCTACGCCTGGTGGCGGGTCGATTTCCTGCTGCTGCTGATGTTCTGCACGATCTTCACCTTCTACACGGTGAAGGCCATGGACAGGGCGGGGCCGAAGACCCGCAAGGGCACCACGCTCTTCATCATCGGCCTCGTCGGCAACCTCGGGGTGCTCGCCTACTTCAAGTACGCGAATTTCGGCGTGGGGATGGTCAACGACGTCCGCGGGGCGCTCGGCTACCAGCCCATCCCCTGGGTCGAGATCATCCTGCCGATCGGCCTCTCCTTCTACGTGCTGCAATCCGTGTCCTACCTCGTGGACATCTGGCGCGGCACGGTGCCCATCACGCAGAAGCTGCTGGACTACGCCACCTACAAGGCGATCTTCAGCCAGCTCATCGCCGGGCCCATCGTCCGCTACGCCGAGATCAAGGACGAGCTGGTCTACCGCCCCCACACGCTGGCGCAGTTCGGCCTCGGCGCGCGGCGCTTTATGACCGGCTTCACGATGAAGGTGGTCCTGGCGGACACGGTGGCCCTGGTGGCGGACGCCGCCTTCGCCCTGCCGAACCCGACCCTGGTCGACGCCTGGACGGGCGCCATTGCCTACACGCTGCAGCTCTACTTCGACTTCGCCGGCTACTCCGCCATGGCGATCGGGCTGGCGCTGATGATCGGGTTCCACTTTCCCGAGAACTTCAACCACCCCTACCTGTCCGGCAACATTCAGGCCTTCTGGCAGCGCTGGCACATGACGCTGTCGCGCTTCCTGCGGGACTACCTGTACATCTCGCTCGGCGGGAACCGGAAGGGCGCCTTCCGCACCTACCTCAACCTGTTCCTGACGATGGTGATCGGCGGCCTCTGGCACGGCGCCAACTGGACCTTCATCGTCTGGGGCGCCTGGCACGGCGGGCTGCTGGCGATCCACCGGCTGATGCAGCAGGCGGGCTTCCCGCCCATGCCCTTCATCCTCGGCAACCTGCTGACGATGCTGGCGGCGATCATCGGCTGGGTGGTGTTCCGCGCGCACGACATGGGCAGCGCGATGACGATGTACGGCGGCATGGTCGGCCTGAACGGCGCGCCGCTGAGCGACGCCCTGGCCTGGCAGGTCACCCCGGACCAGTGGTGGACCATCCTGATCGCCGTGATCGTCGTCTACCTGCCCCTGCTCGGTCCGCGCCTGCCCTTCCAGCGGCCGCCGGAGGCGATGGGCGGCTTCTGGCGCGCCCTCTGGGTGATCGGGCCGATGGCGGGCTTCCTCCTCGGCGTCGTGCTGCTCTACAGCCGCGCGGCCGTGCCCTTCCTCTACTTCCAGTTCTGAGAGAGCGCCGATGAGCGAGACCTCCTGGAAAGGCGCCAACGCCGCCGCGGTGTTCCAGGGCGCCGCCGCGGCCCTGCTGCTGGCGATCGGCGCCTGGCAGGGGATCGCGGCGGTTGCCAGCGAGCGGGGGCAGGAGCGGCTGCGGCCGGCGCTGAACGCCGAATCCCTCCTCTCCGGCCGCTTCACCGGCGCGGTGAACCATGTGCTGGCGCACGAACTGCCGGCGGACCCGCTGCTGCGCGCCAGCGGCGGCGTGTTCCGCTACGACCTGTTCCGCTCCGGCGGGCCACAGGTCCGGGTGGGCTGCGACGACACCCTGTTCCTGACAGAGGAGCTGCGCCCCTGGCCGGGCGCGGAGGCCGCGATGGCGGAGCGCGCGGCGATCGTGCGCCGGGTGCGGGACGGCCTGGCGCAGCGCGGCATCCTCCTCACCGTCGCCCTGGTGCCGGACAAGGCGCGGGTGAAGCGGGACAAGCTCTGCGGGGCGCCCCACTCCGCCCAGGCGGAGGCGCGCTACGACGCCTTCGCGGAACTGCTGCGGGGCCAGGGGATCCAGCCCCTCCTCCTGCTGCGGCCCCTCATGGCGCGAGAGGCGCAGGGCGGCGCCTGGTGGCGCACCGACACGCACTGGAGCCAGGAAGGTGCCCGCGCCGCCGCGGCCGCCATCGCGGCCGCACTCCGCGTCTATCCCCTCTCCCGCGGCACCGCCTTCCGGACCACGGCCGCCGCCGAGGAGACGGACGGGCCCGGCGACCTGCTCCGCCTCATGAGCCTCGACCGCGTGCCGGACGCGCTGCGCCCGGCGCCCGACCGCCAGAGGCTGGAGACGACCGCGGCCGTCGAGGCGGCCTCCGGCGGCGGCGGGCTGCTGGACGAGACCCCGGCCCCGGAGGTCGCGCTCGTCGGCTCCTCCTACTCCGTAAACGCGAACTTCCACGGCGCGCTGCAGGAGCTGCTCCGCAGCCCGGTCGTGAGCGCGGCGAAGGCCGGCGGCGGCTTCGCCGGCAGCGCGAACGACTATTTCGGCGGGCAGACCTTCCGCGAGACGCCGCCCCGCCTCGTGATCTGGGAGATCCCGGAGCGCGTGGTGGGGCAGCCCCTGGGCCAGGGCGAGCGCGACCTGGCGGCCCGCTGGTGAGGTCCCGCTGGCGCCAGGAGCCCCCCGCCGCGCCCGCCATGGCGCGCGTGCGGGTCCGAGACGGCGACGAAACGCTTTGCATCCTGAACCGCTCAGTTAAATTATGAGACAAGCCTGCCGCTGCCTCGTCCCGGGAATCCTTGCCTGATGTCCACTCGCCAACCCCATTCGGCCCTGGCCGCGCCGGTGGCCAACCGGTCCGGCGGGCGGCGGATCCTGCCCGGCGGGACCGTTCTCCTGCTCGCCGCGCTCGGCGGGGCGCCCGGACTGGCCCAGTCGCCGCCCCCGCTGCCGGGCGGGCCCGCGCCCGCGACCGCGACAGCCCCGCCGAGGCCCGTTCCGGCGCCCAACCCGGCACCGGGCGCCGCCTCCCCCACCCCGGCTCCCGCGCCTTCGGCCGATGCGGGGCGCGCCGGCCCGCGCGGTGTCGCCGTGCTGATCGACCAGGCGAATTTCTGGAGCGCCCAGGGGCGGCCCGAGCTGGCGCAGCAGGCGCTGGACCGGCTGCTGACGGTGGACCCGAACAGCCCGGACGTGCTGCTGGCGGCGGCCGAGGTGGCGGCGCAGAACGGCGACCGCGCGACGGCGGAGGTCTATGTCGCGCGGCTCCGGCAGATCGCCCCGGACAGCCCGCAGCGCGCCCAGGCCGAGCTGGCGCTCCGCGCCGCCTCCGTGGACCAGGCCGTGCTCGCCGAGGCCCGCAACCTGGCCCAGGCCGGCCAGCGCGAGGCGGCGATGCAGCGCTACCGCCAGCTCTTCCCCAATGGCGAGGTGCCGGCGATCTTCGCCGCCGAGTACTACCAGACCCTGGCCGGCAGCTCCCCCGACCACTTCGAGGAGGCGCGCGCCGGGCTGGAGCGCGCCGTCTCGCGCGTGCCGGAGAACCGGCCGCTGCAGCTCGCCTACTCCCAGCTCCTTACCTACAGCGAGGCCTATCGGTTCGAGGGGCTGCGGCGCCTCCGCGCCCTCGCGGCTGAACCGACAGTGGGCGAGGCCGCGCGGCAGGCCTGGCGCCAGGCGCTGCTCTGGCTGCCCAGCGATCCGGACGCGGCCGAGGAGATCGGGGCCTATATCGCGGCCGTGGGCGGCAACGCCGATGCGGAGATCCAGGCCAAGTACAACGAGGCGAAGGCCACGGTGATCCCGGCCTCCATCACCAACCGCCTCGCCGGCTGGACCGCCATCACCGAGCAGAAGAACGCGGAGGCCGAGCGGCTCTTCTCCGCCTCCATCGCCGAGGACCCGCAGGACGCCGAGTCCCACATCGGCATGGCCATCGTCCGCAAGCTGCAGGGCCGCTTCGCGGAGGCGCGCGAGTTCTTCGCCCGCGCCGTGCAGATCACGCCCTTCCGCGAGGAGGAGTTCCGCAACAGCGTCGGCGACCTCAGCGGCGCCACGGCCGGGGGGAGTGGCGGCGGGCGCGGCGCCACCGGGGGCGGCCGTGGGGGCGGCAACTACACGAGCGACTCCTACGTCGCCTGGCAGAGCCTGAACCGGGGCCAGCTGGATCGCGCGGCCAGCAGCGCCCAGCGCGCCCTCCGCGGCAACGCGAACGAGCGGCTGCAGGGCGAGATCGTCCTCGGGATGGTCGCGCTCCGCCGTAACAACAACGCGGAGGCGGAGCGCCGCTTCCGCCGCGTCCTCGCCGCGCGCCGCAACCAGCCCGCCGCCCAGGCAGGCCTCTACGAGGCGCTGTCCCGCCAGAACCGCCTGCCCGAGGCCGACCGCTTCCTGGCCGAGAGCGGCTACCGCCCGCCCGAGGGCGGCCTCGGCACCCGCTCCAACGCCCTGCGCCAGGAGGCCGCCGCCACCCGCGACCCCGCGGCCAAGATCGCGATCCTGCGCGGCGCTATCGCCTCCGACCCGAACAGCGTCTGGCTCGCCTTCGACCTCGCCAACGCCCTCAAGGCCAATGGCCAGACGGAAGAGGCCCGGCGCCTCGAGGCGCAGCTCGCCTCCCGCCGCGGCGCCGCCGACGCCCTCTTCGCCTCCGCCCTCCTCGCCAATGCGGATGGCCGCATCGCCGAGGCGGCGGACCGGCTGGAGGCCATCCCCGACCGCGCCCGCCCGGCGGACGGCGACCGCCTGCTCGACCAGACCCGCCAGACCCTGCAGCTGCGCGACCTGGAGCGCCAGGCGCGCGGCAACCCGCAATCCGATGCCGCCCGGCGGCTGCTCGGCCTGGCCGGCCAGCCGGACCCGACCGGCCAGACCCAGGCCGGCGTGATCCGGGCCTTCAACCGCCTGCGGCAGACCGGCAACCTCGAGGCCGCCTCCCGCGCGGTGCTCGCCTCTCCCCCCGCCACCCCCGCCGGGCGCGTGGCCGCGAGCTTTGCCATGGTGGAGGCCGGCCGCACCGCCGAGGCGGAGTCCCTCATCGGCGGGCTGGCCGGGAACAGCGGCCTGACCCGCGAGCAGCGCCAGCAGGTGGCGACCATCCGCGGCAATGCCGCCGCGGCCGCGGCGGAACGCCTCACGGCCCGCGGCGACCAGCGCGGCGCCATGGAACGTCTCTCCCGCGCGCTGGACGACGCACCTGACAACCCCGACGTCCAGCTCGCCGCCGCCCGCGTCATGGCCCGGTCCGGCCGGGCCGACGAGGCGCAGCGCGTCGCCGAGGGCATCCTTGGCCGCGACCCGGACAACGTCGCGGCCCGCGCCGTGGCGGGGGAGGCGGCGGTCCTCAACAACGCCCTCGGCCGGGCCGAGCAGATCCTGTCGGAAGGCCGTGCCCGGCGCGCGGACGGGCTGCAGATGGCCCTGCTCGAGGCGCAGATCGCCCGCGCGCGGCGCGATCCCGTCCGCGCCCGCGAGGCGCTGGAGGAGGCTGCCCGGCTGCGTGGCGCCCAGCTTCGCGCCAGCACGCGCTGAGGCGCGAGGCAGCGGGAAAGTCGGGTCGGTCGTCCCCGGGGCGGCATGACTCGGCCGCCCCAGCTCTCCGGGATGGCACCCTGGCGATCAGAAGCGATGGTGCGTCCGGGCCGGCCTCGGGCACCTGCCGCACCGGCCTGACGCGGCGCTCCGGCATGGGCGGCGCGTGCTGCCTCGCGCCCGCCCCAGGACATGACTGCGGGGCGTGGCTTCGGTTGGGCGATTTCGGCAACTAACGCAGCGGGACCCGCTCGAAGCGTTGCCCCCATTAGGTCCGGGAGGAGGAAGAGCTCTCTCCTCCTCCCGGTACAGGCGGTTCGCGCGGAGCGCGACGCCCGGTCAGCCCCGCCAGCGCGCGGTCGTGTCGCGGCTGATGAACGAGACGAGGTTGCGGCCGTCCGGGCGCATCAGCCAGATGCTGTACATGCCGCCCGCCTCGAGCCCGGAGAGCTGGAAGGCCGGCGCGGACTGGCCGGGGCTGCAATCCGCGCGGATCTCGGCGGTGACGGGGTTCACGCTGCGCGCCTTGGCGGTGCCGGGCGCCACCTGCTCCAGCACGGCCGGCCCGTTCGGCGCCAGCACCGCGGAGGCGGAGGCGCAGTCCGTGGTGGCGTTGTAGAAGCTCAGCCGGGAACGGGCGCGGTTGAAGTCCGCCTGGTCCACCACGGGCTTCATCACCAAGCTGTTGCCCTGCACCTGCACGAGCACGGTGTTGAAGGAGCCGGACTCGAACTTCAGCGCGGCGCGGCCGGTGCGGCTGCCGGCGCTGGCCTCCACCACCATCTCACGCCCGCCGGTCACGCGCTGCGCGACGGCGAAGGGGGTCACGCGCTCCTCCGGCTTCGTGCCCAGGCGCGCGGCCGGCAGGAAGGCCGGGCGCAGCGCCACCTCCTCGCCGAGCGTGTTGACGAAGCGGACATAGGCGGAGTCGGGCGGCGGCTGCGGGTCGTAGACCGCGGCCTGCCCCTGGGCCAGGCCGGGCCCGGCCGAGGCGGCGAGAAGGGCGGTGGCGGCCGCGGCGGCGCCGAGGCGACGGCGCATGGAGCGGGCGGGCATCACGCGCCCACCCCGCGGCGCAGGTCGGCGATGAATTTGTCGGCCGACATGGCGTTCTGGGACCAGCCGCCGCTGCTCGGGCCCGTGCTGAGGTCGAGTTCGAGATGAGTCCAGATGATCACCTTGGGCCTCTGCTGCTTGAAGAGATCGCTCGAGAGATACTGCAGGATCGTCGCCCAGGGGCCGACATTGTTCGGCTTCCAGAAGAGCGAGACCGGCCGCATCAGCTGGTTGGAGAGGATGGGCTGAAACAGGTAGCGCGGCTCGACGTAGCTGTTGCCGATCAGCGCCACGTCGGCCGTGTCGTCCGCGATGAGGTCGTTCTGGGAGCCGGAGGAGGCGATCTCCCGGATCTGGTAGGGCTCCACCCCGTACCCGTCGCGCTGCGCCGCGGGCAGCAGCCGCACCAGGTCCCCGCGCGGGTACTGGCGGTTCACCAGCGCGGTCACCTGGGTGCCGGGCCGGCTGCTCGGCGGCAGGGTCGGGCCGACGGCCTTCGCCATTTCCACGGCCGCGATCTCCGCCCCCATCGGCGTCCAGTGCGAATCGGTCTTGAACCAGAGCTGGACGGAGGGCTGCCGGGCGCGGAAAGCGGCCTGCACGTCCGGCACGATGGCGCCGGCGCGGCGGAACTCGCCCGCCGCAATGCCGTAGCGGCGCTCCAGATCGGCCTGGAACCGCACGTTCGAGGGCAGGAACTGCCGGTAGAGCACCGTCTTGGACGGGATCAGCAGCATCGCGACCTGGATCCCGGCGCCGCGCAGGATGCCGATCGCCTGGCTGATCACCGAGGTCGCCGCGCGCATGTTGTCCAGCGGCGCGTCGTTCGCCCGGTCCCACGCCCCGAACAGCCACCCGTCGGTGCCGGCGATGACGAGGCCGGGGGCCTGGGCACGCGCGACGGAGGCGGAGAGCGCGGCCGCGCCCGCCCCGAGGAGGAGGGAGCGTCGCGCCGTGCCGGAAGAGGGCTGGGGCTCAGGGGTCGTCATGGGTGAGGGCTGCCCGGATGGAAGGGATAAGGGATCCCGCGGGGCGGGATCGTGGAGAGGATCGGGCCGCGCCGGACGGTTCCGGAACAGGTCACGGGTCGCATCCTGCCCCCTTCGCCGCGTGCCACGCATGGCCGGACGTTATTCGCCGCCCGCCGCGCCAGCAATGGCGGGGCGGCAACGTTGCGCCCCCAGCGCCCAAGATCAGCGCCCAAGATCAGCGGCCGAGAAGGGCGTTCACCCGCGGCTCCAGCACCGCGCCGAGCCTGGCGTAGCCGTCCGGCGACAGGTGCAGCCCGTCCGTGAGGACTCCCGGCAGGGGCCGCCCGGCCGAATCGACCAGCGCGCCGCCGAGATCGGCGTAGAAGACGGAGCTGTTGTCCGCGCAGGGCGCGATGAGCGCGTTCACCCGCTGGTTCAGCGCGCGCGCGGGGTCCGAGGCGTCCGCGCCGCGCGGCAGGATGCCGAGCAGCAGGATCCGCGTGGCGGGGGCGCGGCCGCGGATCAGCCGGACGATCTCCGCGATGCCGAGCGCCGTGTCCTCGGGCGGGTTGTTGTAGGTGGCGTTGTTGGTGCCGATGAGCAGCACGGCCACCCGCGGGCGGAGGGTGGCGGGCCACTGCCCGCCCTCCTGCAGGCGCCAGAGCACGCCCTGGGTGAAATCCCCGCCGACCCCGAAATTCGCCGCCCCGCGGGAGCCGAACCTCGCCTCCCAGACCGGCGGGTCCCAGAACTGGGTGATGGAGTCGCCGATGAAGATCATCTGCGCCCAGCCCATGCCGCGGCCGGCGACACGGCTCAGCTCCGCCGTGCGGGCCCGCCAGTAGGGCTCGGGGAGGTTCTCCGGCGTCGCCTCCCGGGGCATGGGGTTGCGGACGGGAAGGTTGGGGCAGGCGGGCTCCCGCTGCGCCAGGGCCGGGCTGGGCGCGCCGGCGAGGAAGAGGCCCGCCAGCAGGGAGGCGAGCGCGATGCCCCCGGCACCCACCGCCTTCAGCAGCCGCGTCCGGCCACGCGGCCGCCCTGCCGCCCGTCCACCCCTCCGCTCAGGCCGCCCTCGCATCGCGAAGCTCCTCCTCGCCGTAGATGGCGCGCAGCGCGCCCACGAACTCGTCCCGGCCGATCACGTCGCGCAGGCTTCCCGCCAGCCTCTCATGCGTGTCCGGCTCCGCCGCCTGCAGCAGGGCGCGGGTGAGGTCCGGGGCGGAGCCGGCGCGGAAATGCAGCCCGTCCACCCCTTCCTGCACCTTCTCCGCCATGCCGCCGATGCCGGAGACGATGAGCGGCGTGCCGGCCCGCCGGGCCTCCTGGATCACCACGGGCGAGTTCTCCCACCAGATGGAGGGCATGATCACCCAGCCGACGGAGGACATCAGCCCCACCACGTCGGCGGCGTCGTAGCGACCGGCGAAGGTCAGCCGGTCCCCGGCGGCCTCGATCGCCTTCTCCAGGTGCGGGAAGAAGCGCAGCGTCTCCGCCTCGGTCGCGCCGTAGACGATGAGGCCGAGCGAGGGGTCCTCCTGCATCGCCGTGGCGAAGGCGGGGACCAGCACGTCCAGGCCCTTGAACTCCGTGGGCTGCCCGAAGAAGGCGAAGCGGGCGGAGAGCCGGGCGCTGTCCGGCCGCGGGCGGGGCTGCGCCAGCAGGTCGTCGCCGAGGTAGTTCTCCAGCACCGTCGCACGGTCCGGCGAGAGGCCCCAGGCGCGGTAGCGCTCGGCGATGAAGTAGCTGGGATAGACGAAGTGGTGGAAGCGCCGCAGCCCGGAGAGCATCAGCGCCTTGCGCAGCCGCAGCCGCTCCAGCGTCTGGTCGGGGAAGCACTGAAGGCAGCGCTGCGCCGTCTCCTTCCGGCACAGCTCGCGGGAGCGGGTGCGGATCATCTGGCCGTGGTGGCTGCAGATGGCCAGCATCTCGTGCAGGGTCACCACCATGCGCGCGTCCGGCCGCGCCTCGGCCAGCTCCGCCACAAGGTCCAGCCCCACGCGCCAGTAGTGGTGGAAATGGTAGACGTCGGCCTTCAGCCCGGCGAGCAGCCGCACCAGCGCGCGGCGCTCCTCGGCGCTGCGCCACCACAGCCGGTCGTCCTCCATGCCCCCCACGGCGTAGAGGTACTCGCTCTCGCCGTAGCGGGCGAAGGACTCCCCGCGATCCGAGGGCGGCTGGCCGTTCGGCAGCTCGATCGCCGCGACGAAGCTTGCCTGCCAACCCTCCCCCGCCAGGGTCTGGTACTGGCGGTAGGCGGCCGTCTCCCCCCCGCCCTTCGAGAAGTCGGGATGCGCGTGGGACACGACGCAGACGGAGGGCGCGGGTCCGCCGGCCGCCCGGCCCGGGGTGGCCATGATCGTGGGGCGGCTCATCGCGGCGATCCCGCCATGGGCACCATCTCCCACAGGCCCCGAAGGTGCTCCGACAGCAGCCCCCCGACGGGGTCCGGCCGCTGCGCCGGCACGGGCAGCGCGGAGGCGTCCACCCCCGCCATCATCGCCACCACGCGGCGCATCGTCGCCTCCATCGTTCCTGTGCCGGCCACGGCGTGCAGGCCGGCGATCCAGGGCAGGCTCTCCGCCGGCAGCGCGTTGGCGGTCAGCCGCGCGGGGTTCCCCTCGATCGCGGCGTCCACCAGGGCGGCCGTGTCGATCGGCGCCACCGTGCCGCCGCCCCCCGCAGCCAGGGCCAGGGCCCCTTCCGCGTCCCCGCCCACCATCACCTCCAGGCCGCCGCGGCGCAGCAGGGCGGCCGCCGCGCGCCCGGCGGCGGGGCCGCTGAGCACGATCCGGGCGAAGCGCGCCTCCATGTCGGGCGCGAGCAGCGCGAGCACCCGGGCCGCGTAATCGTCGTTCACGTCGAAGAGGAGCGCCGTGCCGCCCGGCGCGGCGGGGCCGCCCGAGAGGGCCATGCCGGAGAGGTAGCCGTGCAGGGCGCGGGAACGCTCCGCCAGCGCGCCGCGCAGCCAGCCGTGCAGCGAGGCCGCATCCACGGGCAGGAGCTCGGTGCGCCCCAGGGAGAGGGCGGCGAGGAAGTCCGGCAGCGTCACCGGCGCGGCCTCCGCCAGGAACCACCAGGCGCGGATGCCGCGCCGGAGCTGGACCACCACCTCGACGGTGGCGCCCGGCGGCGGCGCCACGGCCCCACAGAGGACGAAGCCGTTCTCCAGCGGCGCGGAGGCCTCCCCGGCCAGCGGCACCACCGCCGCGGCCCCGCCGGGGGCGCGCACCACCGCGCAGCCCATCGCCTCGATCCGGCCCGCCGGTGCGTCCGCCGCGTGCAGCCCGCCGGAGACCACCAGCTCCCCGTCGGGCAGGATGGCGGCGCGGGCGTCCTTGAACTCCATGAACCAGTCCGCCGCCCCGGCGAGGCGCGGCAGCCGGTCCAGCCAGCGGCCGAAGATCCCGGCCGGCCCGTCCTCCGTGTGCAGGGTGGCGACCCGCCCGGGGTCGAGGGCGGAGGCGCGAAGCAGCTGGTAGCTCGCGCCCCAGTCCCGGCTCAGCGTCACCTCGCGCAGCTCCGAGGGTAGGTCGTAGGCGAGGAGGTCGATCGCCACCTCCTGCCGGCCCGCCGGGCCGCCGGCCACGCCGATCACGAGGATCCGGCCGGCCATGCGGCGGGGAATCTCGTGCACGAGGCTGAAGCCGGTCACGGCCGTGCCCTCGACCTCCTCCACGTCGTTGCGCGGGTGCAGGTCGAGCAGCAGAGTGCCGACCGGCGCGCCCGGGCCGGCCTCCACGCGCAGCTCCGGTGGCTGCCCGGCAGGGTGGCGCACCCAGCCGAACACGGCGCCCTGGTCGGGGCCGAGATCGCCGGCGCAGTCCAGTCCTGCCTGGAGGGTCCGCCCGAACTCGAAGTACACGCGGCCGAGACCCCTCTGATGGCCCGAGACGCCGCTCGGGCTGGCTGCCCGGATCGGCCCCTCGGGCTGGCTGCCCGGGCCAAGATGGCGCGAGGGCATGCTGCGGTGCAAGAGCGGAGCGCGGGCGGCTTCCGCGGCCCCCTCGCCCCCCCTATCCTGGCACGGCCCGGCCCGGAGACCCGCCCCATTCCCCCCGCCACCCACCCCGCGTGATGCCCCGCCCCTGATGCGCTGCCTCGTCATCTCGCCGACGCCGACCCACCCGCAGGATGCCGGCAACCGCCAGCGCATCCACGCCCTCCTCCGGGCACTGCAGGGCTTCGGGCACCGGGTGGAGTTCGCCTTCGTCCGGCGCGAGGCGGTGGACGAGGCGGCCCTGGAGGCGATGGACCGGGCCTGGGACGCACTCCACCTCATCCCCTACGACCGGTCGGCGGAGCGGCGGAGCCTCGGCGAGACCCATGCGCTGGACGACTGGTTCCCGCCGGCGCTGGAGGAGGCGATCGCCGCCCTGGCCGGGGCGGCGTCCTACGACCTCGTCCTCGTCGAGTACGTCTTCCTCAGCCGGGCCCTGGAGCTCTTCCCCGCCGGCACGCTGCGCGTGCTGGACACGCACGACGTCTTCACCGACCGGCACCTGCGCCTGGAGGCGCTCGGCCTGCCCATCGGCTTCTTTCACACCACGGCGGAGGAGGAGGCGCGGGGCCTGGACCGGGCCGACCTCGTGCTCGCTATCCAGGACGACGAGCGCCAGGTCCTCGAGGCGATGACGCGCGCCCCCGTGGCCACCCTCGGCTTCGTACCGGAGGCCGCGCCCCTGCCCCCGGGCGCGCATGAGGGGCTGCGGATCGGCTACTTCGGCAGCGGCAACCCGCTGAACGGGCACGCCCTGGCGCGCTTCATGGAGCGGCTGGACATAGCCGGGCTGCGCGCGGCCGGGGCGGCGCTCCACGTCGCAGGCGGCGCCACCCGTTACGCCGGCCCCGCCCGGCCCGGGGTGGTGCCCATGGGCGGCGTGGGCGAACCGGCCGACTTCTACGCGGGCATGGACGTCGTGGTGAACCCGCACGAGGGCGGCACGGGGCTGAAGATCAAGACCGTGGAGGCGCTGGCCCATGGCCGCCCGGTGATCGGCACGGCGGAGGCCTTCCGGGGCCTCGGCGCCCGCGCCGCCTTCCACGCCGCGCCCGACGCCGCCGCCACGGCGGAACACGCCCGGCGCTGGGCGCGGGACCCGCGCTTCCGCCGCGACGTAGCGGTGGAGAGCGCGGCGCTGGCCGCCCGCTACGCGCGGGAGGTCCGGCGGCAGCTCGCCCCCTTCCGGTCCCGCGAGGCGCTCCAGGCGCTGATCGACCGGCCCGTGGCCCTGCTGGTGACGGATATCCCCTTCTGGCGCGAAGCCCTGGGCAACCAGGCCCGCATCTCCGCCATGCTCCGCTTCCTGCGGGCCGAGATGGACGTGGAGACCCTCTTCCTCGGCCCGCTGGAGCCGGAGGACGAGGCGCGGGCTGCGGCGGTGCTCGGGCGGCGCGGCGCGCTCATCGCCTCGCCCGGCGATCCGGCGGGCCGCCAGGCCTCGCCCGTGCCATCCCATGCGCGGCTCACGCCCTTCGAGCGCGGCCACTTCGACGCCACGCACTTCGCCGCGCTGGAAGCGGCGCTGGAGACGGGGCGCCACGCCGCCGTCATCCTGGAGTACATCCGCCTCTCCTACCTGCGCCACGCCCGCCCGGCGGCGCCGCTGCGGGTGCTGGACACGCACGACGTGATGGCGCTGCGCGTGGCCAATTTCGAGCATTTCGGCCGCGAGCACTTCCTCCGGATCGGCCTGCTGGAGGAGCTCGGCATCATGGACGGCTTCGAGCAGGTCCTCGCCATCCAGGAGACGGAGCACGCGCTGCTCGGCGGCGCCCTGCCCGGGCGCTCCATCCTGCTGCCCCACGCCCTGCCGGACCTGCCCTGCCAGAACACCGCGCCGGCGGTGCGGCGGATCGTCTTCCTCGGCGGGGACAGCCCGATGAACCGCGACGGGCTGCGCTGGTTCATCGAACAGGCCTGGCCCGCCGTCGCGGATCTCGGGGCGGAGCTGCACGTGGCCGGACAGGTCTGCACCGCCTTCGCCCGCGCGCGCGTCCCCGGGCTCGTGCTGCACGGCGAGCTGGAGAGCACCGAAGCCTTCCTCGACGCCGCCGATATCGGCATCAACCCCGTGTTCTACGGCGGCGGGCTGAAGATCAAGACGGTGGAGTACCTCTGCCGCGGCCTGCCAGCCGTGCTGACGGAGGAGGGCGCCTTCGGCCTGCATGGCGGGGAGGGAAGCGCCTACCTCGTCGGGCGCTCCCGCGCCGCCTACGTCGCCCATCTCCGCGCCCTGATCCGGGACCCGCAGCTTCGGCGGCGCCTCGGCGAGGGCGCCCTGCAATTCGGCCGGACGCGCTTCGGCCCTGCCGCGGCGCGCGCGGCCTGCCGCACCCTGGCCGCGCTGGCCGGCAGCGTGCGGCCGGATGCCGCGCCGCGCCCCGCCTGATCCCGGAGACCCCATGCCACCGGACCTCTCACCTAACCTTTCTAATGACGCCCTCAACCTGCACGCGCTGCGGGAGGCGGACGAGGCGCTCTCCGAAGCCGCCGCCCGCGCCCGGGCGGAGGCGCTGCGCGCGCGGATGGGGGCGGAGCTGGAGGCCCTGGCGCCGCCGGTCCGCGACGTGGTGGAGCGGCTGATCGACGCGATCGGCGCGGTCTCCGCCGAGGCCGGGGCCGCGCGTCAGGCAGCGACCGAGTTCCGTCGGGAGCGCGGGGACTGGCTGCAGATCGACCCGCTGCGCCACATCCCCGAGGAGCGCGCCGCCATCCCTCCCCCGCCGCCCGCGCGCTTCGAGCTGAACGCCGCGGACCCCGACTTCGTCGGCTACGGCTGGTACGGCCCGGAGGGACGAGGGCGGGAGAGCCGGCGCTGGAGCGGGCAGGCCGCGGCCGCCTCGGTCGTCGTCCCCGGCCTCGGCCCCGGCGCCATCCGGCTGGAGATCCACCTGGAGCTGCCCTTCGGCCTGCCGTTCCTGGAGGATTCCGTCGCGATCCTCGCCAATGGCGAGCCGCTGGACATGACCCTGGCGGAGGCGGACGCGAACCGCGCCGTCCTCATCGCCCGGTGGGAGGGGTTCGAGGCGGCGGGCGCCAATCTCGGCCTGGTGCTCCTCGGCCCGGTCCATGCGGACCCGAGAGGGCGGGAGACGCGCCGGCTCGGCGTCGGCTTCCGCCGGCTGGTCGCCGGGCCGGCAGCCCTGGGGGAGGAGGTGCCCGGCTGACCGGACGGCCGGTCAGCGGGCCAGGCGCGCCTGGAAGTCGGTCGTCAGCTCGTTGTAGCCCCAGAAGTTTCGCAGCGAGGTCCGCAGCGCGTTCGGCGCGCGGCGGAAGCCCTGCCCGTCCATCCGCGTCACGGGCAGCAGGGGCGCCAGGATCCGCCGCCAGAAATCCGCCGCTCCCCAGGCCTCCATGACGCTGAGGTGCTGGCCCGGTACCGCCTCCGCCCGGCGGTCCGGGATGTCGAAGGGGGATTCATGCAACAGCACGGACTCCACCCCGAAGTAGCGCGCCTCCAGCAGCACGGAGGAGCTGACGCCGACCACCCGCCGCAGTTCCGCCGCCGCCAGCAGGGCGTAGACGTTCTCGTGCGTCACGCGCAGGGCGCGAAGGGAGAAGCCGGCCGCGAGCGCCCCAAAATCCGTGTGGGCGTAGGGGTGCGGCTTGAACGCCGCGCCCCCGTTCCCAACCGCGGCGCGCAGGGCCGGGGCGAAGTCCGAGAGGTCCACAACCCGTCCGCCGCGGACGAGGGAGCGATCGACCCGGGTCTGCCCGATGATCAGCGTCTCCGCGCCCAGGCGCAATTCCGGCCGGGCCTTCAGTGCCGTGGCGGCGAGGAGGCCGGCGGCGCCGTAGAAGGCGCCGTCCTCCGCGTGGTCGGGCAGCATCGCCTCGAACACCGCCGCGTCGTTCGTCTGCACGGCGAAGAAGACGTCGTCCAGGAACCGCAGGGGATGCACGCCGAAGTCGATGAAGGGGATGCCGAGCAGGCTCAGCACGCGCTTCATCGACTCAGCCAGCTCGAAGCCGATCACGACGGAGTCGCCGAAGGCGCGCTCCATCGCCGCCACTACGCCCTCGGGCGCGAAGCCTGCGTCGAACAGCCGGGCCCAGCCCCGCCAGCTCTTCTCCGCGCCCCACATCCCGTAAAGGCCCGGCGTGTCGATGCCGCGCCCCCAGGTGACGACGGGAACCTCGAGGCGCGAGGCGGCGGCGGCCTGCGCGCGCACGAGCCGGTGGAACCAGAGGATGTTCTCGGTCTGCCCCGGCCGGAACCCGTTCTCGCCGGGGCGCAGCACGTCGCCGGTGAAGACGATCCGGCGGATCCGGCCGGCCAAGCGGGGCTAGCCCACCGCGGCGCCGGCCAGGGGCGCCGGCGCCCCGGCCAGGAAGTCCAGGAATCCGTGCGCCGCGCGCTCCAGCGCCGGCAGGCCGTGATTGTGCTCGACGTGGCGGCGCGCGCGCCGGCCCATCATGCGGCGCAACCCCTCCTCGCGCAGCAGCAGCTCGACCGCGGGCCGGAGCCCCTCCGGCCCCACCATGAAGCCGTGCTGCCCCTGGACGAAGCCGCCGTTCACCGTGGCGGAGTAGACCACCACGGGAAGCCCGCAGGCCATCCCCTCCACCACCGCGCGCGGCAGCCCGTCCATGCGGGAGGTGTGGACCATGATGCGGCAGCGCTTCAGCAGCGCCATCACCTCCGGTGAGTTGAGGCGCCCGGTGAGGGTGAGCTTCGCGGGATCGGCCACGGCCGCCTTCACCTCCGGCCGCGGCGAGCCCGAGCCGACGAGGGCGACGCGCCAGGAATCCGTGAAGGGAACCACGTCCTCCTGGTTCTTCCGCTTCTCGTGCAGCCCGCCGACATTGACGATGTCGTGCAGCGGCGGCTCCGGCTGGGCGTCCGGCCGCGTGGCGTCGAGATCCACGTATTTCGGCATGATGAAGGCCCGCCCCGCCCGGGCGAAGCGCGGAAAGTGGCGGTTCAGCTGCTCGCTGTACTCGCCGAAGACAAAGTCCGCGCGGTCCAGCAGCGGGTCCGTCACGCTGCCGCCCACGACGAAGCCGGTGAGAGGCGCCGGCCCCGCGGCCCGGAGCGCCTCGTGCAGGGCGGCGTTGATGCGGTAGCTCAGCCCCTTGAGCAGGACCGCGTCCGGCGCGAACTCCCGCACCGCGTCCAGCAGCGCCGCGGAGACCTGGCGGTGCGGGATCTCCGCAGGGTTGTCGGAGGGCGTGAAGGTCACGGGCACCGTGCCGTCCAGGAAGTCCTCCTGCTCCACCGCGCCGCCGGGATGCAGGCGGAACACCGCGATCTCGGCCCCGCCCGCCGCCAGGAAGCGCATGAAGTGCATGTCGCGGAGCGCGCCCGCCATGGACCGGTCGGCGTGGCTCATCAGCAGGGCGATCCGCATCGTCAGGCGCTCACGGCCTCCTTCTCCGCCGCGAGACCCCGGTATCCGCGCGGGTTGCGGGCGCGCCATGCGTAGGCCGTGCCGACGATGTCGTCCAGCGCGCCCAGCCGCGGAGCCCAGCCCGTCTCCTGCCGCAGCTTCTCGTTGGAGGCGACCAGCACCGGCGGATCACCCTCCCGCCGCGGGCCGAGGGTATGGGGCACGGGGCGGCCGGCGGCCCGCTCCACCGCCGCGATCACCTCCATCACCGAGGCGCCGGTCCCGCTGCCGACATTGTACCGGAGGGAGGGCCCGTCCACGAGCCGGTCCAGCACGCGCAGATGCGCGTCCGCCAGGTCCGCCACATGCACGTAGTCGCGGATCGCGGTGCCGTCTGGCGTGTCGTAATCCGTGCCGAAGACGGTGAGCGGCGGGCCGAGGCCGAGCACGGCGTTTACTGCGTTCGGGATCAGGTGCGTCTCGGGGTCGTGGTCCTCGCCGAGGCGCCCGCCGGGATCGGCGCCCGCCGCATTGAAGTAGCGCAGCGAGGCTGAGCGCAACCCGTGGACGCGGTCCGCCCATTCCAGCCCGCGCTCCGCCATCAGCTTCGATTCGCCGTAGGCTGAGACGGGCGCGACGTTCTCCGCCTCGTCGATCGGGATGCGCGTGGGCATGCCGAAGAGGGCGGCGGTAGAGGAGAGGACGAAGCGGCGGACCCCGGCGCGCACCGCCGCCTCCGCCAGCCACATGGTGTTGCCCAGGTTCTCCGCGATGTAGCGCAGCGGCTCGCGCATGCTCTCCCCCACCAGGGAGAGGGCGGCGAAGTGCAGCACGCCGTCGAAGCGCCAGCCGGCCAGGGTGTCCCGCACCAGCGCGTGGTCCGACAGCTCGCCCACCACCAGCTCGGCCCCGGGCGAGACCGCGCCGCGGTGCCCCTGTCGCAGGTTGTCCAGCACCACGACGTCGTCGCCGCGCTCGAGAAGGGCCAGCACGACGTGGCTGCCCACGTAGCCCGCGCCGCCCGTCACAAGGTATCGCGCCATACAACCTCCTCGCGTCCGGGCCGGGGGCGGCCCGCTTCGGACCCGTGTCCCGGAGCACCCCGTTCTGGACGCCGGGGGAACCTATCCCAAAGCCTTTAACGTTCAAAGAACGTATGTTGCACCGCGGCATCGGCCGCCCTTTTGCGGCCGGCCGGGCATGGGCGAGGCCTCCGGCCGGGGGTAGGATGGGGCATGCTGACGACCTCCCGCGCGCGCCGGCTGCTCGTGCTCCTCCCTAACGGGCGCTTCGGCGGGGCCGAGGCGCACACGCTGCGGGTCGCCGACGCCGCCGCCGCGGCGGGCATGTCCGTCACCCTCGCCGCCGGCCCGGCGCTGCGGCCGGCGCTGGAGCGGCGCGGGCACGCGCTGCTGGAAGCCGCCCTCGCCTGGCGCCGCGGCCTGCCGGAGACGGCCCGGGCCGCCCAGGCAGAGGCCGCGCGCGAAGCGATCGCTGCCGCGTCGCCGGACATCGCCCTCCTGCCCCTGCCCTGGCCGGACCAGGGCGGCGGCGCCATGGAGGCACTCGCGGAGGCGGGCCTCCCCACCCTCGTCGTCTCCCACCTCGCCCCGGGCGGTGATGAGGTGCCGGCGGGCCTGGATTCGGGGGCGCTGGCCGCCGCCGCCGCGCTGCGCGCGGACTGGGTGGCCGTCTCCGCCCCCACGGCCGCGCGGCTGGAGCGCTTCCTGGACCTGCCGCCAGGCCGGGTGACGACGATCCCGAACGGCGTGGATCTCCCGGCGCCGGTCGACCGCGCCGCGGCCCGCGCGGCGCTGCGCGAGGGGCTCGGCCTGCCCCCGGACACGCCCGTCGCCCTCTTCCTCGGCCGGCTCGACGCGGCGAAGGGCGCGGACCATCTCCCGGAGCTGGCGGAGGCCTTCGCGCGGCGCACCGGCGGGGTGATCGCCTGCGCCGGGACCGGCGCGCTGGAGGAGGAACTGCGGCGGGCGGCGCCGGCCGGGCACCCGCTGCGGCTTCTCGGGCCGCGGCCGGACCCGGCGCCGCTCCTGGCCGGGGCGGACCTCCTCGCCCTGCCCTCCCGGCTGGAGGGCGCGCCGCTCGCCTTCCTGGAGGCCGCCGGCCACAGGCTGCCCGTGGCCGCCAGCCCGGCCGCGCTGGAGGCGCTGGGCGAGGCCGCGCCGGGCGTGGCCGTCCTCGCCGATCCGGAGGACCTGGCCGCCATGGCGGACGCGCTGGCCGCCTGCCTGAACCCCGAGGAGGCCGGGCCTAGGACCGAAGCGGCCTGGCGCCTCGCGGCCTCGTGGGACGGGCCGGCCATGGCCGGCCGCTACCTCGCCCGGCTGCGCGGGCTCCTGCTCGGCCGGCCAGGGGTCGCGGCATGAGCGGGGAGGCCCCCGCCGCCCCGGAGATCGCGGTCGTCATCCCCGCCTTCCGCCAGCCGGCGCTGCTCGAGGAGGCGATCCTCTCCGTGCTGTCCCAGCGCGGCCCGCGCCGCGTGGCCGCCGTGGTGGTGGATGACGGCTGCCCGATGCCGGAGACACGCGCGGCAGGGCTGCGCTTCGCCGCCGCCCATCCCGGCCGCGTCTTCCTGCTGCGCCGGGCCAATGGCGGGCTCTCCGCCGCGCGCAACACGGGCATCGACTTCGTCCTGCGCGCCTGGCCGGGCTGCCGCGCGGTCTTCTTCCTCGACGCCGACAACCGCCTGGGGCCCTGGCTGATCCACCGCGCCGCGGCGCTGCTGGAGGCTTCCGGGCCGGGGACGGGTTGGGTCTACCCGGATTTCGACTTCTTCGGCGTCCCCGGCCATGCCTCGGCGGCGGGGGAACACTCCCTCCTCCTGCACCTGCTGGAGAACACGAGCGACGCGGGCAGCCTCGTCTCCCGCCGCGTGCTGGAGGCGGGGCTCCGCTTCGACGAGGGCATGCGGCAGGGCTTTGAGGACTGGGACTTCTGGCTCCGCGCCGGCGCGGCGGGGTTCCGCGGCCGCCACCTTCCCATGTCCGGGTTCGCCTACCGCCGCCGCGCGGGCGGGATGCGGGTGGAGGCGGAGCGGCGCCGCGCGGCGATCCTGGCGGGGATGCGCGGCAGGCTGCGCGAGCTCGCCCGGCCGCGCCGCCTGCTCGCGCTCGAATCGGTGGAGGTGCCGCGCTTCCTTCTGTTCCGGGCGGGGTCGCCCGGCGCGGAGCCGGTCGTGGACCCGTTGCGCCCCGGCCGCTCGCCGCTAGACCGCCCGGCCGCGCGCCGTCTGATCGTGGAAGCGGCCCGCCATCCGCAGGCCGTGCACGCGCCGCCCTTCCTCCTCTTCGCCGCCGCGGGTGCGCTGGAGGCGCTCGCGGCCGGGCGGCTGCTGCACAACGCGCTGTGGCAGGCGGAGATCCTGCTGCGCGGGGCGGATGCGGTGGGCATCGCCCTCTCCGCCGGCCCGCCCGCGCGACTGGGGGTGGAGCGCGAGGAGGGGATGCCGGAGGACGCGGCACTCCTGCTCTACCGCACGGAAGCGTGGCAGGACTCCGCTCCCCTCGGGGCCTCGCTGGACTCCGCGGCGCGGCGCCGGGCCGGGCTGCGCGTCACCGTGCCGGATGCCCCTTCCCTGCCCGATCCGCGGCCGGAGGCGGAGGCCGAGTACGCCGCCCTGGTGGAGGCCTTCGCGACGCGCCACCCCGACCGGGGCGAGTGGCGCGGCGACTGGCGCCGCCCGCGCGCCCGCGCCCATCTTGGCTACGGCGAGCTGATCGGGGCGGGCGCCGTGCTGCCCTGGGTCGCGCCGGACGCGCGGGACGTTGGGCTCGCGGCACCGGTCTTCGAGATGGGCGGGGTGGAGCGCGTGCTGGTCGGCTACGCCCGCGCGCTGCGGGCGGCGGGCTGGCGCCCCCACCTCGTGCTGACCGGGGCGGGCAGGGCGCAGCTGCCGCCCGATGCCCTGGCCGCCTTTGAGACGGTGCAGTTCCCCGCGCGCGGCGGGATCGCCAGCGGGATCGAAGGCGTGGACCCGAACGCCTCCTATCTCGGCGCTCCCCTGCCCGGCGCGCCCGGGCTGGGCGAGGGCGCGCTGCGCGACGCGGTGGGCCAGCTGGCGCCGATGGCCGCGGTGCTGGCCACCCATGCGCGCGGCGTCCACGCCATCGCCGGGGCGCTGCGGACCCTCGGCATCCGCACCGCCGCCGGGCTGCACGTGGTGGAGCGCGAGGCAGCCGGGGCGCCCATGGGCAACCCCCACGCGCTTCTGGCGCATGAGGGCGATTACGACGCCGTCGCCGTCGTCTCCGAGGGGCTGCGGGACTGGGGGCTGGCGCAGGGCATCCCCGCCTCGAAAATCCTCGTTCTTCCCAACGGCCCGGGGCACGAGGCCGCCCCTGGCGCGGCCGCAGCGGCCCTGGCCGCGCGGGAGGGGCGGGAGGGGCGGCTGCGCGCCCTCTTCGTCGGCCGCCTGGACCCGCAGAAGGGCCTCGGCCGCCTGCGCGACATCGTCGCCCTCACGCCCTGGGCGGAGTGGCGGGCCGCCGGCCGCGCGGTGCTGGCGCGGGACCCCGAGCCCATCCCCGGCCTCGAGATCGAGCCCCCCGCCGACGGCGCGGGGGTGGACGCGCTGCTGGCCTGGGCCGACGTGCTCGTCCTGCCCTCCCGCTTCGAGGGCTCGCCCCTCATCATCCTCGAGGCGCAGCGCATGGGCTGCGTGCCGATCGCCACCCGCACCGGCGCAGTGGCCGAGATGGTGGCGAATGGGACGGACGGGTTGCTGGTGGAGGCGCACGCCGACCCGGCCGTGGCCGCCGCCTTCGCCGACCGCCTCGCCGACCTCTCGGCCGACCGGGGCCGCCTGCGAGCCCTGGCGCGCGCCGCCGCCGCCCGCGCCGCCGCCCTGCCGGACCTGGCGGCGCGCACCCGCCCCCTCCTCGACTGGCTCGAGGCCGGCCAAGATGGCCCGGCCGACCCCACGACGTGACACCAGAGGTTCCCGCCCCGTGATGCTGCACGCCGACCCCCTGCACCTGCCGCGCCTGGCCGGCGGGCGCCCCATGGTCATCGTCGCGGAGGGGGTCATGGACCCCTCCCCCCTCGCCACCCCCTCGCTCGACGTCTGGATGGCGTCGCAGCGCCAGGGGCTGACCCTCCTCCACCCCGCGGGCACCCGCGCGCCCGATCCGGCATCCGCCGTGCCGGTGGAGATGCCGCCCGCCGCTACCCTCGCCCTCGTCGCCAGCGAGCGGCTGCGGATCGGCGCGCTGGGCCGCTGGTGGCAGGAGGCGGCGGGCCTGCCGGCCCCGCCCTTCGTGCTGGCCTCCACCGGCCAGGCGGCGCTGCCGGGCCTCCTCGCCCTCGTCACCGAGGCGCTCACCGCCGCCCGCACGCGGGAGGCGGACGCGGCGGGCGCCATCCTGGCCGCAAGGCAGGAGATGGAGGCCCTGCGGGAGGCGATGTCGGAGGCGACGCTCTACCTCGCGCACCGGCCCCCGGCGGAGCCGCGGCTCACCCTCTCCGGGGAACCGGGGGACGGGCCGCCGATCCTCGGCGCCTTCCGCCAGCCGCTGGGCACGGGGCTGGCCGGGCTGGCCGCCATCGCCCTCCACCTCGCCGGAGCGGGGAGCGGCGATGGCGCGCTGCGCGTCCGGCTGATCGGGGGCGAGAGCGGCCGCGTGGCGGGCTGCTGGGCCGTGCCCGCGCGCGCGCTGGCGCCGGGCTGGCTGACGCTGGACCTGCCGGCCCCGCTCGGGCCGGTGAAGGAGACGGCGGTGATCGAGGTGACGCCGGAGGGCGACGGGGTGCCCGGCCTCTCCCGCGACGCGCGCTGGTCCGGGGTGGAGGGCGAGCACGGGGTGGCCGCCAGCGCCTGGGCCGGCACGCCGGGCAGCCGCTACCTCGCCCCGGCCCACTGGATGCCGGAGGAGGCAGGGCTCGTCCTCCCGGCGGATGGGACGCCGCTGGGCCTGCCCGACTCGGCCTGGGCCGAGGCGCGGGCGCTGGAGGGCGAGGCGGAGGCGGTCGCGCTGGGGGAGGAGTCGCCACGCCCCATGCTGCGCGCGGCGGCGGGCGGCCGGGCGGTGCTGCTGCTCCCGAACCTGCACCTGCCGGGGCTGGACCGGCTGCGGATCTCGCTCGGGAGTGCGGGCGGCGGTGCCGATGCGGCGGCCTGGGTCTATCCGCTGGAGGCGCTGCCCGAGGACGTGGCAGGGCTGGAACGCCTGCCTCCCGGGGCGGCGGGCACGGGCTGGCGCAGCGTTCCGGACGAGGGGCTTGAACTGACCCTGCCGCTCTCCGCCCGGCTCGGCGGCCGGGCGGGTCTCGCCATCGCGCTGCGGGCCGGGCCGGGCCCGGCCTCGGCCGAGATCGCGGGCGTGGTGGCCTCCGCCTCGCGCCCGGGCGCGCCCAGCCCCGCGGAGGACGCGGCGTTCGCCGCCATTACGACGGAAACGGAACCGGCGCCCGTCGCGCCGGCGCCCACGGCCCAGGCCAGCACCAGCGCGCTTCCCGAGCAGGATCCGGCCGCCGTGATCCCGTCCCGCGAGGCCGTCCCGGCTGCCAGGACCGCGCCCGTCCCAGCGGATTCGCAGGCTCCGCCCGCTGATCCGGTCGCGGCCCCGCCGCCTCTGCCTCGCCAGCCGGAGCCGCTCCGTTCCCCGACGCCGCTCCTTGTTCCGCTGCCCAGCCTGGCTGCCGCGCCTGCGCTGCTGATGCCCGGGGCGACGGGCGGACCGCAGCCCCCGCCCTTCGCGCCGCCTCCTCCGGCCGCCCCGGTGACACCGGCAACCGCGCCTGAGGCTCCGCCGCTACTGGCCCCACCCCTCCTGGCAACACCGGCCCCGGCGGCCGGTGCCGCGGCGCCGGGCCAGCCCGTGGCCGCCCCGCCGGCCGCCCTGTTCAGGACAGCGGACGCAGGCCCCGCTCCGGGGGGGGACTCAGCTCAGAGCCGGGCCGCGCCCCGCACGGCCCCGACGAACGTCCAGCCGGCCCGCGCGCCGGCGCGCTACGAGGCGGTGCGGCTGCACCAGCACCTGCCCGGCGCTTCCTACCGGCACCTGGACGTGACCATCGCGAGCCTCGCCTCCGGCCCGACGCGCTGGCCCGCGGTCCGCGTCAAGGTGCAGAGCAAGGACGGGGAGCCGCGGCTGGAGTTCCGGCAGGCGACGGGCTGGCCGCAGGTGTTCCGGGACTGGCTGGGCCGCACGAGCGACAAGTACGGCCCTTTCCTCCGCGTCGCGGCGCCGGAACTGCGCGCCTTCCTCGACGGCGTTACGGACGAGCGCGACGCCGCCATGCTGCAGGCGCTGGTGGCCGTGCTGCCGCGCGCGCTGGAGGATGCCTGCCGGCAGGCCGGCCTCTCGGTGACGGAGACCGGGGAGTGGGCGGAGACGGCGAAGGGGCTGCAGGAGGCGGGCCGCCCCGCCGCGTAAGATTGCTGAGGGACAGGTCCACCCCGGGGATCCCTCCCCGGGGCGGACCCGAGCGGGCGTTCAGACCCGCTCGATCACCATGGCGATGCCCTGGCCCACGCCGATGCACATGGTGCAGAGGGCGTAGCGGCCGCCGCGGCGGTGCAGCTCGTGGACCGCCGTCTGCACCAGCCGCGCCCCGCTCATCCCCAGCGGATGGCCGAGCGCGATGGCGCCGCCGTTGGGGTTCACGTGCTCCGCGTCGTCCGGCAGGCCGAGGTCGCGCGTGACCGCGAGCGCCTGGGCGGCGAAGGCCTCGTTCAGCTCGATCACGTCCATGTCGGAGAGCGCCAGCCCCGCCTTCTCCAGCACCTTCCGCGTGGCGGGCGCCGGGCCGAAGCCCATGATGCGGGGCGGCACGCCGGCGGTGGCCGTGGCCACCACCCGCGCGCGGGGCGTGAGCCCGTGGCGGCGGGCGGCGGCCTCGTCCGCCACCAGGATCGCGCAGGCGCCGTCGTTCACGCCGGAGGCGTTGCCGGCCGTCACCGATCCGCCCTCCTTGCGGAAGGGCGTGCCGAGCTTCGCCAGCCCCTCGGCCGTGGTGTCCGGGCGGAGGTGCTCGTCCTGCTGGAACACCACCGGGTCGCCCTTGCGGCGGGGGATGCTGACCGGGACGATCTCCTCGGCGAAGCGGCCGGCGGCCTGGGCGGCCGCCGCGCGCCCCTGGCTGCGCAGCGCGAAGGCGTCCTGGTCCGCGCGGCTCACCTGAAAGTCCTGCGCCACGTTCTCGGCCGTCTCCGGCATGGAATCCACGCCGTGCGCCTTCCTCATCAGCGGATTCACGAAGCGCCAGCCGATGGTGGTGTCGTAGATCTCGGCGGCGCGGCCGAAGGCCTCCGCGCTCTTGCCCTGGACGAAGGGGGCGCGCGTCATGCTCTCCACCCCGCCCGCGATCATGAAGGAGGCCTCGCCCGCCTTGATGGCGCGGGCGGCGGTGCCCACCGCGTCCATCCCGGAACCGCAGAGGCGGTTCACCGTGCTGCCGCCAATCGTCTCCGGCAGGCCGGCGAGGAGCAGCGCCATGCGGGCCACGTTGCGGTTGTCCTCGCCGGCCTGATTGGCGCAGCCGAAGATCACGTCCTCCGCCGCGGCCCAGTCCACGCCGGGATTCCGCTCCATCAGCGCCTTCAGGGGCACCGCGCCGAGATCGTCGGCCCGGACGGCGGAGAGACCGCCGGCGTAGCGCCCAATGGCGGTCCGGGCGGCGTCGCAGATGAAGGCTTCGGCCATGGCGTTTCCCCTTTGGTCCTCTCGCGCCAGAGGAAGCGCATCGCGCCCGCCGCGGCAAGGGGTGGCGCGGAGAAGCCGTGAAGCAGGTCAGCCCGTTGGCGGCCCGGCGGGTGATGCGGCCGCCAAGCCAGCCGCCAAGCAGTGCGCCTCCCCCTCCAGCGCGTGGCGGAGCCGCCCCACGGCCATCGCCGGCAGCCCTGTCCCGTCGGGCGGCCGGGCGGTGGGCAGCGCGGCGGCCGCGGGGTTCGGCGCGGAGCGGGCGCCGGGCGACAAGCCCGGATGGAGAGGGGTGGATTCACGTTCCATGGCGGCAACTCTCCGCGAGAAGGCTGAAGGGAGGGTTGATGACCCGCCCTCCACGGGAACGAGCACCCTTCCACCAACCCGTCATCGAACTGTAGTCTATGTGCAACATCGGGGAGCTAACCCCGGGCGGCGATTCACCAGGACCCGCAACCGGGTCCCGACCAAGGAACGAACCACCATGCGGCGACGCAGTCTTGCCGCCGGCGCGCTCGCGCTGGCGAGCCTCGCGGCCCCCTTCACTGTTGCCTCCACGGCCCGGGCGCAGCAGCCCGTCGAGATTCAGTTCTGGCACGGGCTGAACCAGCCGCTCGGCGGCATGCTGGAGCAGCTGGCCACCGACTTTAACGGAACGCAGAATCAGTACCGCGTGGTGCCGAGCTTCCGCGGCAGCTACGCCGAGACGGTCGTCTCCGCCATCGCCGCCTTCCGCTCCAACAGCGCCCCGCACATCGTCCAGATGTTCGAGGTGGGCACGGGCACGATGATCAACGCGGGCCGGGCCATCAAGCCGCTGCACGAGATCATCGCCGAGACGGGGGTGGCGATCGACACGCGCGACTTCATCGGCCCCGTCGCCGGCTACTACGCCGCCGCGGACGGCCGGATGATGGCGATGCCGTTCAACAGCAGCACCTCCATCGCCTACTACAATAAGGACATGTTCCAGCGCGCCGGGCTGGACCCGAACGCCTTCCCCGCCACTTGGCAGGGCGTCGAGGAAGCGGCCCGCAAGCTGAAGGCCGCCGGGATCGCCTGCCCGATGACGACCTCCTGGCCGTCCTGGATCATGGTGGAGCAGCTTCTCGCCATCCACAACGTCCCGCTCGCCTCCCGCAGCAACGGGTTCGAGGGGCTGAACACCGAGCTGAACCTCGCCAACCCCGTCCTGACGCGCCATCTGACGAACCTGGCGAACTGGCAGAAGGAAGGCCTGTTCCGCTACGGCGGGCGCGACACCGCGGCCGAGGCGCTGTTCCCCACCGGCGAGTGCGCCATCTCCTTCATGTCCTCCGGCTCCCAGGCGCGGGTGCGGCGCGAGGCGCGCTTCAACTGGGGCGTGGCGATGCTGCCCTACTACGAGGGCGTGGCCGGCGCGCCGCGCAACTCCATCATCGGCGGCGCGGCGCTCTGGACCATGAACCGCGGCCCGAGCGGCCAGCGCACGCGCGAGGAGCTGCGGGGCGTGGCGGAGTTCTACCGCTACATCTCCACCCCCGAGGTGATGGCCAAGTGGCACCGCGACACGGGCTACGTCCCTGTGACCCGCTCCGCCTTCGAGGCGACGAAGGCCACGGGCTACTACACGCAGAACCCGGGCGCGGACGTGCCGATCGAGCAGATGCTGCGCGGCGGCGAGCCCACCCCGAACAGCCGCGGCATCCGCCTGGGCGGCTTCATCGAGATCCGGAACATCATCCAGGAGGAGATGGAGAAGACCTTCCAGGGCCAGCAGACGCCCGAGCAGGCCCTTCAGAACGCCAATACCCGCGGCAACCAGGTGCTGCGTAACTTCGAGCGCACCAACCGCAACAACTGACCGCACGGCGCCGGGCGGATCCCTCCGCCCGGCGCCACCAGGGGCGCGATGCAGAAAAAAGTCATTTTCCGGGGCCGCCTGCTGCCGATCGCGCTTCTCGCGCCGCAGCTCGCGGTCACCTTCGTCTTCTTCTTCTGGCCCGCGGGCCAGGCGATCTACCAGTCCCTCCTGCGAGAGGACGCCTTCGGCTTCTCGCGCGAGTTCGTGGGGCTGGAGAACTTCCAGGAGGTCCTGTCGGACCCGACCTGGCTGAACGCCGCGATGAACACCGTCGTCTTCTCCGGTTGCGTCGCGGGCCTCGCGCTGGGTCTCGCCCTCTTCCTCGCGGTGCAGGCGGACAAGTCGCTCCGCGGCGCCACCGTCTACCGCAGCCTCCTTATCTGGCCCTACGCGGTGGCCCCCGCCGTCGCTGCGGTGCTCTGGCTGTTCCTGTTCCAGCCGGAGGTCGGGATGATCGGCCGCGGGCTGCGCGCCATCGGCGTGCCCTGGGACTACCGGCTGAACGGCAATCACGCGATGATCCTCGTGGTCATCGCCGCGGTCTGGAAGCAGATCGCCTACAACTTCATCTTCTTCCTCGCGGGGCTGCAATCCATCCCGGCCTCCGTGCTGGAGGCGGCCGCGATCGACGGCGCCCGGCCGGCGCGGCGCTTCTGGACGGTGATCTTCCCCCTGCTCTCCCCCACCACCTTCTTCCTGCTGGTGGTGAACCTGACCTACGCCTTCTTCGAGACCTTCGGCATCATCCACGCCCTGACCAATGGCGGGCCCGCCAAGGCGACGGAGACGCTGATCTACAAGGTCTATGTCGACGGGGTGGAGAACCTGAACCTCGGGCAGTCCGCGGCGCAGAGCGTGATCCTGATGATCATCGTCATCGCGCTGACCGCCATCCAGTTCCGGGCCGTCGAGAAGAAGGTGCACTACTGATGGCGCCGGTCGCGGCTTCCATGGCGGCTCCCGTGCCCGTGCGCGACGACGCCCTGCTGCGCGCCACGCGCCGCCGCCGAATCCTCTCGCACGTGATGGCGCACGGGGCGCTGATCCTCGGCGTGCTCATCGTCGCCTTCCCGATCTGGATGACGCTCGTCGGCTCCACCCACGATGCCGGCACGATCGGGCGCGGCGACGTGCCGCTGCTGCCAGGCAGCCACGGGGCCGAGAATTTCGGCATCGCCTGGAACGAGGGCGGCGGGCGCACCCGCACCACGCCGGCGGGCACCATGCTGCTCAACAGCCTGATCATGGCGGTGCTGATCGCCGTCGGGAAGATCGCGATCTCCATTCTCTCGGCCTATGCCGTGGTGTTCTTCCGCTTCCCTCTGCGGATGGCGGCCTTCTGGGCCATCTTCATCACGCTGATGCTGCCCGTGGAAGTGCGGATCATCCCGACCTTCCAGGTCATCGTGGACCTCGGCCTCGTCAATACCTGGCCGGGGCTGGTGGTGCCGCTGATCGCCTCCGCCACCGCCACGCTGCTGTTCCGCCAGTTCTTCCTCACCATCCCCGACGAGTTCGTGGAGGCGGCGAAAATCGACGGCGCGGGCCCGCTCCGCTTCCTGAAGGACGTGGTGCTCCCGCTCTCCCTGACGAACATCGCCGCCCTCTTCGTCATCCTCTTCATCTACGGCTGGAATCAGTACCTCTGGCCGCTGCTGATCATCAACGACCGCTCCATGGAGACGATCGTGGTGGGGCTGTCCAAGATGATCGGGCGCGGCGACAGCCAGAACGACTGGAACACCATCATGGCGACCGCCGTGCTGGCCCTGCTGCCCCCCGTGCTGGTGGTGGCGCTGATGCAGCGCTGGTTCGTGCGCGGCCTGACCGAGACCGAGAAGTAACCCATGGCCACGCTTTCCCTGCGCGACGTGCGCAAGTCCTTCAACGCCACCGCCGTGCTGCACGGCATCGACCTCGAGGTCGCGGACGGCGAGCTGGTGGTGATCGTCGGCGCCTCCGGCTGCGGCAAGTCCACCCTGCTGCGGATCGTGGCGGGGCTGGAGACGCCCACCTCCGGCCAGGTCGTCATCAACAACCGGGACGTGACGGGGCTGGAGCCGGCCGACCGCGACATCGCCATGGTGTTCCAGAACTACGCGCTCTACCCGCACATGACTGTGCAGGGGAACATGGCCTACGGGCTGAAGATCCGCGGCCTGCCCCGCGCCGAGATCGACAGGCGGGTGAAGGACGCGGCCGACATCCTCGGCATCGGCGCCCTGCTGGACCGCAAGCCGAAGCAGCTCTCCGGCGGGCAGCGGCAGCGCGTGGCGATGGGCCGCGCCATCGTGCGGGAGCCCGCGCTGTTCCTCTTCGACGAGCCGCTGTCCAACCTCGACGCCAAGCTTCGCGTCCAGATGCGGGCGGAGATCCGGCGGCTGCAGAGGCGGCTCGGCGTCACCTCCCTCTTCGTCACCCACGACCAGGTGGAGGCGATGACGCTCGGCGACCGGCTGGTGGTGATGAACGCCGGCCGCCCCGCCCAGGTGGCGCCGCCGATGGAGATCTTCTCCCGCCCCGCCGACACCTACGTGGCCGGCTTCATCGGCAGCCCCTCCATGAACTTTATCCCCGCGACCCTGGAGGAGGGCGGGCTGGCCGCGCGCACCGCAGAGGGCCAGGCCATTCCCTTCGCCGACGGTCCGCGCCCCGGCCCGGCCGGAATGCCCCTCACGCTCGGCCTCAGGCCCGAGCACGTGGTGCACGGCGACGGACCCGGCTCGCTGCCTCTGGCAGTGGAGCTGATCGAGCCGCTGGGGTCGGAGACGGTGGTGCACGGCCGCGCGCCCGGCGGGCTGGCGGTCACGGCGCGGCTCCCCGGCGCCTTCTCCGGCGCCACCCTGCCCGTCCGCCTGCCGCCCGCGCATCTCCACGTGTTCGATGCCGGCAGCGGGCAGCGGCTGGACCCCTGATCACCCCTTCCGGCCGGCGCCGCCGACCGCTACCCATCCCTGCATGGACGCCTGGCCGAACGAGACCCCCGCCGCCCCGGAGGAGCCCGCCCGCCTGTGGCACGAGGGCCGCTTCGCGGAGGCCGCGCTGCGCTACGCGGCCGAGGCGGGCGTCCTGCCGGAGCCGGCCGGGGCGCTGCTCTGGCAGGGCCACGCCCTGCGGCGGGCGGGCGATCCCGACGCCGCCCTCGCCGCCTATGCCCGCGCCGCCGCCGAGGCCCCCGCCGATCCCGCGCCGCACCGGCACGCGGGGCACGCGCTCCGCGCCGCCGGGCGGCCGGAGGAGGCCTGGGAGCGCTACGCCATGGCCGTGGCGCTGGAGACGGGCGCGACATCGGGCCCCGGCGTGCAGGCGGCCGTCGCCGCGCTGATGGCCGGGGATCCCGCCCCGCCCGAGCCGCCGCACCCGCCGGCCCGCATCGTCCCGCCTGCCGCCGAGGCGTCGGTGCCCCACCCCACGCCGACGCCGCCCCTTACCCCGCCCCCTGCCCCACCGCGCCCCGCGCCGCGGATGCCGACGATGCTCGCCCCGCCGCCGCGCCCGCGCATGGCGATGCTGCGCGCCGGCGGCGCCGCCGGTCCGCGCGCCGCGGTGCCCGCCGGGGGCGGGATCGCCTTCGACGTGAGCGACCTCCTCCTCCACTTCGGAGGGCGGCGGACGCTCACGGGGATCCAGCGCGTGCAGGCCAGCCTCGTCGGCGCGGCGCTCGGCGCCGGGCTGGACGCCGCCTATCTCGCCTTCGACCGGGAGCGGGCGGCCTGGCGCGCCGTCCCCGCAGAGGCGCTGTCCCGCCTTCTCGCGGCGGCGGCGTCGGGCAGCGACACCGAGGAGCCGGGCTGGGTCGCGGCGCGGGACGCCGTGCTGGAGGCCGTCTCGCGGGGCCGGGCGCACGGCTTCGTGCCCGGCACCACCCTGGTGAACCTCGGCAATTCCTGGGGCATCCCGGACTACTTCCGCGGGCTGCGCGCCGCGCAGCGCGCCGCCGGGCTGCGCTTCGTGCCCTTCCTGCACGACTGCGTGCCGCTGGTGATGCCGGAGCACTGCGTGCGGGTGCTGGTGCAGGACTATGTCCGCTGGTTCTCCTCCATGGGCGTCCACGCCCACGGGGTGCTCTGCAACTCCGAGTGCACGCGCGCCGATGGCCGCCGCTTCCTGGAGGCGCTGCTGCCCGGGCTTGAGCTGCCGATGGAGGTGGTGCGGCTGGATGCCGACCCGCGCGGCAACGCGGCGCCGGACCCCTCCGCGCTGGACGGCACGCGGGCGCCGCGGCCGCCGGAGCCCTACGTCCTCTTCGTCGCCACGGTGGAGAGCCGGAAGGACCACCTGACCGCCTTCCGCGCTTGGCTGGCCCTGCTGCGCCGCCACGGCCCGGCGCGCGTGCCGCGGCTGGTCTGCGTCGGCGGCAAGGGCTGGCACGCGGAGGCGGCGATGAACCTGCTGGAGGGCAGCGCGGAGCTCTCCCGCCACGTGGTGCTGCTGCACGACGTCTCGGACGGCGGGCTGGCGGCGCTGTACCGGGACTGCCTCTTCACCCTCTACAACTCGCACTACGAGGGGTGGGGGCTTCCCGTTACGGAGAGCCTGGCCTGGGGCAAGGTGCCGGTGGTGCCCGCCCATTCCGCCCTGCTGGAATCCGGGGAGGGCGCGGCCGTCCTCGTCGATCCGCAGAGCGAGACGGCCATGGCGGCGGCGGTGGAGCGGCTGCTCTTCGAGCCCGGTGCGCTGGAAGCGGCGGAGGCGGCGGTGGCCGCCCTGCCGCCCCGGCGCCGATGGGACACGGTGCTGGCGCAGGTGGTGGCCGCGCTGGACGCCTTCGGCACGGCGCCGGTGACGCCGCTGGCGGAACGCCTCTCCCTCCCGCTCGGGCTGCACCTGCCGCTGGGGCGCGCGGATGCGGCGGCGCCGGACCCTGCGATCGCCCTGGCCGAGCTGGTGCGGGACGGGGTGGGCTGGCGCCCCCCGGCGGAGTGGGGCACGCCCCTGGCCGGCGGCCCGGCCCGGCTGCGCCTTCCCCTGCCGCCGGGGACGGAGGGGCTGCTGCGCCTGCACCTGGAGCTCCGGGCGGAGGGGGGCGGGGCGCTGGCCGTCGCGCTCTTCGCCGATTCCGCCCCGGCCGGCGGCGCCAGGATCCCCGACCTGCCCGCCGGCGACTTCGCCACCGCGCTGCCGGTGACGGTGGCGGCGGGAACGGCGGCGCTGGAACTGGAGATGGAAGCGCCGGAGGGGGCGAGCCTGCGCGGGATGATGCTCTGCCGGGACGACGACCTGCTGGCGCGGCTCTCCTTCCTGGAGGCGCAGGGCCTGCCCTCGCCCCGGATCGGCTGAAATACAGCCACCGGTTGCTGGAGTGTTAACGGCCGGGCCGGTGAGGCTGTGGCATGCACGCCATTCGCCCCTCCCGGTTAACCAGGGATTCACGCCTCTCCGGCACGATCCTCCGCATGATCAGCAGCAACTCCCTGGCCGCCTTCACGCAGGACGTCTCCCGCGCCGCCGGCATCGGGGAGGTCCGCCCGGTCCGCGCCGCGGCGGGCGGGGCGGAACGCTCTGCCGCGCCGCCCCAGCGCGCGCTGGAGGCGGTGCCGGCCGCCCCCGCTACACCCCTGCCCCGCGGCTCCCTGCTCGACCTGCGGGTCTAGGCGCCCCCTCGGTAAGGGGTTGTGACCGGACGGGGGGAACGCCATTCTTCCGCCTATGGCCGGGCATTTCGAGAGGGTACGGCAGGCGGATGAGGACCGCGACCGGCTGGTCTGCCGGGATTGCGGCTTCGTGGCCTATGAGAACCCGAAGATCGTGGTCGGCTCGATCGTTGCGGTGCCGGACGGCGCGGGCGGCGAGGGCGTGCTGCTCTGCCGCCGCGCCATCGAGCCTCGCCGGGGTTTCTGGACCCTGCCCGCCGGCTACATGGAGATGGGCGAGACCGTGGAGGAGGGCGCCCGCCGCGAGGCGTGGGAGGAGGCCCGCGCCCGGATCCGGACCGAAGGGGTCCTGGCCGTCTACTCCGTTTCCCGCATCGGCCAGGTGCAGGTCATGTTCCGCGCCCGGCTGGAGGAGCCCGGCTTCGAGGCCGGGCCTGAGAGCCTGGAGGTGCGCGCCTTCGCCTGGGAGGCGATCCCCTGGGACGAGCTCGCCTTCCCCACCGTGCGCTGGGCCCTGAAGGCCTGGCGCGAGGGGGCCGGCCATCCCGGTCCCGCCGTTCTCAACCCGCCCGAGGACCTGCGGGGCACCCGCCCCCTGCCCGGGCCCGTCCTGGCCGGAGGTGCCGGATGATTGCAACCCTTGCCCTGACCGCGCTCCTCATGGGCGCCGCGCCGGGCGGCAGCGGGCCGCCAGGTGCCGCCGTGCAGCTGGTGCAGGATGCCGCCCCGGAGGCGGCCCCGGCCCCGGCCCGGCGCCGCCCGCCCCGGCGCCGACCGGCGCGCCGCCGCCCGGCGCCGCCACCGCAGGAGGAGGTGCTGAACATCCCGGCCCCTGCCCCCACCCCGGCCCCGCAGGCCGACATCGCGCCGATGCCGAACCGCTCCATCGAGGCGCCGCGCATCGCGCCCCCGCCGGAGACGGCGACGATCCGCCCGGACCTGATCGAGCCGCGCGCCCTGCCGGACGCCCGCACCCAATCGGGCGCGAACAACTACACGGAACGTCAGGACCGGCTGTTCCGCGACCCGGCGGCGGGCGCGCGGCTGAACATTCCCTTCTCCTACTGACGGGCGCGCGCGGCCCGCCCGGGCGTCCACACATCGTCCGGGGCGATCCAAAGGGACGGGTCGCGCAGCCCGCTCGCCAGCGCCTCCGCCATCGCGGCCAGGATGCGCTCCCCCTTCTCTGCCCTGGCGGCCCGCGGGTCGCCGCGCACCCCGGTGACGGGCGCGCGCTCCTCGAACGACCAGAAGCGCTGGAAGGCGCTGCCGCCGACCGAGCGGGCGTTCTCGGACACGGCGCCGGCGATGCGGTCCTTCCGCACGCCCTCCGGGTCCAGCGCGAGGTAGAGGCTCGTCTCCGCCTCGCAGGCGTGCAGCGTGCCGGACTGGGTCTCCAGGATTCCGGCGATCGCCGCCGCGGCGGCGTTGTGGATCGTCACCGTCACCACGGGGATCCCCGTCTCCGCGCCCAGCTCCCGCGCGATCACCATCAGCGGCTCCACGTTCCCGCCATGGGAGTTGGAGAGGAGCAGCTTGCGGAACCCGCAGGCCTGGATGGACCGCACCACGCAGGCGATCACCGCCTGCATCGCCCGGAAGTCCAGGCTGATCGTGCCGCCGAAGGGCAGGTGGTGCTCGCTGATGCCCTGCCACATCGGGGGCAGCACGATCGCGGGCGCGTCCCCGGCCACCAGCTCCGCGGCGCGCACGGCGGTGGCATGGCCGATGAGGCTGTCCGTCCAGACCGGCAGGTGCGGCCCGTGCTGCTCCAGCGCGGCGACGGGCAGGACAACGGTGGCGTCGCGCGCGGCCCACTCGCCGATCTCGGCGGCGGTCATCCGCTCCCAGCGGACCTCGACCACTAGGAGAGCCCTACCAGGGAGCGCGCGTAGTCCCGCGCCTCGAAGGGCCGGAGGTCGGCGGCCGTCTCGCCCACGCCCACGGCGTGGACGGGCAGGCCGAACTCCTCCGCCAGGGCCACGACGACGCCGCCCTTGGCGGAGCCATCGAGCTTCGTCACGATCAGGCCGGTCACGTCCACCATCTCGCGGAACACCTTGCACTGCTGCACGGCATTCTGGCCGGTGGTGGCGTCCAGCACCAGCAGCACCGCGTGCGGCACTTCCCCGTCCAGCTTGCGGAGGACGCGCACGACCTTGCGCAGCTCCTCCATCAGCCCGGCCTTGTTGTGCAGGCGGCCGGCAGTGTCGATCAGCAGGATGTCGGCGCCCTCGGCCTTCGCGCGCTGCAGCGCCTCGTGCGCCAGGCCGGCGGCGTCGGCACCCTCCTTCGCGGGGGCCACCACGGTGCTGCCCGTGCGCTCCCCCCAGATCTGCAGCTGCTCGACGGCGGCCGCGCGGAAGGTGTCGCCGGCGGCCATCATCACGCGCCGCCCCTCCGCCCGGTAGTTCTGGGCCAGCTTGGCGATGGTGGTGGTCTTGCCCGTGCCGTTCACGCCGACCACGAGCACGACGTAGGGCTTCCTCCCCCAGTCCGGCGCCAGCGGCCGGGCCACGGGGGCCAGGATCTCCGCGATCTCCTCGGCCAGCGCCGCCTTCACCTCGTCCTCCCCCACCTCCTTGCCGAAGCGGGTGCGGCGGAAGCCGGCGACGATGCGCTGGGCGGCGGGCAGGCCGAGGTCGGCGGTGATCAGCGTCTCCTCCAACTCCTCCAGCGCCGCGTCGTCCAGGCGGCGCTTGCGGAAAAGGCCGGTGAGGTTCTCCGTCAGCCGCGCGGTGGAGCGGGAGAGGCCCGCCTTCAGGCGGGAGAAGAAGCCGCCCGTGGGGCCGGGCGCCTCGGGCTCCGGTCCGGGGGCGGGCGGCGCGGGCGCCGCCGGCGCCGGGGCCGGCTCCTCTCGCAGCACGGAGGGGGGCAGAACGGAGGAGGCGGGCGGCGGGGCGTGCAGGTGCACGACCTTCGGCGCCGCCTCCACCGCCTCCGGCTCGCCGGAATCGGGTTCCTCCGGAATGCCGGGCATCATGGGCCGCGGCGGCGGCGGGAAGCCCGCCTCCCCTGTCGGCAGCGGCGGGGGCTGCGGCGGCACGAAGCCCGGCACGCCCGAGACGGAGGGCAGCAGGTGGTCGGGCTGCCGCGCCTGGATCGGTGGGGGCGAGGCGGGCGGGTCGCCGGTGGTGGGATCCGGCTCCGGGACCTGCGGCTCCGGATCGGGCTCCCGCACCGGAGCGGGCGGCTCCGAGGGGCTGGGCGGGATCGCCGGCGCGTCGGGCTCCGTCGCCGGCGGCGGGGAGACGGGCTCCGGGGTGGTCAGGCGGCCGGTCAGCCGCCCCCACAGGTCCTTCAGGGCCATGCGCGCTCCTTCGCGTTGGGGCCTCTCACGCCGCCGGGGCGCGAGGGCCGGTCATGACGGGTAGGCGTCGAGGTCGATCATGCCCGTGAACGCGGTGGCGGTGGGGCCGGACATCAGCACGTAGCCGTCCTTCCGCCACTCGATCCGCAGGTCGCCGCCGGGCAGGGACACGGTGGCGGCGCGGGCGGAGAGGCCGCGGCGCGCCGCGTTCACCAGCGCGGCGCAGGCGCCGGTGCCGCAGGCCAGCGTCAGCCCCGCCCCGCGCTCCCACACCACGAGCTTCAGGTGGTCCGGCGCCAGGACCTGGACGAAACCGATATTGGCGCGCTCCGGGAAGAGCGGGTCGTGCTCCAGGGCCGGGCCGATGCGCGGGATGTCGAGGGCGGCGAGGTCCGGCACGAAGAAGGTGGCGTGCGGGTTGCCCATGGAGCAGCCGGCGGGGTCGGAGACGCCGTCGGCCGACAGCGGCAGGTGCAGCGTGTCCATCGCTCGCGCCAGCGGCACCTCGTCCCAGCCGGTCCGCGCCGGGCCCATGTCCACGCGGATGGTGCCGTCGGCCAGCCGCTCGGAGGGCAGCTCGCCGGAGATCGTGCGGACCGAGAGCGCGTCGCGCCCCGATTCCGTCATCACCAGCTCCGCCACGCAGCGGGTGGCGTTGCCGCAGGCCCCGGCCTCGGAGCCGTCGGGGTTGCGGATGCGCATGAACACCTCCGCCCCCTCCCCGCCCGGTTCCATGACGATGAACTGGTCGCAGCCGATCCCCGTGCGGCGGTCCGCGACGGCGGCGGCGCGGGCCGGGGTGATGGGCAGCGGCGCGGCCCGCGCGTCCAGCACGACGAAGTCGTTGCCGAGGCCGTGCATCTTGCGGAAGGGGATGATCATCGCGCCGCCGATATAGGCGCCGCCGGGGCGCGCCGGAAGCGGCGCCCCTTGCCCGCGGGGCCGATATGCCGGAGGGACGGGGTCAATGCAGGGCAAGCGCCGGTTCGGCAGCGGGGGAGAGGACGCCATGGGGAACGGGACCCAAGGCAACGGGACCCAAGGGAAAGGGACCGTGGGGGACGGGTCGGCTCGGGTGGTGCTCGTCATGGGCGTGTCCGGGGCGGGGAAGACCACGATCGCCCGTCTCCTCGCGGAGCGGCTGGGCTGGGCCTACCTGGAGGGCGATGACCTTCATCCCGCCGCCAACGTGGCGAAAATGGCGAGCGGCACGCCGCTGACGGACGAGGACCGCTGGCCCTGGCTCCGCGACATCGCCGCCCAGATCGATGGCTGGCTGGCGGAGGGGCGCTGCGGCGTCGTCACCTGCTCCGCCCTGAAGCGCCGCTACCGCGACGTGCTGATCGGCGGGCGGGCCGGGGTGCGGCTCGTCTACCTTAGGGGCGCGACCGACCTCCTCTCGCCCCGGATCGCCGCGCGGGCGGGCCACTTCATGCCGGCGACCCTGCTGGAGAGCCAGTTCGCCGCGCTGGAGCCGCCGACCGAGGACGAGCACCCCATCGTCATCGTGCCCGACCGGCCGCCGGAGGCGCTGGTAGGGTCGGTGGTCGAGGCGCTGGGTCGCTGATCCCCCTTGGCTGCCGCGGGAGAGCGGCCGGGGCAGCAGAGGGCCAGCCCTAGCCGGTCGGGGTGGGGGTAGGATCCAGAGTCGTGGCCGCGCCCGCCTCCCCGGGCATGAGCGCCCCGAGAACCTCGGCCGGCACCGCGTCGAAGCGCAGCCCGGCCTCGACGAAAAGGCGGGCGGAGATGTGGCCCCGCCGGTCCCATTCGGACTTCGTGCCGTTGCGCGGCGCGGCGGCGACCACCCGCCGGATGCCGGACTGGATGGAGAGCACGGCGCAGTGGTTGCAGACGGGCTTGCCCACAACGTAGAGCGTGCAGCCCCGTGCCTCCCGCCCGGCGAAGAGAAGCGCGGATTGCTCGGCATGCACCATCATGTCGAGCTTCGTGGGCTTGTCGGAGAGGCGGTCGACATCGTCCTCGATGCGGTTGGGGAAGCCGTTGAAGCCGGTCGCGACGATCCGGTTCAGCTCCGGCGCGACGATCACCGCGCCCACCCGGCCGCGCGGATCCTTGGACCATCCCCGGATGTGGGCGGCGAGGCCGAGGTAGCGCCGGTCCCAGCGGGAGAGCCCTGTCTCCTGCTCCTGGGTCATGCCACGCCTTCCCGGGTGCGGACGACGGTGACGCTGCACGGGGCGCGCGCCGCGACCTCCCCGGAGACGGAGCCGAGAACGCTCCGCAGCACGGAGTTCGCCCGCGCACCCATCACCACGTGGTCCACCCCGTTCGCCTCCGCGTACTCCAGCAGGGCCTCGGCGGCGGAGGAACCCTCCAGCACGTGGAAGGTGATGCGGCCCTCCTCGAGCCCCAGCGGCGCTGCCCAGTGGTGCAGCTCCGCCAGTCGCTGCACGCGGGCGGAGCGGCCCCTGTCGTCGTGCGGGGTGTCGCCGTTGATGAAGCCGTCCAGCAGCACGTTGAGAAGCGTCACGCGGGCTCCGGGCAGGGAGAGGAGAAGGTTGCGGAGGCTGGCGCGGATCGCCTCCGACAGGGCCGGGCTGCCCTCCCGCAGGTCCAGGGCCACCGCGATGATCGGGGCGGAGTGGGCGGTGGGCGCGGGCGCGCGCCGCGCCCCGGGGGTGCGGTCCTGGTTCACCCGGCGCTCCAGCACCGTCAGCCAGCCGTCGCGCCGCGGCTTCGTGGCGCGGGGGGTCAGGCGCACGGCCTCGGGGTTCCGCAGTTCGAAGGCGAGCTGGGCGGCGCTGGGGTGGCGGCGGGCCGGCTCCACCTCCAGGCAACGCAGGATGAGTTCCTGCAGCCAGGGCGGGATGTCCTTCCGCAGCCGGCGGGGCGGGTGCGGGTCCCGCCACAGGCGGCGGCGCACGGCCGAGAGGTGCAGCGGCTCGCCGAAGGGGAGCTGGCCGGTGGCGAGCTGGTAGAGGACCACGCCGAGGGAGAAGAGGTCGCTGCGCGGGTCGTCCCGCCGCCCCATGGCCTGGCCGGGCGACATGTAGGGGGCGGAGCCGTAGGGAAGGCGGAACTCCTCCGCGATCAGGTCCGGCAGGCGGCCGTGATGGGCCAGGCCGTAGTCGATCAGCACGGCGTCGCCGCGCAGCCCGTCGGGCGTCTCGCGGAAGATGACGTTGGCGGGCTTCACGTCGAGGTGGGAGACGCGCTGGCGGTGCAGGGCGGCGAGGGCCAGGGCCACCTTGGCGCCGACGGCCGCCACCTCCTCCACCGCGAGCGGCAGGTGGCGGAGGCAGGATTCAAGGTTGGGGCCGGTGATGCGCTCCATCGCCAGGTAGGGCTGCGGCGCCTCAAACCCGGCCGCGCCGACGAAGCGCGGGACGTGCGGGCCGGTGAGGCGGGGCAGGATCATCTGCTCCATCTCGAAGGAGACGATGTGGGCGGCGTCCGTTCCCTCCAGGTGGGGGAACTTGATGACCAGTGGGAAGAGATGGTCGGGGTGGGTGGCCTCGAAGACGGAGGCCATGCCGCTCGCGCGCATCGGGGTGCCAAGGGTGAAGCCAGCGATCGTCTCGCCCTGGCGCGGGCGGCGGGGGGCCATACTCAGCTGCCGGTGGAGAGCCGGGTGGCGAGGGATTCCGGCAGGCCGGCGCGGCGGATCTTCGCGGCGGCCGTCTCCACGTCGTAGGGCACGCGCATCCAGCGGACCTCGGCGGTGTCCTCGTCCAGCAAAGCGTAGCAGGCGGCCGGATCGCCGTCCCTGGGCTGGCCGACGGAGCCCATCACGGCGAGCCAGCGGCGGGCGCGGGAGAGCGGGATGGGGGAGTCGTGCGTGGGCGTGAAGGCCGTGCACTTGTCCGCCGCCGTCAGGCCGAAGAGGCGGGGGACATGGACGTGGCCGCAGATGGTGACCCGGGCGGGGGTGCCCTCAAAGCTGCGGCGGGCCTCTTCGGCGTTGGTGACGTAGCGCCACTCCTCGGGGGCAGAAGCGTCGGCGTGGACGTAGAGGGTATCGCCCTCCGCGTGCTCCATCGGAAGGGTCTTCAGGAAAGTGGCAGCGTCCGGGGAGAGCTGGTCGCGTGTCCAGGCGATGGCGGCGGCCGCGCGCCCGGTCATGCCCCGTGCGCCGGCGAAGACCGCCTGGTCGTGGTTGCCGAGGATGGCGACGGCACCGTGGGCGATGCGGTCCATGACCGTGCGAAGGCACCAGGCAGGGTCGGCGCCGTAGCCGACATAGTCGCCGAGGAAGATGTACCGGGTCGCGCCGGCGCGGTCCGCGTGCTCGAGGCAGGCGGAGAGGGCCTCGCGGTTGGCGTGGATGTCGGAGAGGAGGGCGATCATCGCGGGGGTAGTTTGGCCCTCCCTGAACCGTCCTGAAAGGGCGTTGCCTTTCAGGGGTCCAGACCTTATACCCCGCCCTCCCACGCGCCCCGGGCTTCTCTGGGCTGCCCGGCCGTGGTCCCGGCCCCCGCCGCATGGTGCGGCCCGCTTCCGCAAGGAAGCGGCGCAAGGTGGGGCCGTCCATCCCCCGACCATGAGGAGGACCAAATGCCCAAGATGAAGACGACGTCTTCGGCCAAGAAGCGCTTCAAGATCACGGCCACCGGCAAGGTTCTCGCCGGCCCGGGCAAGAAGCGCCACAACCTCTCCGCCCGCTCGCAGAAGGTGAAGCGCCAGAACCGCGGCAACCAGGTGCTGCGCGACCAGGACGCGAAGACCGTCATGCAGTGGCTGCCCTACGGCCTGTAAGCGAGAGGAGAGAGAAGAATGGCTCGTGTTAAGCGCGGCGTAACCGCCCACGCCCGTCACAAGAAGGTCCTCAAGCTCGCCAAGGGCTATGTGGGCCGTTCCTCCACCGCCTACCGCCCCGCTCTCGAGCGGGTCGAGAAGGCGCTGCAGTACGCCTACCGCGACCGCCGCAACAAGAAGCGCGATTTCCGCGGCCTGTGGATCCAGCGCATCAACGCCGCCTGCCGCGAGAACGGGATCGTCTACTCCCGCTTCATCGCCGGCCTGAAGGCCGCCGGGATCGAGCTGGACCGCAAGGTCCTGGCCGCCATCGCCTATGACGACGCCACGTCCTTCGCGGGCCTCGTCGAGAAGGCCAAGGCGTCCCTCCCCGCCCAGGCCCCCGCCGCCTGAGCACGGTGCCTCGCCGCTAGGCGAGGTCACCTCCCGGATGCCCCAGGGCAGCCGGACTGAATACGCCAAGGGCCGCTTCCGCCGGGACCACTCCCGGTGAAGCGGCCCTTGGTCTATCTGGACCCCGACAGAGGACAGGGCCGGGAATGGCTGACGATCTCGACATGCTGCGCGCCTCCATCGAGGCGGCGATCGCGGAGGCGGCGGACCCCCGCGCGCTGGACGCCGTGCGCGTCTCCGCCCTGGGCAAGAGCGGCGAGGTCACCGGCCTGCTCAAGGGCCTGGGCGCCCTGCCGCCGGAGGAGCGCAAAGCGCGCGGCGCCGAGGTGAACGTCCTCAAGGCCGGGATCGAGCGGGCGCTGGAGCAGCGGCGCGTGACACTGGAGGCCTTCGCGCTCGACGCGCGGCTGGCGGCGGAGCGGATGGACGTCTCCCTCCCCCCGCACCCCTTCGCGCCCACGGGGCCGGAGGCTGGCTCCATCCACCCGATCTCCCGCACCATGGAGGAGCTGATCGCCCTCTTCGGCGCCATGGGCTTTGCGGTGGCGGAAGGCCCGGACATCGAGGGCGACTGGCACAACTTCTCCGCCCTCAACATCCCCGAGCACCACCCGGCCCGGCAGGACCACGACACCTTCTACCTAACGCCCCCAGAACCCGGTGGCCGCCGCCCGGTGCTGCGCACCCACACCAGCCCCGTGCAGATCCGCACCATGCTGGCCCAGGAGCCCCCGATCCGCGTGATCGTGCCCGGCCGCACCTGGCGCGCGGACCACGACGCCACCCATTCCCCCATGTTCCATCAGGTGGAGGGGCTGGTGATCGGCCGCGACATCCATATGGGGCACCTGAAGGGCACGCTGATCGACTTCCTGCGCGCCTTCTTCGGCATCGCCGACCTGCCCGTGCGCTTCCGCAGCAGCTACTTCCCCTTCACCGAGCCCTCCATGGAAGTGGATATCGGCTGGAGCCGGAAGACGGGCGAGCTCGGCAGCGGGGGCGACTGGCTGGAGATCCTGGGCAGCGGCATGGTCCACCCGAAGGTGCTGGCCAATGTCGGGCTGGACCCGCGCGTGTGGCAGGGCTTCGCCTTCGGCATGGGGATCGAGCGCATCACCATGCTGAAGCACGGCATCCCCGACCTGCGGCCCTTCTACGAGGCCGACCTGCGCTGGCTGCGGCACTACGCCACAAGCCCGCTCTCCCCCTTCACCCTGCACGACGCGGCGTAAGAGACGATGAAGTTCACCCTCTCCTGGCTGCGCGACCATCTCGAGACCGAGGCGACGCTCGAGCAGATCCTCGCCACCCTCAACACCATCGGGCTCGAGGTGGAGGGCGTGGAGGACCGCGCCGCCGCCCTCGCCCCCTTCCGCATCGCCCATGTGGTGGAAGCCGAGCAGCACCCGAACGCCGATCGCCTGCGCGCGCTGAAGGTGGATGTCGGCGACGGCACCCTCCGCTCCGTCGTCTGCGGCGCGCCGAACGCGCGCGCTGGGATGAAGGGCGTGGCGGCGCTGCCGGGCGCCTTCGTGCCGGGCACGGGCATCACGCTGAAGCAGGGCGAGATCCGTGGCGTGAAGAGCGAGGCCATGATGCTCTCGACGCGGGAGATGGGCCTGGGCGAGGACCATGACGGCATCGTGGAACTGCCGGCGGACGCGCCCGTGGGCGCCTCCTACGCGGAATGGGCGGGGCTGGGCGATCCGGTGATCGAGATCAGCGTCACCCCGAACCGCGGCGACGCGCTGGCCGTGCGCGGCGTGGCGCGCGACCTCGCCGCGGCAGGCCTGGGCCAGCTGAAGGCGTTGGAATTCGAGGCGGTGGAGCCCGCCTACGACACGCCGCTGCACTGGACCATCGACGACCCCCGCGCCTGCATCCAGGTGCTCGGCCGGGCCGTGCGGGGCGTCACGAACGGCCCCTCGCCGAAATGGCTGCAAGACCGGCTGACGGCGATCGGGCTGCGGCCGATCAACGCGCTGGTGGACGTGACGAACTACTTCACCTTCGACCTCGGCCGCCCGCTGCACGTCTTCGACATGGCCAAGGTGCGCGGCACCACCCTGACCATGCGCCTGGGCCGCGAGGGCGACGAGTACCTGGCGCTGAACGGCAAGACCTACCGCCCGACGCCGGAGGACATCGTCATCACCGACGAGGCCGGGGTGGAGAGCCTCGCCGCCATCGTCGGCGGTGAGTCCACGGGCTGCGACGAGACCACGCGCGAGGTCTTCGTGGAGTGCGCGCTGTTCGACCCCGTGCGGATCGCCCTCACCGGCCGCCGGCACGGCGTGCACAGCGACGCGCGCGCGCGGAACGAGCGCGGGCTGGACCCGGCGGCGCAAGGCGCCATGCTGGACGCCGCCACGCGGATGATCATCGACCTCTGCGGCGGCGAGGCGAGCACAGTCTCGGAGGCGGGCGCGGAGCCCGCTTGGCAGCGCGAGGCGACGCTGCGCTACGACCGCATCGCGGGCCTGGGCGGTTCCGGCATCCCGGCCGAGGCGGCGGTGAACTCGCTGGAGCGGCTGGGGTTCTCGGTCGTCGCAAGGGACGCCGCCGAGGTGACGGTCGCCGTCCCCTCCTGGCGAAACGACATCGCCTCCTCCCGCTCCGCCTACCGCGCGGGCGGCACGGAGCTGACGCAGGAGCCGGGGATCGACCCCGCCCGCGCCCGCGCCGCCGCCGAGGGCGCGGAGGCGGTTGAGGCCGAGTGCGACCTGCTGGAGGAGGTGCTGCGGCTGGAGGGGCTGGACGCCATCCCCGCCGTGTCCTTGCCCGCCGAGGGCCGCCTGCCCCTCCCCTCCCTCACCCCGCGCCAGAGCCGGGCGGGGCTGGCCCGCCGCGTGCTGGCCGCCCGCGGCCTCGCCGAGGCGGTGACCTTCGGCTTCACCGCGCGCGGCGCCGCCGCCCTGTTCGGCGAGACGCCGGAGATGCTGCGGGTGGAGAACCCGATCGCGGCGGACCTGGACCAGATGCGGCCGACGCCGGTCGCCACCCTGCTGCAGGCCGCCGGGCGCAACGCGGCGCGCGGCTACGCGGACGTCTCGCTCTTTGAGATCGGTGCCTCCTACGCCGCGCCCACGCCGGAAGGGCAGCTCGCCACCGCGGCCGGGGTGCGGCTGGGCGGCACGCCGCGCCACTGGGAGGCCAAGCCGCGCCACTTCGACGCGCTGGACGCCAAGGGCGATGCTCTGGCGGTGCTCCTGGCGCTCGGCCTGTCTCCGGCCGCGCTGACGGTCACCACGGACGCGCCGGGCTACTACCACCCCGGCCGCTCCGGCGTGCTGCGGAGCGGCCCGAAGCTGCCGCTCGCGCGCTTCGGGGAGCTGCACCCGCGCGTTCTCTCCACCCTCGGCATCGACGGGCCGGCGGTCGCCTTCGAGGTGCTGCTGGATTCCATCCCCGAGCCGAAGCGGCGGAAGAAGGCTGCGCCGGACTTGGCCGCCTTCCAGCCCGTGCGGCGCGACCTGGCCTTCCTCGTGGACGAGGCGGTGGGGGCGGACGCCCTTCTGCGCGCGGCCCGCAACGCGGAGAAGGCGCTTGTGGCCGATGTCTCGCTCTTCGACCGCTACGCCGGGGACCGGCTGCCCGAGGGCAAGGTCTCGCTGGCGCTGGAGGTGGTGCTGCAGCCGCGCGAGCGGACGATGACGGATGCGGAGATCGAGGCGGTGATCGCCAAGGTCGTCGCGGCCGTGACCAAGGCCACAGGCGCCGCGCTGCGGGGTTGATCCCGGCGTGATACGCTTCCTGGGCGCCGTGCGAGGCGCCCAGGAAACGGAAACGCCGATGCCGAACGATGCCGCCCGCCCCTTCCGCTACCCCGTGCCCGAGCTGGCGGAGCTGCCGGACGACATCCGGGAGAAGATCCTGGCGGTGCAGGAGAAGGCGGGCTTCGTGCCCAACGTCTTCCTGCTGCTCGCACGCCGCCCGGCAGAGTTCCGCGCCTTCGTCGCCTACCACGACGCGCTGATGGAGAAGCGCGAGGGGCTGACGATCGCCGAGCGCGAGATGATCGTCGTCGCCGTCTCCGCCGCCCATTCCTGCCAGTACTGCGTGGTGGCGCACGGGGCGATCCTGCGCGTGCGGGCGAAGGACCCGCTGATCGCGGACCTCGTCGCCACCAACTACCGCAAGGCCGGGCTCCCGCCGCGCCATCGCGCAATGCTGGACTACGCGCTGAAGGTCGGCACGCAGTCCCACCTGGTGGGCGACGCCGACCACGCCGCGCTGGCGGAGGCCGGCTTCACCGAGGACGAGGCCTGGGACATTGGGGCCATTGCCGCCTTTTTCTCCATGTCCAACCGCCTGGCCAACGCCACGGACCTGCGGCCGAACCGGGAGTTCCACGCGCTCGGGCGGTAGGGCCTCAGTCCTCCACCGTCTCGTGCGCCCCGGCAGCCCCCAGGCGCCAGTAGCCGGCGGCCTTTAACCGCTCTTTCGGAAGCCCGTGGCGCTCTGTCAGTACGCGGCGCAGCCCGCGGGCCACCCCGATCTCGGCGGCGACCCAGGCGTAGCCGCTGCCGGGCGGAAGCGTGACGGCCTCCAGGGCCGCCGTCAGCCGCCCAGGATCGCCGGCGGGCGCGCCCTCGCGGCTGAGCCAGGTCACGTCCAGCCCCGCGCGCTCCGGCAGGGGCTGGCGCTCCGCCCCGTCCGCCACCTCGATCAAGGCGATCACCCGTGCGGTCGCCGGCAGTTCCTCGATCCGGCGGGAAATGGCGGGGATCGCCGTCTCGTCCCCGGCCAGCAGGTACCAGTCCAGATCGTCCGGCAGGATGAAGGAGCCCTTCGGGCCACCCACGCCCAGCCTGTCGCCCGGCGCAGCGGCGGCCGCCCACTCCGTGGCCGGGCCGGATTCGTGCAGGGCGAAGTCGATGGAGAGCTCGCCCGCCGCTTGGTCATGGCGCCGTGGCGTGTAGTCCCGGGCGATCGGACGCGGCCTGCCCTCCGGCAGCACCGGGCCGTTCGGCCCGAAATCCGGCATGGAGGGCTCCGCCTCGCCCGGGGCGGGGAAGAACAGCTTCACGTGGTCGTCGAAGCCGGGGCTGGCGAAGCCCGCGAGGTCCTCGCCGCCGAGCGTCACGCGGATCATGCGCGGGGTGATGCGCTCCACCCGCCGCACCGTCAGCAGGCGCCGCCGCAACTCGTGGCGGACGCGGTGGCCCAGCTTTCCTGCGGTTGCGCTCATCAGGTCCGCTCCACCTTCAAGGCCACCTCGTCGATCATCGCCACCATCCCGTGCAGCTGCTCCTGCGTCAGGGGGCCGCGCGAAAGGCGCATCCGCAGCGCGTTGCGCAGGTTGTGCACGGCCCGCTTGAGCTGCAGGACGGAGCCGTCCGGCCCGTCCCCAGCCAGGGCGTCCATGCGGGCAAAGAGGGCTTCCGCCTCCGCCCGGCTGCCGGCCAGGGCCGCCTCGCCCTCGGGCGTGACCGCGTAGAGCTTTCGGCCGCCCTCGGTGGACCGCACCGCGATCTGGCCCAACTCCTCCAGCAGCGTGAGCGTCGGGTAGACCACGCCGGGGCTCGGGGAATAGGCCCCGGCCAGGCGCTCCTCGATGTCCTTGATGATCTCGTAGCCGTGCCGCGGCCGCTCCGCGATCAGGCGCAGGATGACAAGGCGCAGATCGCCGGTCTCGAAGAAACGCCCGCTGCGCCCGCCACGGCCGTGACGGCGATCCTCCAGAGAATGGGGGGTGTCGCGGTGGTAGCGGCGCCCGGCCGAGTGGCCGCAGCGATGGTGGAACAGGTTCATGGCGGAAGTCCTTGCAGACGACTTAGATATATCGGATCGCTGTGTTTAGATATATCTGGAATATTCCCTCTGCAAGCCCTCTCACGTCTCTTGGCCCCGAAGCCACCTCGACCCTATCAAGGCGGATGCGGCAGCCTTCACCCGACTCTCCCGTATCCTGGCGCCGCGCCGCCCAGGGCGATGAAGGCCGATGAAGATCCCTGCCGAAGGCGCCGGTACCTCCGCCCTCACCGCCGACCGCCGCCTCTTTCGGGAGCTCTACTACCGGGACACGGACCGGGCGGTGCGCTTCCGCTACGGGCTGCTGGTGCTGGACGCGGTGACCCTGGTCTTCATCGTTTCCACCTCCTTCATCCCGCGCAGCACGGCGCTGGAGGTGGCGGACACCCTTTTCGGCACGGTCCTTGTGGCGGAGTTCCTGGCCCGGCTACGCGCCAGCCCGCGGCCCTGGCGGGAGCTGGCCCAGCCCGTCACCATCGCCGATGCGGTCGCGGTGCTCTGCTTCCTCATCCCCGGGCTCGGGGCGGCGGCGGGGTTCCTCCGGGCGCTGCGGGTGCTCCGGCTTCTCCGCTCCCGCCGCATCCTGGTGCGGCTCCGCCGGGACGTCCCGGCCTTTCGCCGGAACGAGGACGCGGTGATCGCCGCGACCGACCTCGCCGTCTTCATCTTCATCATGACGGGGCTGGTCTACGAGACCCAGCACCGGTCCAACCCGGACATCCGGGACTACGCGGACTCGCTCTACTTCACCGTCACCGCCCTCACCACCACGGGGTTCGGGGACATCACCCTGCCCGGGCGCGGCGGGCGGCTGCTGACCGTGCTGATCATGTTCTGCGGCGTCACCCTGTTCCTGCGCCTGGCCCAGTCCCTCTTCCGCCCCTCCAAGGTGCGCTATCCCTGCCCGGAATGCGGGCTGCAGCGGCACGAGCCGGACGCGGTGCACTGCAAGGCCTGCGGCCATATCCTTGGCATCCCGGACGAGGGCACGTGATCGCGGGCGGACCGGGCGCGCCAAGCTTGGCCTGGGGCCCCGCCTGCCTTATCTGAGGGGCTGAAATCGCACCCGGAGTGGCCGGGGCGGCCCTTTCCGCCCCCCGGCCCGGAACCAGATGACCGACACGCCCCTCGACCGCATCCGCAACTTCTCGATCATCGCCCATATCGACCACGGCAAGTCCACCCTGGCGGACCGCCTGATCCAGAACACCGGCGCCCTCTCCTCCCGCGAGATGACGGAGCAGGTGCTGGACAACATGGACATCGAGAAGGAGCGGGGGATCACCATCAAGGCGCAGACCGTGCGCCTGAACTACCGCGCCCAGGACGGGCAGGACTATGTCCTGAACCTCATGGACACGCCGGGCCACGTGGATTTCGCCTACGAGGTCTCCCGGTCGCTGGCCGCCTGCGAGGGGTCGCTGCTGGTGGTCGACGCCTCCCAGGGCGTAGAGGCCCAGACCCTGGCGAACGTGTACCAGGCGCTCGATGCCGGGCACGAGATCGTCCCCATCCTGAACAAGGTGGACCTGCCGGCCGCCGAGCCGGACCGGGTGAAGGGGCAGATCGAGGACGTGGTGGGCCTGCCCGCCGACGACGCCGTGATGATCTCCGCGAAGACCGGGCTGAACATCGAGGGCGTGCTCGAGGCGATCGTCACCCGCCTGCCCCCGCCCAAGGGCGATGCTGCCGCGCCGACGAAGGCGCTGCTGGTGGACAGCTGGTACGACCCCTACCTCGGCGTGGTCATCCTCGTCCGCGTCAAGGACGGGCATCTCCGAAAGGGCCAGAAGATCCGCATGATGGCGGAGGGCTCCACGCACGTGGTGGAGCAGGTCGGCGTCTTCCGACCGAAGATGCAGGTCGTGGAGAGCCTCGGGCCGGGCGAGATGGGCTACATCACCGCGGCCATCAAGACCGTGGCGGACACCAATGTCGGCGACACCATCACCGACGACCGCAGCCCCGCCACCGAGGCGCTGGCCGGCTTCAAGCCCTCCATCCCCGTGGTGTGGTGCGGCCTCTACCCCGTGGACGCGGACGATTTCGAGAAGCTGCGCGACAGCCTGGCGAAGCTGCGCCTGAACGACGCATCCTTCCACTTCGAGGCGGAGAGCAGCGCGGCGCTCGGCTTCGGCTATCGCTGCGGCTTCCTCGGGCTGCTGCACCTGGAGATCATCCAGGAGCGCCTGTCCCGCGAGTTCGACCTCGACCTGATCGCGACGGCGCCGAGCGTGGTGTACAAGCTGAAGATGACGAACGGGGAGGAGCGCGACCTCCACAACCCGGCCGACATGCCGGACGTGGTCTCGATCGATACGATCCAGGAGCCCTGGATCAAGGCCACGATCTTCGTGCCGGACGAGTACCTCGGCAACATCCTCACCCTGTGCAGCGAGCGGCGCGGGCAGCAGGTGGAGCTGACCTATGTCGGCAGCCGCGCCATGGCCGTGTACCGCCTGCCGCTGAACGAGGTGGTCTTCGACTTCTACGACCGGCTCAAGTCCATCTCCCGCGGCTATGCCAGCTTCGACTATGCGATGGACGGGTACGAGGAGGGCGACCTCGTGAAGATCGGTATCCTCGTGAACAACGAGCCGGTGGACGCCCTCTCCTTCATGGCCCACCGCTCCCAGGCGGAGCGGCGGGGGCGCTCGATCTGCGAGAAGCTGAAGGACCTGATCCCCCGCCAGCTCTTCAAGATTCCCATCCAGGCCGCGATCGGCGGGCGGGTGATCGCGCGCGAGACGATCGGGGCGATCTCGAAGGACGTGACCGCCAAGTGCTACGGCGGCGACATCAGCCGCAAGCGCAAGCTCCTCGACAAGCAGAAGGAGGGCAAGAAGCGCATGCGGCAGTTCGGCAAGGTGGAGATCCCCCAGAGCGCCTTTATCGCCGCCCTGAAGATGGATTCCTGAGCCGCCGGCCCGGGGAGCGGGTCCGGGGCGCGCGATTGCGCTTCCCGTAATCCGCTTGACATCCGGGCCTGAATCCTGCGACCGCCCGTCTCATAAACGGGAGTTCACGTTCATGACCGAGACGACGCGCCGCCGCGCCCTCCTTGCCGGCGCCGCCCTGGCCGCCCCTGCCCTGGCGCCCCGCATGGCCGGCGCGCAGGGCGCCTATCCGAACAAGCCCATCTCCATGATCATCCCCTTCGCGGCCGGCGGCCCGACGGATGTCGTCGCCCGCCTCTGCGCCGAGGTGATGGGGCGCGACCTCGGCCAGACGATCGTGGTGGAGAATGTGGGCGGGGCCGGCGGCACGCTCGGCGCCCAGCGCGTCGCCCAGGCCCGGCCGGACGGCTACACCATCCTCTGCCACCACATCGGCATGGGCACCACGCCCTCCCTCTACCGCCGCCTCGCCTACGACGCGGTGAACGGCTTCGAGACCATCGGCCTCATCACCGAGGTGCCGATGACGATCATCGCGAAGAAGGACTTCCCGGCGAACAGCCTGGCGGAGCTGGTGCAGGTGCTGAAGCAGCGCGGGCAAGGCGTGAACCTCGCCAATGCCGGCGTCGGCGCCGCCTCCCACATCTGCGGCCTGCTCTTCCAGTCCGCCATCCAGACGCAGCTCACCACCGTCCCCTACCGCGGCACGGCACCCGCCATGACGGACCTGATGGGCGGCACGGTGGACGTGATGTGCGACCAGACCACCAACACGACCCAGGCCATCCAGGCCGGCTCGGTGCGCGCCTTCGCCGTCACCACCTCCACCCGCAACGCCGCCCTGCCGAACGTGCCGACCGCGGCCGAGGCCGGGCTTCCCGGGTTCGAGGTCTCCGTCTGGCACGGGCTCTACGCGCCGAAGGGCACGGACGCGGCGATCACCGCCCGCCTCTCCAAGGCCCTGCAGGTCGCGCTCGCGGATGAGCGGCTGAAGACCCGCTTCGCGGAGCTTGGCACCACCCCGGTCTCGGCGGAGCAGGCGACGCCGGAGGCCCACCGCCGCTACTGGCAGGCGGATATCGCGAAGTGGCGCCCGATCATCCAGGCCGCCGGCCAGTACGCGGACTGAGGCCGGGCAGCGCGCGCGGGGCCGGGCTTCTCGCTTCCGCCCCGCACGCCGATTCACATTGGTTAGGCTGGGCGGGACGGTCGGCGCCGATCCTTGGACCAAGGTGCAACCGTTGCGTGTCACGTGCCGTAATGACCCCCCGCCTCCCTTGACAGGGTGGCGGGCCGGCGCCACCCCGGGAGCAACGGGGAACAGGCCGCGCGCTGCGCCGGCGAGTGGGAGAGTCTGCATGGCAAGCCTCGCGGGGCGGCGCGTTCTGGTGGTCGAGGACGAGACCCTCGTCGCCATGCTCGTGGAGGACACGCTGGCCGATGCCGGCGCCGTGGTGCTGGGCCCCGTGGCCACGGTGGCCGAGGCCCTGAACCTCCTCGGCTCGGAGCGGCCCGACGTTGCCGTGCTGGACCTGAACCTTGCCGGCGAGACATCGGAGCCCGTGGCGGACCGGCTGGCCGCCATGTCCGTGCCCTTCGTCGTCGCCTCCGGCTACGGCGCGGCGGGGTTGCCGCAGCGCCTCACGGGCGTGCCGGTGCTCGCCAAGCCCTACGCGCCGGAGGACCTGACGGCCGCCCTGGCGAAGCTGCCGACGGCCTGATCCAGGGGCGGGCGCCAGGCGGCGCATCGCCGTTCTGCCGCGGCGCAGGTCTTGCTAACCTCCTGCGCATGACCGCTGGCCCGATTGCCTTCACGCTGAACGGCGCGCCCCGCGCCCTGCCCCCGGGCACCTCCCCCACCCTCACCTTGCTCGACTGGCTGCGCGGCCCCGCCGGGCTCACCGGCACGAAAGAGGGTTGCGCCGAGGGCGATTGCGGCGCCTGCACCGTGGTGATCGAGGAGGCGGACGGCGCCCGCGTGCCGATCAACGCCTGCCTTGCGCTGCTCGGGCAGGTGCATGGCCGCAGCATCCGCACCGTGGAAGGCCTGCGCGGCGCCGCCGGCGGCCCGCACCCCGTGCAGAGCGCGCTGGCGGAGGCCGACGCGACCCAGTGCGGCTTTTGCACCCCGGGCATCGTGATGACGGCCTGGGCCCATGCCCGGGAGGGCGGAGACCCGCACGAGGCGTTGGCCGGGAATCTCTGCCGCTGCACGGGCTACCGCCCGATACTGGAGGCGTTCGAGGCGCTGCGGGACGACGCCGCCCCGCCAGCCGCCCCGCCCGCTGCCCCCGCCACGGTTCTGCAGGCGCCGGGCCAGCTCTTCCACCGTCCCGCGACGCTGGAGGAGCTCGTCGCCCTGCGCGCGGCCCGACCGGAGGCCTGGTTGCTGGCCGGGGGCACCGATCTCGGACTGCGGGTTTCGGAGCGCCGGGAAGTACCGCCGGAGGTGATCCTCCTCTCCGACGTGCCGGAGCTGCGGGGAATCGAGGTGTCGCCGCAGGGGATCCGGATCGGCGCCGCGGAAACATACCGCCGGCTGCTGGATGCCTGCTCGGCCGATCGCGCCTTCCTGCCCCTGGCGGGCCTGCTGCGCCGCCTGGGATCGCGCCAGATCCGGGGGATGGGCACGCTCGGCGGCAATCTCGGCACGGCATCCCCCATCGGCGACGCGCTGCCGCCCCTCATCGCCCTCGGCGCCACGCTTCGAATCGCCGGGCCGGACGGGTGGCGCGAGATGGCGGTGGAGGACTTCCTCACCGGCTATCGGACGAACGCGCTGGTGCCCGGCGAGGTGATCCGGGACGTGTTCATCCCCCGCCCGCCCGAGGGCGCGCTCTTCGCCGCGGAGAAGCTGTCCAAGCGGCCGGACCAGGACATCAGCACGGTCGGCCTCTCCGCCGTGATCGCGTTGGAGGGGGCGCGCGTGGCCCGCGTCCGGATCGCCCTCGGCGGCATCGGCCCGCGCGCCGCCCGCTGCGTCCCGGCCGAGGCGGCCCTGGACGGCCGGCCCTGGACCCGGGAGACGGTGGAGGCCGCCGCGGCCGCCCTGGAAGGCGCCATCGCTCCGCTCTCGGATCTGCGGGGCAGTGCGGAGTACCGGCGCCTCGCGGCGGGGAACCTGCTGCGAAGGCTCTGGCACCGGCGCGAGGAGGCGGCCTGATGGACGCCACCCGCCACACCGGTCCGGGCGCCTCCCTGCGCCAGGACAGCGCCCTGAAGCACGCGACCGGCGAGGCGCGCTTCGCCGACGACCTGCCGATGCCCCCCGCCCTGCTGCACGCGGCCCTCGTCCTCTCCCCCGTCGCGCACGGGCGGCTGGCGCCGATCGACCTCTCCCCTGCCCTCGCCCTGCCGGGCGTGGTGGCGGCGATCGGCCCGGGCGACATTCCCGGCCGCAACGACATCGCCCAGCCCCGGCGCGCGCCGGAGCACATGCTGGCGGAGGGGCTGGTGGAGTACTGGGGCCAGCCCCTGGCCGTGGTGGTCGCCGAGACGCGCGACGCCGCCCTCGCCGCCGCCGCCGCCGTGCGGCCGGTGATCGAGCCGCTGCGCCCCGTGCTGTCCGTGGAGGAGGCGCTGGACGCCGGCGCCTTCCTCTTCCCGCCCATGGTCATGGCGCGCGGCGACGCGGCCTCCGCCCTTGCCGCCGCCCCGCGCCGCATCTCCGGCACGTTCCGCGCGGGCGGGCAGGAACACTTCTACCTCGAGGGCCAGGTCGCCCTCGCCATCCCCGGCGAGGACGGGGACCTGACGATCCATTCCTCGACCCAGAACCCCACGGAGGTGCAGGTGATGGCCGCCCGCGTGCTGGGCTGCGACCAGAACCGCGTCGCCGTGCAGGTACGACGCCTGGGCGGCGGCTTCGGCGGGAAGGAGAGCAACGCGTCCTGGGTGGCGGCCTGCGCGGCGGTCGCGGCGCAGCGGACCGGGCGGCCGGTGAAGCTGCGGCTGGGGCGCAAGCAGGACATCGCGGCCACGGGCAAGCGCCACCCCTTCCTTTACCGCTGGAGCGCCGGATTCGACGACACCGGCCGCATCCTGGCGCTGGAGGCCACCATGGCCGCCGATGGCGGGCACAGCGTCGACCTCTCGGGCGGCGTGGTGTTCCGCAGCGTCACCCACGGGCTGAACGTGATCGACGTGCCTGACGTGACGATCACCGGCGTGGCCTGCAAGACCAACACCGTCTCCAACACCGCCTTCCGCGGCTTCGGCGGGCCGCAGGGCGTGCTGCTGATGGAAGACGTGACCCACCATGTCGCCCGCGCCCTCGGCACCACGCAGGAGGCGGTGCGGGAGCGCAACCTGGCGGGCGGCGGGAACGACGCCGTCACGCCCTACGGCCAGGCGCTGGAGGGCGATCTCCTCCGGCGGGTCTGGGCGGAGTGCCGGGACGGCGCGGAGTGGGACCGCCGCCGCGCGGAGGTGGACGCCTTCAACGCGCGAAACGAGGTGGTGCGCCGCGGCCTCGGCAGCTTCCTGCTGGCCTTCGGCATCTCCTTCGGAATCATGTCCATGAACCAGGCCGGCGCCCTGGTCCACGTGTACGAGGACGGCTCCATCCGCCTGAACCACGGCGGGACGGAGATGGGCCAGGGCCTGTTCATCAAGGTCGCGCAGGTCGTGGCCGGCGTCTTCGGCGTGCCGGTGGAGCGGGTGCGGATCACCGCGACCTCCACGGCGGAGGTTCCGAACACCGCCCCCACCGCCGCCAGCACGGGCACGGACCTGAACGGCTGGGCCGCGCAGATCGCGGCCACCACCATCCGCACCCGCATGGCCGAGCAGGCCGCCGCCGACTGGGGCGTGGTGCCCGAGGAGGTACGCTTCGAGGAGGACGAGGTCTTCGCGGGCAACCACCGCATCGGCTTCGGGGAGCTGGCGCATCGCTGCGTGGCGAACCGCGTCTCCCTCTCGCAGACGGGCTTCTACAAGACCCCGGGCATCCACTGGGACCCAGCGGCGATGAAGGGGGAGCCGTTCTTCTACTTCTCCTACGGCGCCGCGATCGCGGAGGTGCAGCTGGACCTGCTGACGGGGGAACACCGGCTGCTGCGCGCGGACCTCGTCCAGGATTGCGGCCGTTCCCTGAACCCCTCCGTCGATCGCGGGCAGATCGAGGGCGCCTTCGTCCAGGGGCTGGGCTGGCTGACCTGCGAGGAGCTGTGGTGGGACGCGGAGGGGCGGCTGCGGACCCTCGGGCCCTCCACCTACAAGATCCCCGGTTCCCGCGACGTGCCGCCCGTGTTCAACGTGCGGCTGCTGGAGGGCGCGCCGGCCCGGGCGGACACGATCTTCCGCTCCAAGGCGGTGGGCGAGCCGCCGCTGATGCTCGCGACAGCCGTGTGGAACGCGCTGCGGGACGCGGCCGGGGCGGACCGGCTGGACCTGCCCGCTACGCCGGAGCGCCTGCTGATGGCGGCGCGCGCCGCCCAGGGCTGACCGGGCCGGCTTGCGGGCCGGCCCCCGCCCCCATACCGTCGCCCTGAACCCGCCACGCCGAGCGGACAGGGGGAATGCCCATGAGCAACAGCTTCCGCGGCCTTGACTTCGGCCTTGGCGAGACGGCCGAAGCGCTGCGCGAGCAGGTAGCCGCCTTCGCCGGCGACGAGATCGCCCCGCGGGCGGCGGAGATCGACCGCAGCAACGACTTCCCGATGGACCTCTGGCGCAAGTTCGGCGACCTCGGCCTTCTCGGGATCACAGCGCCGGAGGAGTATGGCGGCGCCGCCATGGGCTACCTGGAGCACGTGGTCGCGATGGAGGAGCTGAGCCGCGCGAGCGCGAGCGTAGCCCTCTCCTACGGCGCGCACTCCAACCTCTGCGTGAACCAGATCACCCGCAACGGGAACGAGGAGCAGCGGCGGCGCTACCTGCCGAAGCTCATCTCCGGCGAGTATGTCGGGGCGCTGGCCATGAGCGAGCCGGGGGCGGGGTCGGACGTGGTCTCCATGCGCACGCGGGCGGAGCGCAAGGGCGACCGCTACGTGCTGAACGGCAGCAAGATGTGGATCACCAACGGCCCGGACGCGGACGTGCTGGTGGTCTACGCCAAGACCGATCCGGCGGCCGGCCCGCGCGGCATGACGGCCTTCCTCGTCGAGAAGGGCTTCAAGGGCTTCTCCACCGCGCAGAAGCTGGACAAGCTGGGCATGCGCGGCTCCAACACCGGCGAGCTCGTCTTCGAGGACTGCGAGGTGCCCGAGGAGAACGTGCTCGGCGCGGAAGGGCGCGGCGTGAACGTGCTGATGTCCGGCCTGGACTACGAGCGCGCGGTGCTCGCCGGCGGTCCCACCGGCATCATGCAGGCCTGCATGGACGTGGTGATCCCCTACGTCCACGATCGCCAGCAGTTCGGCCAGCCCATCGGCACCTTCCAGCTCATGCAGGGCAAGCTGGCCGACATGTACACGGTGATGAACGCCGCGAAATCCTACGTCTACGCCGTGGCGCGCGCCTGCGACCGCGGTCAGACCACGCGCAAGGACGCGGCGGGCGCCATCCTCTACTCCGCCGAGAAGGCGACCTGGATGGCGCTGGAGGCCATCCAGTGCCTCGGCGGCAACGGCTACATCAACGACTACCCGACCGGCCGCCTGCTGCGCGACGCCAAGCTCTACGAGATTGGCGCCGGCACCAGCGAGATCCGCCGGATGCTGATCGGGCGGGAGCTCTTCAACGAAACGGCCTAGCGCGCGGCGGGAGACAGCCTAGCGCGCTGAACGCGCGGCGGGCCGCCCGCCGCGCACCAGGGACTCGCAGCGATTGTCCTCGCCGGTCCCGAACTGGATGGTGGGCAGAAGCCCGGCGACGGGCGCCACCAGCGCCGCCAGCCCGCCGATGATCCCGCCGCGCGCCGCCAACTCCGTCATGTCCGGCCCGACATCGGGGTTGCGGAAGCTGCCGTCGATGAGGATGGAGGTGGGGATCGCGCCGATCGTGAAGGATTTGGAATCGCTCCGCAGGCGCACGTTCAGCGCCTCCCGCGCGATGTTCACGTTCCCCGTGGCGTTCACGATCACGTCCTCCGTATCGACGATGACCGTCCGCAGGTTCGCGTTCCCCCGCTGCAGCACGACGTTACCGACGAAGCACTGCACCGTGGTGCGCCCGGGCACGCCGAGGGCGGAGAGGACCGCGTTGCCGATCCGTAGGCCCGAGAGGTCCACCAGAAGGGCGGAGAGGTTGCCGCCGGACATGCCGAGCGTCACCTCGCCGTTGCCGCTGCCGAGGATGTCGGCGAAGGACCGCCCCGTGCCGTCGATGCGCGCCCGCCCGTTGATCCGGCCCGCGCCCTCGAAGGTGTTGGTGGCCTGCATGAGGCGGGACACGTCCAGGCGCTGGAACTGCACGTCGGCGCGGGCGTGCAGCCGGTTCCCTTCCTGCGGGGTGAGCGCGATGTTGCCGGAGATCTGCCCGGTGCCGACACCGACCGCCAGAGGCTGCAGGGTGATGGCGCCGTCCTTCACCTCCATCGCCGCGCGCATGTTGTCGAAGGGGATGTTGCGCCCGACGATGTCGTCCGCCCGGTAGTTCAGGCGCACGTTGGCCGCGTCGATCTTGGGGAAGTTGATCGGGTCGTCCGGCAGCACGCGGCCGCGGGACTCGTTCCGCGCCACCTCGCGCCGCTGCTGCGGGCTCTGGCCGCGCGTCGAGGCACGGCCAGGCTCCTCGCCGATGAAGCCGCCGAGATCGGCGAAGTCCACGCGGCGGGACCGCAGGTCGGCCTCGACAAAGGGCTTCTCCTCGCCGGTCGTGACCGTGATCGTGCCGGAGAGGTCGCTGTTGCCCATGCGGCCGTTGAAGTCGCGGAAGCGTACCCGGCCGTCCACGTAGTCCAGCTGCCCGGCGATCTGGTAGTTCGGCGTCTTCGGGATCGGCACCCCGGTCAGCGGCTGCAGCAGCCCCATGTCGGGCCCGCGCAGCTCCAGGCGGATGTTGGCGCCCTGCAGCTCCAGCGGGTTCTGCAGCGTGCCGTTGAGGCTCACCCGCGTCGGGCCGTTGGCGATCTGCATTTCGATCGGCCAGGGCTTTCCCGTCTCCTGCAGCGCCAGCACGGCGCCGCCGAGCGCGGTGCCTGCGATGGGCTGGCCGGCATAGGTGCCGCGCGCCTCCACCGCGATGCGGGGCTGCTCGGTCTCCTCGTCCCGCGTGGCGATCGCCATCTGGAAGTCGGCCCTCAGGCTCGGGATGGCCACGCGGGCCTGGCCCTCCACGATCCGCAGCAGCCCGATCCGGGGCGCGGCGGAGGGGCTGTCCGGCGGCGGCGCGGGCTGGCTCTCGCCCGCCGGCTTGCCCGTGCTGAACGCGTAGTTGGTGCGGCCGTCCTCCAGCGCGCGGGCCTCCACCACCGGGCGGGTCACCTCGATGGCAGGGATGACGATGGCGCGGTCATTCCAGTAGGCCATCACGTCCAGCCGGGCCATGAGGCGCTCGGCCCGGGCGAATGGCGGGTCCTCGGGGAAGCCGTCGGGGTTGGCCACGCGCACGCCGTCCGCCGAGACCTCAGTCACGCGGCCCAGGCGGACATGCAGGTGCTCGATCGTCACCTTGCGGCCCAGCGCCGCCGAGGCGCGGGACTCCGCCAGGGGAATGAACCAGTCCCAGGACCAGAAGATCACCAGCAGCGCGACCAGGACGGCGGGAACCCCGGTCCAGATCATCCAGCGCGGTACCCGTCGCGTCGCCATGCGGTCCCTCCGCTCCATCCGGCCGCACGGCCTCCGCCTATAGCGCGCGAGGCGGCCCAGGGTTCACCCGGAAAGGGGCCGGAGGTGGCGCGGGGGGGTTAGATCACCCCCGCCCGCAGCAGGTCGTGCAGGTGGATGATCCCGACAGGCCGGTTGTCCTCCACGACGAAGAGGCTGGTGATCTTGGCGTCCTGCAGCCTGGCGAGCGCCTCCTCCGCCATGGCGTCGCGCCCGATCACGCGGGGGGCCCGGCCCATCACGTCGGTCACCCGCTCGTTCGCGAAGCCCCGGGCGAAGGCGCGGCGCAGGTCGCCATCGGTCACCACGCCGACGAGGGCGCCGGCCGGGTTCACCACCGCCGTCACGCCGAAGTGCTTGCGCGTCATCTCCACGATCGCGTCGGAGAGGGTGGCTCCCTCCCGCACCAGCGGCACGTCCGCGCCGGAGTGCATGAGGTCGCCGACCTTTCGCAGCCGGGAGCCGAGCTTCCCGCCGGGGTGGAACTGCCGGAAGTCGCTGGCGGTGAAGCCGCGCATCGAGAGGAGCGCCACCGCGAGCGCGTCCCCGATCGCCATCTGCATGGTGGTGGAGGTGGTGGGGGCGAGCCCGTTGGGGCAGGCCTCCGGCATCACCGGCAGCACCAGCGGTAGGTCCGCCGCGGCCCCCAGCGCGCTCCCGGCCCGGGAGGTGATGGCGAGCAGGAGCACGCCGAAGCGGCGCGTGTAGGCGATGATGTCCGAGAGCTCCGGCGCCTCCCCGGACCAGGAGATGGCGAGCACCGCGTCCTCGGGCCGGATCATGCCGAGGTCGCCGTGGCTCGCCTCGCCGGGGTGGACGAAGTAGGCGGAGGTGCCGGTGGAGGCGAGGGTGGCGGCAATCTTCCGCCCGACATGGCCGGACTTGCCCATCCCCGTCACCATCAGCCGCCCGCCCAGCTCCTGCACGCGCCGGATGCCCTCCGCCGCCCGCTCGAACTGCGCGCCCAGCGGGCCGTCCAGCGCCGCGCGCAGGGCGGAGAGGCCGTTCGCCTCCAGTTCCACCGTGCAGCGCGCCGTCGTCAGCGCGTCGCCGCGGACCTCGACCGGATAGTCCATTCTCAGCCCCCTCGCCGGCCCGTCCTGCGCGGCGCCTCAGGCGCGGACGGGCGATGGCCCGGCCAGAATGCGCCGGGCCTGTTCCAGATCCTCGGGGGTGTCCACGCCGAGCGGCACCTCCCCCACTTCCATCGCGTCGATCCGCATGCCGGCCTCCATCGCGCGCAGCTGCTCCAGCTTCTCCCGCCCCTCGAGGTAGGAGGGCGGCAGGGACACGAAGCGCTCCAGCGCCGCCCGGCGCCAGGCGTAGAGGCCGATATGGTGGTACAGCGGCCCCTCACCCCAGGGCGCGGTCGCGCGGGTGAAGTAGAGGGCACGAAACCGCCCCTCCCCCAGCGGCGAGCCGACCATCTTCACCACGCTCGGCGCGAGCCGCTCCTCCTCCCGCCGGATCGGCGCCACGGCCGTGCCGATCGCCACCTCGGCGTCGGCCAGCGGCAGCGCGGTGGCGCGGACCGTCTCCGGCCGGACCGTCGGCAGGTCCCCCTGGAGGTTGATCACCACGTCGCTGCGGCGGTCCGGGTCGATCCGCCCCAGCGCCTCGTGGATGCGGTCGGAGCCGGAGGGGTGGTCCTCCCGCGTCATCACCGCCTGGCCACCGGCGGCGCGAACGGCCTCCGCGATCGCGGGCGTGTCGGTGGCGACCCAAACCGGCCCCACATCCGCCTCCACCGCCCGCCGCCATACGGCGACGATCATCGGCTCCCCGCAGAGATCGGCCAGCGGCTTGCGCGGCAGGCGCGTGGAGGCGAGGCGCGAGGGGACGAGGACCAGAGGCCTCACGCGGCCGCGCCCAGCTGCGTCTTCGCCAGCCGGTCCATCGCGACAAGGTCGCGCATCAGCCCCTCGAACCTCGAGAGCGGGACCATGTTCGGCCCGTCGGAGGGCGCCCGGTCCGGATCCTCATGCGTCTCGATGAAGAGGCCGGCGACCCCCACCGCCACCGCCGCCCGCGCCAGCACCGGCACGAACTCCCGCTGCCCGCCGGAGCTGCCGCCGAGCCCGCCGGGCTGCTGCACGGAGTGGGTGGCGTCGAACACCACCGGCGCGCCCATTCCCGCCATGATGGGCAGGCCGCGGAAGTCGGAGACGAGGGTGTTGTAGCCGAAGCTCGTGCCGCGATCCGTCAGCAGCACGTTGGGGTTGCCGGCCTTGGTGATCTTGGCCAGCACGTTCCTCATGTCCCAGGGCGCCAGGAACTGGCCCTTCTTCACGTTCACCGCCCGGCCCGTCGCGGCGGCGGCCAGCAGCAGGTCCGTCTGCCGGCAGAGGAAGGCGGGGATCTGCAGGATGTCCACCGCCTCCGCCACCGGGGCGCATTGGGCGGCGTCGTGCACGTCGGTGATGACGGCGAGGCCGAGGCTGTCCCGGATCTCCGCCAGGATCGGCAGGGACCTTTCCATCCCCAGCCCGCGCGGGGCATCGGCGCTGGTGCGGTTCGCCTTGTCGAAGGAGGTCTTGTAGACGAGGCCGAAGCCCACCCGCGCCGCGATCTCCTTCAGCGCCCCTGCCGTCTCCAGCGCGTGGGCGCGGCTCTCCAGCTGGCAGGGGCCGGCAATGACAGCGACCGGTAGACGGTTCCCGAAGCGGGCCGAGCGGGTCTCGACAACGGCGCTGGCCTCTGCGGGGGCGGCTTCGGTCATGCGGTGGCCCTCTCGGCGGTCCTTCGGCGGGGCGCGGGTTGTAGCGCAGCCCGGAACCTGCGCACAGCCGAACCGCCCCGCGCGGCGGGAGGGCCTCCCCCGCAAGGCGGGCGTCCCAGATGCCGGTCAGGCGCCGGTCGGGTACTGGCCGGGTCCCGGGCCCTGAACTCCGGGCCAGGCGGGCGTCAAGTCCGGATCAGGCCGGGATGGGGGCGCACGGCCTGGCTGTCCGGGAAGACCTGCGCGATGGCAGCGGGGTCGAGCTGCAGGTGTTCCACCATCACGCCCGCCAGCACGGCGCGCAGGTCCGTGGTGGGGCGAAGGTCCCGCCCCTCGTGCAGCTGCTCCGGCGCCAGCCCTGGCCAGTCGGCGATCACCCGCCCGCCCTTCAAACGCCCGCCGAGCAGCAGCGCCGCGGTGGCCATGCCGTGATCCGTGCCGCCGGTCCCGTTCAGCCGGGCGGTACGCCCGAACTCCGTCACCACCGCCACCACCGTGTCCGGCCAGACCGGGCCCATGCCCTCCCGCAGCGCGCCCAGGGCGTCGTCCAGCGCGCCCAGCCGGTTCGCAAGGTTGCCGCGCGCCGTCCCCTGGGAGGCGTGGGTGTCCCAGCCGTTCAGCCCCAGCGCGGCGACGCGCGGGCCGTCCGGCCGGGCCATGATCCGGGCCGCGGCCGCGGCCTCCGTCACGAAGTTCGGGCGGCCGCGCACGCGCTCGGCGCCGGGCTGGCCGGGCGGTACCTCCTGCATCATGTGATCCAGCATCGCGCCGGAGCGCAGCGCCTCCGCCAGGCGGGGATCACGCGCCTCGTAGAGGTCCAGCAGCCGCGCCACGAGGTCCTCGTCGGCGTAGCGGAACTGCTGCAGCTGCCAGGTCTCCACCGGGGCCGGGCCCTGCATGATCACCGGCACCACCGGCGCCACCGCCAGGCCCTTTGGCGGCGCGACGCGGCCGGCGCGCGGCAGGGCGACGAGGGCGCGGTTCAGCCAGCCCGTGCGCTCCCCCGTGGTCACGCGCGGAAGCCCGCTCTCAAGCACGTCCTGGCCGTCGAAGTGGGAGCGGCCGCGGTAGGGGGTATGGGCGGCGTGCAGCGCCAGGGCCTCCCCCTCCCGGATCATCCCGAGGAGCTTCGGCATGTTGGCGTGCAGGGCGAACATGCCGTCCAGCGGCACGGAGTCCCCGGCATCCGCCCCCCGCAGGGCCGCAAAGGCGGGGTCTCCCACGGGCTGCAGCATGGAGATGCCGTCCAGCCCGCCGCGCAGGATCACCACCAGCAGCCGGGGATCCCGCCCCGCGGCGCGGGCCAGCCGGGGCAGGTAGGGCCAGGCGAAGAGCGAGCCGAGGCCGCCGAGGACGGCGCGGCGCATCACGGGATGGGTCATGCCTTCGGGACCTCCGGGCGGAAGCGCGGCGGGCGGGCCGCCAGCCCCCGACATGCGTCCGCCGCCGGGTCCATTGCAAGCGCCGCCCGCCGCGCGATGCAAACGGTAACGCGGGACAGACGATGGCAGCGGGTTTCGCTCAGATGAACTGGCCGCGTAGAAAGCCGAGCGCGGGAAGCGGCCGCCAGCTCCGGGGCAGGTCCGCCCGGCGGATAGAGGAGACGCTGTAGTTCGGCAACGGCATCCCCGAGCCCCGCAGGAAGGAGGCATAGGCCCGAACCTGCTGCTCCCGCCAGCTCCGGTCCGCGTCCGCGGCGGCGCGGCTGGCGTGGATCTCGGCGATCCGGGTCTTGCGGCCGATGGCCGCGACCACGGCCCAGAGCCGGTCCTCGCGCGCCCGGCTGAGGCTGAGCACGGGTGCGGGGGGCGCCCCCTCGGCCGTCCCGCTCATGCCCCCGGCCCCTTTGATGAAGCGCCGGTTGATGAAGCGCCGGCCCCGCTGCGCCCGGTTCTCGCGTGCATCCCGGGAATCTGTGGCTGCGTCGAGCCACGTGCAAGGGCTGCGTGCAAGGGCCGCGGGGCGGCCCGGTCCAGCGGCCAACCGCAACGATGTCCCCGCGAAGCCGGTCCGGGAACGCCCTTTGGCCTCAGCCCGCCATCAGGGGCGGCGGCATCGAGGCCGGATCGAGGATCGCGCCCTGCGCCGCGAGCACCCGCCGGACCTCCGCCGGGTCCGCCCCGCCCGGCCCGCCACCCCCATCCGCGAGGAGCGCCGCGGCCACCCCGGCCGCCTGGCCGGTGGCGAAGGCGGTGCCCATGACGCGAAGGGAGGCGCCGGCCTCGCGGTCCCCGTCGGCCGTCCGCCCGGCGGCGAAGAGGTTCGGCGTGTCCGCGCTGATGAGGCAGCGCAGGGGGATGTCGTAGGTGCCGCCCCCTTCCCGCTCCCGCCCCGGCGGGTAGATGAAGCTGCTCTCCAGCGTCTCGCGGTCGTGCCACTCAACGCCCCAGGCGCCGAGGGCCACCGCGTCCTCGAAGCGGCGGCCGGCGGTGATGTCCTGCCATGACAGCTGGAGCCGGCCGTCGATGTGCCGGCTCTCCCGCGTGCCGAAATCCGGGCCGGTGGAGGCGAGGTAGGCGCGCTCCCACCCCGGCAGGGCGCGCAGCGCCTCCAGATAGGCCCAGGCCTGGGCGCGGCCGTCCATCTCGGCCCGGCTCATGCCCAGGGCGTCGCGCGGGTCGTAGCGCTCGCTCGCGAGGTAGCAGACCACGTCGCCGGAGATCGGCAAGCGGGTGACGACGCTGCGCTTCTTCGTCAGCGGGCCGACGCCGCGGGCCATCGCCGCCTCCACCGCCCGCGTCACGGCCTCGGCGGAGACCTCCGCGCCGGGTGCCACTCCACCGAAGCGGGTGCCGAGCGTGCCGAGGTTCACCGCGCCGTTGTTGCCGTAGCGGGTGGAAGCGCCGGCGAAATGGGCCAGGTCGCAATCACCGCTGGCGTCCACGAAGGCGGCGGCCTCCAGCGAGCGGAGGCCGGAATGGTCGGCCACCTCCACTGAGCGGACCAGCCCGCCCTCTCGCCGGGCGGCGGCGACGAAGGAGTGCAGCAGCACCTCCACCCCCGCCTCGCGGCACAGCTCGTCGAGCGCCCGCTTGACCCCTTCCGGGTCGAAGACGACGAAGACGCCGCGGTGGCGCTGCGGGGGCGTCACCGCGCCCCAGCGGCGCAGACGCGCCATCACCTCCTCCGCCACCCCGGCCACAGCCTGCTGCGGGCGCTCCCCGAGGGTGTAGAGGCCGCAATAGGTGAGCACGTTGCGCATCGTGGCCGCGCCACCGAGGCAGCCCGCCGCCTCGACGAGGCCGACGCGCGCGCCCTGGCGCGCCGCGCCCAGGGCTGCACCCACCCCGGCCGAGCCGCCGCCCGCCACCAGCACGTCGTACCGCTCCGGCCCTGTCACGGCGCGCCTCCCCTTCCCTTTCCACCGGGCTAGCCCGCCGCCGAGGCCGCGTCCATCGCCTGCCCTCGGCGGGGCCGTGATGGTGCATCCCTGCGCCGGGCGGCGAAGGAGGCGCGTCGATTGCCCGGCCAGGGCCAGTGCTGCTACTGAGAGCCAATCGCAAACCTGCGATCCTCAGAAGGCAAGGCCAGCAATGCCGACCATCGAAGCGAGCCGCCCCCGCCCGGCGCTCTCCCGCCGCCACCTCCTCGTGCTGCTCGGCGCCGCCGGCGCGGCCGCCCGGATCGGGCCAGCGGCGGCCGCGCCGGCCGTGGAGAGATCCGTGAAGGTGGCGCCGGGCCTCTACGAGATCGCGGTCAGCACCACGACGAACCTCGTCCACGTGGCCAGCGCCGGGACGCGCGGCGGCAACAACGCCAAGGTGCTCGGCCTCGATCCCCGCACGCTCGAGGTGCGCTCCACCATCGAGCTGGGCGCCGACTCCGTGTTCGGCCTGGCGGTGAACGACACGACCGGCACCCTCTTCGGCACGGAGACGCGCGGCGGCCGGCTGGCGGTGTTCGACCTGCGCAGCGGCGCTGTGAAGGCGCGGATCGCCCAGGGCGAGGGCGCGCATGTCCGGCAGGTGGTGGTGGACGAGGCGGGGAACCGCGCCTTCGTCTCCGTCTTCGGCTACCGGGAGAAGCCGAGCGCGATCTGGGTGGTGGACACGGCCGCCAACGCCGTCTCCGCCGTGATCACGGAGGGGCTGGAGGGCGGGATCAGCGGCCTTGCCTATGACCCGGCCGGCGACCGCCTCTTCGCGACGGCGCTGGAGCCGAACGAGGTGGTGGAGGTCAGCCTTTCCCGCCGCGCCGCGGTGCGCCGCTTCGCTTCCGGCGGTGAGGGCGCGATCAACCTGGCCTTCGACGCGGCCGGCGGGCGGCTCTTCGTCACGAACCAGAAGTCCGGCCGCCTCGCGGTGCTGAACGCCGCCTCGGGCCAGCCCATCAAGATGATCGAGACGGGTGCGGGCGCGCTGAGCGTTACCCTCACGCCCGACGGCGCCCTGGCCTACGTGGCCAACCGCGGCGCTGGCACAGTGAGCGTGGTGGATGCGCGCAGCCTGACGGTGACGGCGAACCTGGAGACGGGGACGCATCCGAACACGGTCGCCGTCGACCGGCGCTCCGGCCTCGCCTACGTGACCAACAAGGCCCGAACCGCGCCGCGCGGCTCGGCGCAGCCGGCGCCGGAGGACCCGAACGGCGACACGGTAAGCCTGATCCGCCTCTGAGCATCTGCCTCTGATCTGCCTCCGACACCGGGCGCCACGGCGCCCCCTCTCCGTCGATCGGTAGTGCGTTTCCTGGGAAAACGGTCCGCGCAATCAGCGCGGGCCGTTTTTCGTTCCGTGTTTTATCGAAGGTGTGATCCGGGAGAGATTGCAACCTCTGGATGTAATTTCTATACAAGTCCTTGCTGCCTCGACGGCAGCCAAAATGACGCAGGACGCGGAGAAAACCCGTTATGCCTTGGCAGGAAGCCTGTTCCGACGTCCGCGATACGCTGAGCTTCGATCCTGCCATCCATGATGTGGTTCCCCTCTCGCTGATTTCCGATGACGTCGTCCGGAGCCCGGCGGAGCGGCGGGCGGCGGGAAATAACGGCAGCGCCGAGGTCGCGGTACGACTCCTGGACGGCTCAGGCCGCCCGATGGCCAGCCTCGTCGTCCGCGAGGGGGCGCCCTACAGCTTCACGGGCCTGCAGCCCGGCGCCTACCAGATCGAGACCGCCCGCCTCGACGGCCGGCCGGCCGCTGGCGGTCGCAGCGCCCCGTTCACCCTCGCTTCCGGCGGCACGGTGACCAGCCGGGCCTCGACGATCGACACCCCCGGCACCGTCATCGGCTCCGTCGTCCTGGCGGGCGCCGGAGAAGCGGCTCCGGAGGGAGCCACCGTGCAGTTGCTGAGCGCGGCCGGGACGAAGGTTGCCGCCACCGCCGCGGGTCCGGGCGGGGCCTACGCCTTCGCCGGCATCCCGCCCGGCCGGTACCGCGTCGAGTTTGCCGCCCCGGAGCGGGACCTGGAGGCCGTGGCGGCGCCCACCGCCCACTTCGACGTGGTCGAGGCCGCGCCGCCCGCGAGGCCGGCCGCGCCCGCGCCGGTGCGACGGATCGGCGCGTCGGAGGAGGAGTTCCTCCTCGCCGCCGCGGGCCATCAGCGGTGGCAGGCCGGGGCTGACGCGCGCCGCGGCGAGACGGGGCTGCCGGCCGAGAGGGCTCAGCCGCCCAGGATCCGGCGTAGCACCGGGGCGATGAGCTCCGTCGCGGCCGCGCCCACCATCTCTCCGTGAAGGCAGGGCAGGTCCACCACCTCCATCGCCGCCGCGTAGGGCGCCCACATCGCCGGTGACAGCGCGCGGCCGGCGTGGTCGCGCGCCGCGCGGAAATGGGTGATGACGCCGTCGTAGCGGCGGTGCCGGTGACCGCGCACGAGGCGGTTATTGCCCTCCACCACGCGCACCACGCCGTCCAGCACGGCCTCCGGCAGCCGGCCCAGCGGCGTTCCGCCGCGGCGCAGGAACGCGATCACGGCGCCGCGCTCCATCGGCAGGTCCGGGTGCTGCGCCGGGTCGTGGCCGGCGATGGCGACGAGGGCGCGGAGCATGGCACCCGCATCCGGCTCCGGCTCCGCGCGCCAGGCATCGGCGGGATAGGCGTCCAGCAGCGCGAGCGCGCCGACTTCCCGCCCCATCTCGCGCAGGCGCACCGCCATCGCCTGGGCGATGATCCCGCCCACCGACCAGCCGGCGAGGTGGATGGGGCCGGGATGCCCGGCCGCGACGACCCGCGCCGCGTAATCGGCGGCGAGGCCATCCAGGCTGGTGGGCGGCAGGGACCCGGCATCCAGCGAAGGCGCCTGCAGGCCGAGCACGCCGCGCGACGGGGCGAGGGCCCGGGCGAGGTTGCCGTAGCACCAGGCGATCCCGCCGGCGGGGTGCACGACGAAGAGCGGGGCGCGCGCCTCGTCGCCGCGCCCGAGCCGGATGAGCGGGCGCAGCCCGTCATCCCCCGGCGGCAGGGAGGCGGCGTCCAGCACGGCGGCGAGCCGGGCGACGCTCGGGTGCTCGAACAGCGCGCCAAGGCCGGGATCGCGGCCGAACTCCCCCTGCACGCGCAGCATGAGGTCCACGGCGAGGAGGGAGTGGCCGCCGAGGGCGAAGAAGTCCTCCTCCGCGCCCACCGCCGGCAGGTCCAGCACCTCGGCGAAGAGGGCGGCGAGGCGGCGCTCCGTTTCCGTCTCCGGCGGGCGGCTTTCCCCCTCCCCCATCTCGGGCGGGGGCAGCGCCGCGCGGTCCAGCTTGCCGCTGGTGTTCACGGGCAGGGAATCCAGCGCGACGAAGGCGGAGGGGACCATGTAGTCCGGCACGCGCGCCGCGACTTGGGCGCGCAGCGCCGCCGCGTCGTGGCCCGGCCCGGGGACGAGGTAGGCGACGAGGCGCTTGTCGCCGGGCCGGTCCTCCCGCGCGATCACGCGGACCTGCCGCACCGCCGGCCAGGAGGCGATGGCGGCCTCGATCTCGCCGAGTTCGATCCGGAAGCCGCGCAGCTTTACCTGCCCGTCCACGCGGCCGAGGTAGAGGATGGCGCCGTCCGGGCGGAAGCGCGCGAGGTCGCCGGTGCGATACATCCTCTCCCCGGGATGGAACGGGTCGGGGATGAAGGCGCGCTCGGTCAGGTCGGGGCGGCCGAGATACCTTTCGGCGAGTTGCACGCCGGCGATGAAGAGGTGGCCGGTGACGCCGGGGGGCACGGGGCGCAGCGCGTCGTCCAGCACGTAGAGGCGGGTGTTCCAGACCGGGCGGCCGATGGGGATGGGGCGGGTCCGGTCCTCCGGCGAGGCGTCCCAGAAGCTGACATCCACCGCCGCCTCGGTCGGGCCGTAGAGGTTGTGCAGCTCCGCGCGCATCGTCGCGTGGAAGCGGTCGCGGATGTCTGCCGTCAGCTCCTCGCCGGAGCAGAAGACGCGCGCCATCCCCAGCCCGCGCGAGTCCGGGTGCGCGAGGAAGGCGGCGAGCATGGAGGGGACGAAGTGCGCGGTGGTGATCGCCTCCTCCCGGATCAGTCGGGCGATGGCGGCGGGATCGCGGTGCGCGCCGGGCGGGGCGAGGACGAGGGTGGCGCCCGCGATCAGCGGCAGGAAGAACTCCCAGACCGAGACGTCGAAGGTAGCGGGGGTCTTCTGCAGGATGCGGTCCCCGGCGGTGAAGCCGTAGTGCTGCCGCATCCATTCCAGGCGGTTCACGATGGCGCGGTGGCCGATGACCGCGCCCTTCGGCTCGCCGGTGGAGCCGGAGGTGTAGATGGCGTAGGCCGCGTCCTCCGGCGAGGGACCGGCGGGGGCGGCGCCGTCCTGCGGCCATTCGGAGGGTGCGAGCACGGCCACCTCGGCCGACAAGGCGGCGGGCGCGAGCGCGATGCGGGGCCCCGCGGAAGCCAGGATGCGGGCCAGCCGCTCCGCCGGGTGCGCGGGGTCCAGCGGCAGGTAGGCGGCGCCGGCGCGCATCGTGCCGAGGAGGGCGACGACCAGCTCCGGTGAGCGGTCGAGCGAGACGGCGACGAGGTCGCCCGGCCCGATGCCGCGCGCGGCCAGCGCGGCGGCCAGCGCGGCGCTGCGGCGGTCCAGCTCGCGGTAGCTGATGGACCGACCCTCGAAGCGCAGCGCCGTCGCTTCGGGCCGCGCCCGCATGGAAGCATCGATGAGGGCGACGAGAGTGGTTTCGGGAACGGCATGGGCCGTCTCGTTCACCTCGACGACGAAGCGCCGCGCCTCGTCGGGCGTGGCGGTCGGCACGTCGGCGAGGCGCCCGGCGGCAAGGGCGGCCGTGACGAAGCGCGCGGCCCTGGCCGCGTGCGCCCGTGCCTCCTCCGCCGAGTAGAGGTTCGGGTTCGCCTCCACGTCCAGCCGCAGCGTCGCGGCGCCGGGATCGGTGCGCAGGTCGAAGGTGATGTCGTCCACCGGGCCGGTGCCGAGCAGGTGCAGCTCCGCCGTCAGGCCGGGGAAGGGCGGGATCTCGTGGAAGGGCTGGATGTTGACGATGGCGCCATGCAGCCGCCGGCCCGCGCCGAGGCGGCCGAGGTCGCGCCGCAGCTGCTCGCCCCGGTAGCGCCCGTGGCGGCGCAGGCGGGCGAGCTGCGTCACCGCATCCTCCACCGCCTCGTGCAGCGGCGCCGCCTCGTCGGGGCGGATGCGGAGCGGCAGGACGTTCATCTGGGTGGAGGGCGTGCGCGCGGCGGCGCTGCCGAAGCGGTTCATGAAGGTGGCGCCGATCACCGCCTCCGCCTCGCCGGTCATGCGGCGGCAATAGGCGCCGAGGAGGGCGGTCAGCAGGTCCGGCCAGGCGATGTCGTGCGCGGCGGCGACGCGGCGCAGCGCCTCGCCCGCCTCGGCGCCGATCGTCGCTTCCGCCCGGTGGGCGAAGCGCGCGGTCATGGCCGCGCCCTCGGCAATTCCGGTGACCTCCGGCGCGCCCTCCATCGCCTTCCGCCAGTAGGCCGCGTCGGTCCCCCGCTTCGGCGCGGCGCGGTAGGCCGCGTCCTCCTGCACCGTGGCCGCGAAGGGCGCGAGGGGCTGGCCGGGGTCGGCACCCGTCAGCCGCGCGGCGTAGAGGGCGGCGACGCGGCGCACCAGCAGCTCCGTCCCGAAGCCGTCCAGCACGAGGTGGTGCGCGCGCTGGTACCAGAGGTGGCGATCGGGCGAGAGGCGGTAGAGACGCTCCGCCGCCATCCCGCCGCGCGCCGGGTTCACGGCACGGCCCATGTCGCGCGCCATCGCGTCGCGCGCGGCCGCGAGCGGGTCCGCCTCGGCGGAGAGGTCCACCACTTCCAGCCAGGGGCGCTGCGACACGTCCAGGCGCTGCACCGCCCCGCCCGGCGCCTCATGGATGCGGAGAGCGAGGGAGTCCGCCTCGGCGACCGTGCCGTCCACCGCCGCGCGGAAGGCGGGCAGGTCCAGCGGGCCGCGCAGGTCCAGGTACTGGCCGGTGTTGAAGACGGGATTGCCGGGATCCAGCCGCTGCGCGAACCACAGGCCCTCCTGGGCCTCGGTCAGCGGCAGGTCGGGGGTGGAAGCACCGGCACCGTCAGCCACGCGCGCGCTTCTCCATGGCCCGCTCCGCCACAGCCCACCAGGCGTCCAGGGTCAGCTTCTCCGCTAGTTCCCCGAAGTCGAGCTGCAGTCCGCCCTCGGTCCAGCGCAGCACCATATTCATGGCGCGCATGGAGTCCAGGCCGAGGTCGTTCAGGTCGTCGTCGCCGCCGACCTCCTCGGGGTCCATGCGAAGGGCGCGCGCGATGTCCGCGCGCATCCGCTCCCGCGTCATCGGCGGGTTCGTCTCGTCAGCCATTCTCGCCTCCTCTAGCCCGCGGCTTCCTCGGCCAGGAGGCGCGCGCGCAGGCGGGCGCGCAGCTCCTTGCGGCTGATCTTGCCGGCCGCCGTCGTCTCGAAGGCCTCCACCAGCACCACCTGGTCCGGCACCTTGAAGTCCGCGATGCCGCGCGTGCGCATCCAGGCCTTCAGCGCCGCCGCGCGCGGGCGGTCGCCATGCGGGATGACGAAGGCGCAGATGCGCTCGCCCAGGAACTCGTCGGGGATCGAGACCACCGCCGCGTCGAAGACGCTGGGGTGCGCGAGGAGGTGGTCCTCCACCTCCTCCGCCGAGATCTTCTCGCCCGCGCGGTTGATGTGGTCGCCGGCGCGGCCCTGCACGACGAGGTTGCCCTCCCGCGTGCGGCGCACGATGTCGCCGGTGCGGTAGTACCCGTCCGCCGTGAAGGAGCGCGCGTTCGCCGCCTCGTCGTTGTGGTAGCCGCGGATGGTGTAGGGGCCGCGCGCGAGCAGGTAGCCCGGCTCGCCCTCCGGCACGGGCTCGCCCATGTCGTCCACGATCAGCACCTCGTCGTGCGGGCTGATGGGGCGGCCCTGGGTCTCGAGGATGACGTCTTCCCCGTCGTCCAGGCGCGTGTAGTTCACCAGGCCCTCCGCCATGCCGAAGACCTGCTGCAGCGTGCAGGGCAGCGCGGCGGAGACGCGGCGCGCGGCCTCCGGCGTCAGCTTCGCGCCGCCGACCAACAGGACTTCCAGGCTCGAGAGGTCGTGCTTCGTCGTGGCGGCGGCCTGCGCCCAGAGAAGGGCGAGTGGCGGCACGAGGCCGCTGATCGTCACGCGCTCGCGCTCGATCAGCGGGAAGGCCGTGTCGGGGCTCGGCACGGGGCTGAGGACGACGCGCGCGCCGGCGTAGAGCGCGCCCATGTGGCCGGGCGAGCTCATCGGGAAGTTGTGCGCGGCCGGCAGCGCGCAGAGGAAGACGCTGTCGGCCGTGACTCCGCAGATCTCATTGCTAGCGCGGAAGCTGTAGATGTAGTCGTCATGCGTGCGGGGGATGAGCTTCGAGAGCCCGGTCGTGCCGCCGGAGATCTGCAGGAAGGCGACGCTCGCCGGATCGGGGTCGCCCGGCAGCGCGGCACGGTCGCCGTCCAGCGCGTCGAAGGCGGTGAACTCGGCGGCGTCGCCGACGATGACCACGTGGCGCAGCCCCGGCAGGGCCGCGCGCAGGTCGCGCGCCAGGCTGCGGTAGTCGTAGCCGTCCGTGCCCCGCTCGGCGGCGATGTAGGCCGCCGCCTCGGACTTCGCGACGAAGTGGGCGATCTCGGTCAGGCGATGCGCCGGAAGGGCGTAGACCGGCACCAGCCCCGCGCGGAACAGGCCGAAGACGGCGGCGAAGAACTCCGGGACGTTCCCGAGCTGCACCACCACCCGCTCACCGGGGCGCAGCCCGAGGGCGAGGAAGCCTGCCGCGGCCCGCTCGGCGCGCGCGTGCAGCTCCGCATAGGTCCAGCGGCGGTCGCCGCCGACGATGGCAACGGCGTCCGGCCGCTCCGCCGCGCGCGCGCGCAGGAACGCCGGGAAGGTCTCACCGCGCCAGTAGCCGGCCGCGCGATAGCGCGCCGCGAATTCGGGGGGCCAATCCTGTCGCAGGGGGATCACGTCGTCGAGGTCCTGGCATCTCTGGGCCGGGCGGCCCCGGGCATGGGGGCCGCGATGCCCAGCACTTCTTGATAAGCATTCTCAATAAGGGGGGTGCGGTCCCGGGGCAAGGCCGGTTCGCACCCCTTCACCCCGCCGCGATCTCCTCGGGCGACCGGCCGGCGGCCAGCCGCAGCGCATCCGCCACGACGGGGGGAATCATGGTGCCGTGGGTTTCCTCCACCATGTCGCGGAATCCGACCCTCATCCCCGGCACGGCAGCCAGGGCTGCCGCCGTCTCCCGCCCGTTCGGCGGGCCCATCCGCGCCACGGCCGCGGCCTGCCCGGCCCTGCCGGAGATCGAGATGAGGATGCGAAGGGGCCGGGCGGCCCGCCCGCCCGCGAGGCGCATCCCCGCCAGGAACGCCGCCTGCTCGTCCAGGATGGAGCGCCGGTTCCACCAGATCGAGGGATCGGCCAGGGCATAGGCCTCGAACATCTCCGGCCGGGAGAAGAGGACGTGCAGGCCGAGGAGTGCGCCGAGGGAGTGGCCGAACAGCGTCCTCCGGCCGGGGTCCAGGGGCAGGCGGCGGTCCAGCTCCGGCCGCAGGACAGTATCCAGGAAGGCGAGGAAGTCGGCGCGGCCGCCCGTCTCCGGCGGGCTCTCCCCGCGCCGGCCGCCAAAGCTCTCGGGCAAGGTCGGCGGGGTCAGTTCCAGGAAGCGGCGGGCGAGGTCCGGGCGGTCCTCTCCGGGATGGCCGATTCCGATGAGCGCCACGCCTTCCGCTCCGGCCGCCTGCCGGGCGCGCAGGGCGACGGGGAACATGGCGTTCCCGTCCAGCAGCCAGAGGCAGGGATGGCCGCCGGGCGGTGCCAGCCCCTCCGGCCGCGCCAGGCTGATGCGCCACTCCGCTCCGCGACCGTTCCCGATGTCGAACGTCTCAACGCCGGACGCCGCCGAAGCCCGGCCCGGGATGAACAGGGCGGGCGGCGCGGCCAGGAGCGCCCGGCGAGTCAGGCGCGGGCTCAATCGACCCGCACTCCGGCCGCCTTGAGCAGGGGCGCCCAGCGCACGCGTTCCTCCGCCAGGAAGGCCGCGAACTCCGCGGGGCCGAGAGGCGCGGGTTCCGCGGCCTGCTCGGTGAAGCGGGCGGCCAGGGCGGGGTCGGCCATGGCCTCGGCCGCGGCGGCGTGGAGGCGGGCGACGGTCTCCGGCGGCGTGCCGGCGGGGGCGGCGAGGCCGAACCAGCTGTCCATCCCGTAGCCCGGCACCGTTTCCGCGATCGCCGGCAGCTCCGGCAGGAGGCGGGAGCGCTCCTTCGTGGCAACCCCCAGAAGCTGGATGCGCCCGGCGCGGCCGAGCGGCATGAAGACCGGCCCCGTGCCGATGGAGGCGTCCAGCTTGCCCGAGAGAAAATCCCCCATCATCGGCCCGCCGCCGCGATAGGGCACATGCAGCACCTGCACCTTCGCCAGGTGCTCCAGCAGGATGATCCCGAGATGGCTGCCGGAGCCGATGCCGGAGGAGGAGAAGACCACCTCGCCCGGCCTCGCGCGCGCCGCGGCCAGCAGGTCAGCCAAGCCCCGCCAGGGGCGGTCCCCGGGCACGGCGAGGATGTCGAGGATGCTGCCCAGCCGCGCCACGGGGGCGAAGCCCTTCTCCGGGTCGAAGGGCAGCCTCTCGTAGATGGCGGGGTTCACCGTCAGCGGGCCGGGGGTGGCGAGCAACAGGGTGTGCCCGTCCGGCGCGGCGTTCGCCACGGCCTCGGCGGCGATGTTGGCGCCGGCCCCGGCCCGGTTCTCCACGATCACGGGCCCGCCGAGGCGGGCGGAGAGAGCGGGCGCGATCAGACGCGCGACAATGTCCACCGCGCCGCCGGGCGCGAAGCCGACCAGCAGGCGGATGGGGCGGTTCGGGAAGGCGCCCTGTGCCCTCGCGGCGGCCGGCAGGGCCAGCGTGCCGGCCGCGCCGAGGAGGGTCCTGCGCCGCACCATCATGCCCCCTGCCCCGCTGTCTCCGCGGTGCCCAGCGCGTGCTGCACGAGGCTCACCCAGTAGGCGGCGCCGATCGGGATCAGTGCGTCGTTGAAGTCATATCTCGGCGTGTGGACGTGGTGAAAGGTGCCGTCCTCCGCCACCCCGTTGCCCACAAGCATGAAGGCGCCCGGGCGTTCCTGCAGCATGTAGGCGAAGTCCTCGCCGGCGGTGATCGGCGGGAAGTCCGTGTCCACCGCATCGGCGCTGGCCAGCGCGCCAGCGGCCGCCGCCGCAAGGGCCACCCCCTCCGCCGTGTTCACAAGGGCGGGGTAGTCGTGGCGATACGCCACCTCGGCCGTGCAGCCATGGGCGGCGGCGAGGAGCTCCGCCAGCTCGCGCAGGCGGCGGCCCATGATCTCCCGCACCCCTGGGCTGAAGGAACGGCCGGTGCCGGAGACGCGGACTTCGGACGGGATGACGTTCGGCGCGCGGGCATCGCCGGCCGCGACGTGGCCGACGCTGAGCACGGCGGTCTCCCGCGCGGGGATGTTCCGGCCGATCACGCCCTGCAGCGCGGTGATGAAGGAGGCCATGGGCTGGGTGGGGTCCGTCGCGCGGTGCGGCACCGCGCCGTGGCCGCCCGTGCCGCGGAAGGTCACGGACCAGGTGTCCACGTTCGCCAGCATCGGGCCGGGGCGGATCCCGAAGCGGCCGAGGGCGAGGCCGGGCTCGTTGTGAAGGCCGAACACCGCCTCTACGGGGAAGCGCCGGAACAGGCCCTCCTCCACCATGCGCCGGCCGCCGCCCAGCCCTTCCTCGGCGGGCTGGAAGATGAAGTGGACGGTGCCCGCGAAGTCCGGGTTCTCCGCCAGGTGGCGGGCGGCGCCGAGCAGCATGGTGGTGTGGCCGTCATGCCCGCAGGCGTGCATCACGCCGGGGCTGGCAGAGGCGTAGGGGAGGCCCGTCTCCTCCTGGATCGGCAGGGCGTCCATGTCGGCGCGCAGGGCGATGGCGCGCTGGCCGGGGCGGCGGCCCTTCAGCGTGCCGACCACGCCGGTCCCGGCGAGGCCCTCGGCGACCTCGATGCCCCATTCCCGCAGCTTGCCCGCGACGAGGGCGGCGGTGCGCCTTTCCTCGAACCCCATCTCCGGGTGCCGGTGCAGGTCGTGACGGATGGCCGCCAGTTCCTCCTGCCACTCCGCGAGGCGTTGGATCAGGTCCTGCAAGAGGAGGCCTCCTTCCGGCGGGGATCGGATTTCATTCCGGCAGGCCGGGCGCCACCTCGGCGCGGGGTGCCCGCATCCAGACGGAGAGCGAGATGCCCAGCAGCATGAGGCCGACCAGCACGTAGGGCAGCGCCGGGCCGAGCATGTAAAGAAGGCTGCCCGCCACCGGCCCGACGACCATGCCGAGCCCCTGCGCCGCGCCGGCCGCGCCGGCAGCCCCGCCCTGCTCGGCGGGCCCGACGGCGTTGGCGGCCATGGCGGTGAAGCCGGGGAAGACCCAGCCCATCCCGGCCGCGGCGACGAAGTAGCAGGCGCCCAGCATCCAGGCCTGGTCGGCCAGGGCCACGGCGCCGAAGCCGATCGCGGCGACGAGCGTGCCGACGCCGATCATCCGCTCAGGCGCAATCCGAAGGCGGGAGGCGATGGACTGGGAGATGACGAGTGCGACGCCGACCAGCATCAGCGCGGCGCTCGCGGCGCGGGCGGCCTCCTCCGGCGGCAGGGCCAGGCGGTCCAGCGCGTAGAAGCCAATGCTGACCTGGGCGATGGCCACGCTGAACATGGCCGTGAAGCCCACCGCCAGCGCGTGCCGCAGCCGGGGATCCAGCAGGGAGATGGCCTTGCGCGCGGGCCGGATCTGCGGCGGCTCGGCGGGCAGGCGCCACCAGAGAAAGAGGAGGGCGAGGATCGGGAGAAGGGCGGTGGCGATCAGCGGCGCGCTCAGCCCGAAGGGCACCAGCAGCGCGGCGATGGCCGGGCCGAGCACCAGCCCTGCCCCGCTGCCCGTGCCCAGCAGGGCCATGGCGCTCGCGCGGCGCTCCGGCGGCACCCGGTCGGCGACCAGGGCGCCACCAGCGGCGGGAATGGCGGCATAGGCGCCCCCGACCAGCGCGCGCCCGACCACCAGCCCGAGGAAGGCGGCGAGAGGCGGCACTGCGCCCTGGAGGACGGCGTGGATGAAGAGGCAGAGCGCGGCGTAGGTTACGGCAAAGCCGATCGCCCCGGTGAGGAGGACGGCGCGGCGCCCGTGCCTGTCGCTGGCGAGGCCCCAGGGCCGCGCGCCCAGCATCCACATGATGCCGGAGGCGGTGACGGCCAGCCCGGCCTGCCAGGGCTGCAGCCCGGCGACGCGGGCGATGGGACCGATGAGGGCGACGAAGGCCATCATGGCGAGGCTGCCGGAGAAGGTGGTGACCATGAGGGGGAGGAGGACCTTCTCGGTCCTCAGCAGGGGCGCGCTGCCCGTCTCTTCATTGCCGCGCGCCATCCGCACACCCCTTCAGCCCCGGTCGTCAGCCCTGGGTCGCCCCGCGCCGTATTGGCGCGGATGCGTTTAAATCGCAATAAGCCGGGTTGGGCGGCGGCGCACCCTGAAGCGCCGCCGGCCACCGGTCACTCTGGCAGGAAGTCGGGTACGGAGAGGTAGCGCTCGCCCGTGTCGTAGTTGAAGCCGAGCACGCGGGCGCCGGCGGGCAGTTCCTTCAGCTTCGCCGCGATCGCGGCCAGCGTTGCGCCGGAGGAGATGCCGACGAGCAGACCTTCCTCCGTCGCGGAGCGGCGGGCATAGGCCTTGGCGTCGTCCGCGGAGACCTGGACCACGCCGTCCAGCACCGACGTGTCCAGATTGTCCGGCACGAAGCCGGCGCCGATGCCCTGGATGGGGTGGGGAGAGGGCTGGCCGCCGGAGATCACGGGCGAGGCGGAGGGCTCCACGGCGAAGACCTTCAGGCCCGGCCACGCCTTCTTCAGAACCCGCGCGCAGCCGGTGATGTGGCCGCCCGTGCCCACGCCGGTGATCAGCGCGTCGACCCCTTCCGGGAAGTCCGCGAGGATCTCCTGCGCGGTGGTGCGGACATGCACCTCGATGTTGGCGGGGTTATCGAACTGGCCGGGGATCCAGGCGCCGGGGGTGGCCTCCCTCAGTTCCAGGGCGCGGGCGATGGCGCCCTTCATGCCCTTCTCGCGCGGGGTCAGGTCGAAGGTGGCGCCGTAGGCGAGCATGAGGCGACGGCGCTCCACCGACATGCTCTCCGGCATGACGAGGACGAGCCTGTAGCCCTTCACCGCCGCGGCCATGGCGAGGCCGATGCCGGTGTTGCCGGAGGTCGGCTCGATGATCGTGCCGCCGGGCTTCAGCAGGCCGTCGCGCTCCGCCGCCTCGATCATGGCGAGGCCGATGCGGTCCTTGATGGAGCCGCCGGGATTGGCGCGCTCCGACTTCACCCAGACCTCGGCATCGGGGAAGAGCCGGCGCAGCCGGATGTGCGGCGTGCCGCCGATCGTCTCGAGAACGCTGTCCGCGCGCATGACACCCTCCGGCCGGTTCCGCCTGCGCGTTTGCAGCACGGGCGCGGGGCGGGCGCAACGAGCACGGGCGTTCCCCCCTCCCCGCCCCTCGGCCTGGCTGGACGGACCGTGGCATCCCGCCGCCCCGGGCTGAGAGCCGCGCCGCATCGTCCGGCCGTGGCCTCGACAGCCACACGGCGCGGCCTTAATCCCGGGCGCAAGAGGAACGCACGCCGCGAGCCCGGGACCGGGCGCGGCGGGCCGCCGATGGCGCGGCACACCGGCATGACGCGAGAACGGCCCCGCGCCAGGGCGGCGAGGGGATGCGGCTGGGGGATTGGGCATGGGGCAGTCGGCGATCGTGCTGGGCGCGGGAATGGTGGGCGTCTCCGTCGCGCTCCACCTGCGGCAGCGCGGCTGGGAGGTGGTGCTGGTGGACCGCCGCGCCCCGGGCGAGGGCGCCTCCTTCGGGAATGCCGGGCTGATCCAGCGCGAGGCGGTCTTCCCCCACCCCTTCCCGCGGGGCGTGTCGGAGATCGCGCGGATCGCCCGCAACCGCTCCGTGGACGCGGTGTACCACGCGAACGCCCTGCCGGGCCTTGCCTATCCGCTGCTGCGCTACTGGTGGAACTCCGCGCCGGAGCGCTACGAGGCGATGGCGCGCGCCTACGCCAAGCTCATCGTCACCTGCCTGGACGAGCACATGGCCGTGGCGCGGGAGGCCGGATCGACGGATCTGCTGCGGCCCATCGGGTGGATGCGCCTGTTCAGCACGGAGGCGGGGCTGGACGCCGTGCGGCGCGAGGCGGAGGCGGCGCATCGCGACCACGGCGTGGGATACCGCATGCTGGACGGCGCGGCGCTTGCCGAGGCGGAGCCGCACCTTCTCGTCCGCCGCGCCGGCGCGATCCACTGGACCGACCCCTACTCCGTCAGCGACCCGAACGCGCTGACCACCTCCTACGCCCGGCTGTTCGAGGCGCTTGGCGGCCGGCTGGCCACGGGCGAGGCGACGACGCTCGCCCGCGCGGGCGCCGGCTGGCGCGTGACGACGGCGGAGGGGCCGGTGGAGGCCGCGCAGGCCGTGGTCGCCCTCGGCGCCACGGCCGGGGAGGTGACCCGCCGCTTCGGCTACGCTCCTCCCCTCTTCGGGAAGCGCGGCTACCACTACCATTACGGGATGAAGGGCAATGCGGTGCTGAACCACCCCTTCATCGACGAGGCCAGCGGCTTCTGCCTCGTTCCCATGCGCGCCGGCATCCGCCTGACCACGGGCGCGGAGTTCGCGCGCCCCGACGCGCCGGAGACGCCGATCCAGATCGAGCGCGCCGAGCCCATCGCCCGCACCCTGCTGCCGCTGGAGGAGCGGGTGGAGGACAAGCCCTGGATGGGCACGCGCCCCTGCACGCCGGACATGCTGCCGGTGATCGGCCGCATTCCCGGGCAGGACGGGCTGTGGGGCGCCTTCGGCCACGCGCATCAGGGGCTGACGCTCGGCCCGACGACGGGGCGGATGCTGGCGGAGATGATGGGGGGCGAGACCCCCTTCATCGACCCGGCGCCGTACCGGGCGGAGCGCTTCGGCTGACGCCCGGCCGGCCGCGGCGGTGACCGCCGCTGCGGTCAGGACCTCTCCCGCTCCTGCTCCGCGACAAGATCGGCGAAGACGCGCCCGCCCGACCCGATGTGGTCCCGCATCGCGTCCCGCGCCCCCGCCTCGTCCCCGGACAGGATGGCCTCGAGCAGCGCCCCGTGCTCCTGCCAGGACGCCTTCACCCGCGCGGGCTGGCTGAGGCTGCCGCGGTGATAGGAGAGCATCCGCCTCCGCGTGAGCCGAAGCTGCTCCGACAGCACCGCGTTCCGCGCCCCCGCATAGACGGCGCCGTGGAAGGCGGCGTTGGCGGCCATGTAGGCCGCGCTGTCCAGCCGCAGCATCGCCGGTTGGGCCGCCGCGTGCAGCGCGCGGAGCCCTTGCCGCTCTTCCCCGGACATGCGCCGGGCCGCCAGCCCCGCCGCCTCGGCCTCCAGCGCCGTCAGCAGCTCCACCATCCCGAGGGCGATGCCGGGCGGCAGGCCCTGCACCACCGCGCCGCGCCGGGGCACCATCCGGACCAGCCCCATGGCCGCGAGGTGCAGGAGCGCCTCCCTCGCCGGGGTGCGCGACACGTCGAAGCGGATGGCGAGGCCCCTCTCGTCCAGCGTGTCGCCGGGCAGCAGCCGGCCGGCGTCGAGATCCTCCTCGATCGCCTGGAGGAGCGCGCTGCTCGTCCGACCTGTCATCGCCCCGCCGTTCGCATCCGTAAGGCCCGCTTGCGTATACATAACGGGGATGCTGTAGTCCCGTCCACACCGGGCCGCAGAGCGCCGAAAGACGGAAGGGAACGCCGATGCTGCACGAGCCCCGGCCGCGGCCCCGCGGCACGGCACGATGATCGTCCTGCACCATGCCTGGCGCTCCAGCGCCTCCCGCCGGGTCCGGCTCATGCTGGAGGAGAAAGGGCTCCCCTACGAGGGGCGGGTCGTGGACATGGCGGCGATGGAGCACCACGCCCCCGGGTATCTCCGCATCAACCCCAACGGCGTGGTTCCGACCCTGCTGCATGACGGCCGGCCGCTGCACGAGAGCGGGACGATCTGCGAGTACCTGGACGAGACTTTCCCGGACCCGCCGCTGCGGCCGGGGGATGCCTACAGGCGCGCGCTGATGCGCAACTGGATCCGGCACATCGACGAGCGGATCGGCCACCTCATCGTGTTCAACTGGCGCCACCGCCTGCAGGCCGCGGCTGCCGCCTGGTCCGATGCCGAGCTGGCGGAGAAGGTCTCGCGCATCCCGAGCGCCGAGCGGCAGGAGGCCTGGCGCCGCGTCGCCCGCCGCCCCTTCACGGAGGAGGAACGGGCGGAGGCCCGGGCGAAGCTGATCGCGCTGCTGGGCCGGATGGAGGAGGCGCTGGGGCCTTCCGGCTGGCTGGTCGGGGACCGGCTCTCCATCGCGGACATCGCGGCCGTGCCTTTCGTGAAGCGGATCGAGGAAGAGATCGCGCCGGACCAGGTGACGCGGGCGGCGCATCCGGGGGTGGCCGCGTGGTGGGCGCGGATCCAGGCGCGCCCGGCTTTCGCGCGCGCGGGGATCGGACCGTTCGAGGACAGGCCCGCGGGTGGCGACGTGGCCGAGATGGAGACGCTGCATTGAGTGACGGACAGGACGCCCGGGCGCCGAGCCTGAGCATCGAGGGCGCGGTCGCGACCATCCGCCTGAACCGGCCGGCGGTGCACAACCGCATCGAGCCGGCGGACCTGGTGGCGCTGGGTGAGATCATCGACAGGATCGGCGCGGACGGCGCCGTGCGCGCGGTGATCCTCACCGCCGGCGGCCGCTCCTTCAGCTCCGGCTTCCATATCGGGGAGCTCCGGCCCGGCGAGGGCACCGACGAATCCGCCTTCGGGCGCGTGGCGGACCGGCTGGAGGCGCTGCGCCAGCCCACGATCTGCGCGATGAACGGCGGGGTCTACGGCGGCTCGACCGACCTCGCCCTGGCCTGCGACTTCCGGATCGGGGTGACGGGCATGGCGATGTTCATGCCCGCCGCGCGGCTCGGCCTGCACTACTACCCGAGCGGCATGGGGCGATACGTCAGCCGCCTCGGCCTGAACGCGGCCAAGCGGCTCTTCCTCACGGCCGAGAAGCTAGAGGCGGAGGAGCTGCTGCGCATCGGGTTCCTCACGGAGCTGGTTCCGCCCGAGGCGCTGGAAGGGCGCGTCGCGGCGCTGGCCGCAACCCTCGCCGCCAACGCGCCGCTGGCCGTGCAGGGCATGAAGGCCGCGCTGAACGGCATCGCCCGCGGAGAGACCGACGACGAGGCGGTGGCGGCGGCGATCAGGCAGGTCCGCGCTTCCGACGACCTGCGGGAGGGCAAGGCCGCCTGGGCGGAGAAGCGCGCGCCGGTCTTCACCGGCAGCTGAGACGGTAGAAGGGGCAGGACACGATGATCACGCGCCGCATCGCTCTCGTCGCCCCCGCCCTGCTGGCGGCGCGCGCCGCCCGCGGGCAGGGCTTCCCGAACCGGCCGCTGCGGGTCGTCGTCGGCTTCACCGCCGGCGGGGCGACGGACCTTGCCGTGCGGACTGTGGCGCCCCGCATGTCGGACGCGCTCGGCCAGCCGGTGGTGGTGGACAACCGGCCCGGCGCGGGCGGCAACATCGCGACGGAGATCGTGGTGCGGTCCCCGCCGGATGGCTACACGCTGCTGCTGGGCACCATCGGGCCGATGATCATCAACCCCGTGATCTACCCGAGCCTGCCCTTCGATCCGATGACGGACCTCGCGCCCGTCACCACCCTCGTGCAGTCCTCCACGATCCTCGTCGTGCCGGCATCTCGCCCGTGGCGGAGCGTGGCGGACCTGATCGCGGCGGCGAAGGCCGCGCCGGGGAAGCTGAACTGGGGCTACAGCGGCGTCGGCACGACGGGGCAGCTGGCGGCGACGCTGCTGAACCAGCTCGCCGGGATCGAGACGGTGGGCGTGCCCTATCGTGGCGGCGCGCCGCTGATGACGGACCTGATCTCCGGGCGGCTGGACTTCACCTTCTCCACCACGCCGCCCGCGCTGCCGCAGGTGGAGGCGGGCCGGATCCGCGCCCTGGCGGTGCCGACGCTGCGGCGATCCCCGGGCCTGCCGGAGGTGCCGACCATCGCGGAGAGCGGTGTCGCGGATTTCAACGCCGAGAATTTCTTCATGCTGCTGGCGCCGCGCGGCACCCCGGCCGAAGCCGTCAACGCCTGCAACGCCGCGGTCCGGAAAGCACTGGCCGACCCGGAGGTCGCGGCCGGGCTGCGGCGGCAGGGGCTTGAGGGACAGGCCAGCACGCCGGAGGAGGTGTCGCGCTACCTGCGCGCCGAGGTGACCCGCTGGCGGCCGGTCGTCGCGGCCAGCGGGCTGCAGCCGGAATAGGCGCGGGCCTTTTCAGCCGGCCTGGATGCCCGCCTCACGGATGAGGTGGCCCCACTTGTCGATCTCCCCGTCCAGGAAGGCGCGGAACTCCTGGGAACGGAGCAGGCCGGGGCTGGCACCGAGTGTCGCCAGCCTCTCGCCCAGGGCCGGGTCCTTGAGCGCGCCCTCCATCGCCGCCGCCACCCGCGCGGCCACCTCGGGTGGCGTGCCGGTTGGGGCAAAAAGGCCGTGCCACTCCAGGCTCTCGTATCCCGGCAGCGTCTCGGCCACGGCGGGCACGCCGGGCAGCCGCGCCACCGGCTCCCGCCCGGTATGGGCGATGACGCGGAGCGACTCCTGCCCGTGCAGCGGGATGGCGGAGGTGGCGGTGGAGACGATCATGCCGATCCGCCCGGCGCGCAGGTCGTTCTGCGCGGCCGGGGTGTCGCGGTAGGGAACATGCACCATCTCGGTGCCGGCGGTGCGGTTGAACAGCTCCAACGCCAGGTGCTGCGAGGAGCCGGTGCCGGTGCTCGCGCAGGTGATCTCGCCGGGCTTCGCCTTTGCCGCCGCGATCAGCTCCGGCACCGTCCGCGCCGCGAGGCCGGGGCCGAGCAGCAGCACGTTGGGCACGGTGACCATGCGCGCCACGGGCAGGAAGTCCCGCCTCGCGTCGTAGGGCAGGCGCGGCATCAGCGCGGGATTGATGGAGAAGCCGCTGGCGTCGTCCAGCAGGGTGTAGCCATCGGGCCTAGACTGCGCCACGGCGTTGGCCGCGATGGTGCCGCCGGCGCCGGCGCGGTTCTCGATCACGACGGGCTGGCCCAGTGCCTCCGCCACGCGCGGGAAAACCAGCCGCGCCACGGTGTCCACCGCGCCGCCGGCGCCGTAGGAGACGACGAGCCGCACCGGCCGCGCCGGGTAGGCCTCCTGCGCCCGCACGGGCAGCGGAAGCAATCCGACGGCCAGCGCGGCGAGCGCGTTTCTGCGCGAGATCGTCATGACCAGTCTCTCCCGTCTCAGCCGCGCACGACGCCGGCTGCGCGAAGCCGCGCCAGTTCGTCCTCGCCGAGGGCGGGGCGCAGGATCTCGTCGTTGTGCTCGCCCAGCTTCGGCGCGGGGCGGGCGAGGATGCCGGGTGTGGCGGAGAGGCGCGGCACCATGCCGTGCATCGGCACGAAGCCGCCGGGCATGTCCTCGTCCGGCACCTCGATCAGCGCCTCGCGCTCCGCCACGAAGGGATCCTCCAGCAGATCGGCGGCGTCCATGATCGGGCCGATGGTGACGCCGGCCCGGTCGAAGTGGTCGAGCACCTCGGCCTTGTCGCGCGCCCCGATGAAGGAACCGATAATGCCGTCCAGCTCCTGCCAGTTCCGCAGCCGGTCCGGGTTGGTGCGGAAGCGCGGGTCCTCGATCAGCTCCGCGCGGCCGATGGAGCGCAGCAGCTTCTCCGTCATCCCCTGGGTGGAGGAGGAGAGGCAGACCCAGCCGCCATCCCGCGTGCGATAGGCGTTGCGCGGGGCGGTGTTGGTGCTGCGGCTGCCCGTGCGCTGCTTCGTGCGGCCGCTCAGGCGGTAGTTGGCGGTCTGCGGGTCCATCACCGCCAGCATGGGGTCGATGAGCGAGAGGTCGATCACCTGCCCCTGCCCTGTCCGTTCAGCATGGCGCAGCGCGATGGCCGCGGAGGCCGCGCCGTAGATGCCGGCGTAGCAGTCGCCCATGAACATCGGCGGCAGCACGGGTTCCCGGTCGGCGAAGCCATTGACGGCGGCGAAGCCGGAGTAGCCCTCCACCAGCGTGCCGAAACCTGGCTTGTGGCGGTACGGCCCGTCCTGGCCCCAGCCGCTGATCCGGACGATCACCAGGGCCGGGTTGATCTCCAGCAGCGTCTCCGGGGAGAGGCCCATCGCTTCCAGCACGCCGGGGCGGAAGCTCTCCATCAGCAGGTGGGCGTCGCGCGCGAGCGCCCGCACCACGGCCTGGGCCTCCGGGCTGCGCAGGTCCAGGCAGATGCTCTTCTTGTTGCGGCTCCAGCTCTTCCAGGAGGTCTCGACGCCCTGCACCTTCCAGGCGCGCAGCGTGTCGCCCTCCGGCGGTTCCACCTTCACCACCTCAGCGCCGTGATCGGCCAGCACCATGCTGAGCGTGTTGCCGGCCACCAGCCGCGCGAGGTCCAGCACGCGCACCCCGTCCAGCGGGCCGCGCGCCGCGGGGTCGAAGGCCTTGCGGTGCAGGCGGGAGGGCGCGTGCTCGTCCATCGTCAGTCGATCCGGATGTTGGCGGCGGTGGCGACCTGCTTCCAGCGGGCGATGTCCGCCTTCAGGAAGGCGTCAAACTCGGCAGACGGGCGCGGGGACGGCTCGGCCCCCTCGCCGCGCAGGTAGGTGGCCAGGCGGCCCTCGCCGAGCGCCTCGTTGGCGACCGCGTTCAGCCTCTCCACGATCTCGCGCGGGGTGCCGCGCCGGGCGAGCAGGCCCCACCAGATCTCGGCGCTGTAGTCGAGGCCGCTCTCCTTCGGGGTGGGCGCCTGCGGGCCGCTGGCTGGCCGCGCCTCGGAGGTCCAGCCGAGGACCTTCACGCTGCCGTCCTTCACCAGGCCCGCGGCGGAGGGAACAGTGGTGAAGAGCAGCTGGATGGTGCCGGAGACGAGGTCCGTCGTGGCCGGGCCCATGCCACGATAGGGGATGTGGACGAGCCTCAGCCCGCCCGCGCGCTGCGCGAAGAGTTCCGCCGAGAGCTGGTTGATGCTGCCGGGTCCGGCCGAGCCGTAATCCACCTTGCCGGGGTTGGCGCGGACGTAGTCCGCCAGCTCCTTCAGGTTGTTCGCCGGAAAGGACTTGGTGGCGAGCACCAGCAGCGGCGCGGTGGCGGCCAGCGCGACGCCCTCGATGTCGTTCACGGCGTCGTAGGGCGTGTTCTGGGTCGCCGCGCTCGTGGAGAAGGTGGAGGATGTGACGAGCAAGGTGTAGCCGTCCGCCGGCGCGCGCGCGACCTCGGCCGAGCCCAGGGTGCTGCCGGCGCCGGGCTTGTTCTCCACCACGAAGGGCTGGCCCAGGCGGCGCTGCAGGTGCTCGGCCAGCGGGCGCGCCACGGCATCGTTGGAACCGCCGGGGGTGAAGGGCACCACCACGCGCACGCTGCGGGCGGGCCAGGCGCCCTGCGCGAGGCCGATGCGCGGCAGCACCAGCGGGGCGGCCAGGGCGCCGGCGAGGACGCCGCGGCGCCGGATCGTGAACCTCATCGTCGTTTCCTTCCTTGTTCTCGTTCAGGCGGTCGGGAGGCCGAGGCGGCGCGCCAGGGCCAGCACGGCGCGGGCGCTGGCGGCGAAGGGGGCGTCCACCATCTGGCCGTCCACGGTGTAGGCGCCGATGCCCTTCGCCTCGGCCTCCTCCGCCGCGGCCACCACGCGGGCGGCGCGGGCGATCTCGGCCTCGCCCGGCTGGAAGGCGGCATTCACGATCGCGACCTGGCTGGGGTGGATGCAGGACTTGCCCGCTAGGCCGAGCCGGCGGGACGCCTCCGCCTCCGCGCGGCAGCGCTTGGGCGATGCGATGGCGGCGAGCGCGCCGTCGAAGGCGGGAATACGGGCCTCCGCCGCCGCCAGGCGCACCTGCAGGCGCACGTGGTTCAGCGCCGCCTCGTCGTCGCGCGCGATGCCGAAGGGCTCGAACAGGTCGCCGAAGCCGATCTGCAACCCGGTCACGCGCGGGTCGGCGCCCGCGATCTCGGCGGCCAGGCGAAGGCCGCGCGGCGTCTCGATGTTCGCCAGGATGCCGCAGGGCGGGGCGCCGGCGGCGGCCTCTGCCCGCGCGATCACGGCCACGGCCTCCCTCACCATGGCCGCGTCCTCCACCATGGGGAGGTTGATGGCGTCCAGGCCCGGGCCGACCAGGGCCGCCACGTCCTCCGCGAAGTGCGGCGTGCCCGGCGCGTTGACGCGCACGACGTGCAGCTTGCCCGCCGCGCGCAGGGCCGGGTCGCGCAGCGCGGCGGCGACGTGGGTGCGGGCCTCCGCCTTGCGCTCCGGCGCGACGGAATCCTCCAGGTCGAAGCTCAGCGCGTCTGCGGCGGAGGCGGCACCCTTGGCGAAGAGCTCCGGCCGCGTGCCCGGCAGGAACAGCTTGCTGCGCATGGCGTCGAGGGATGCGGGGGGCATGGCGTTCCTGCCTGTCAGAAGCCGTAGAGAGCGGCGGGGTTGTCCACCAGGATGCGGTCGGCCTGTCGTGGGCCGGCCCAGTCGGAGAGCAGGTCCAGCAGTTCCGCGTCGTCCGGCTTCTGCGCCTCCGTCACGTGCGGCCAGTCGCTGCCCCAGACCAGGCGTTCCGGCGCCTCCGCGATGAAGGCGCGGGCGATTCGCGCGGCGTCCGGGTAGGGCGGGCCGGTGCGGGTGTTCAGGTAGGCGCCGGAGAGCTTCACCCAGGCGCGCCCGGCCGCCAGCAGCCGCGCCACCGCGGCGAAGGCCGGATGGTCCGGCCCCTCCTCCGGCGGCAGGCGGGCCATGTGGTCGAAGACCAGCGGGCAGGGCAGGTCGGCCAGGGTGCCGGCGGCCTCGGCGATCTGCGCCGCGGTCAGGTGCAGTTGCAGGTGCCAGCCCAGCGGCGCCACGCGGGCGGCCAGGGCGGGGATGTCGGCCATCGCCAGCGGCGCGTCGGCCGGGTTCCACAGACTGAGCCGCAGCCCGCGCACGCCCGCCCCGTCCAGGCGGCGGAACTCGGCTTCGGGCGCGTCGGGCGGCAGCACGGCGATGCCGCGGCCATCCGGGCCGAGCCGCGCCAGCGCGTCCAGCAGCGCGGAGGGATCGGTGCCGTGGTGCTTGGCCTGCACCAGCACGGCGCGGGTGGTGCCGAGCCGGCGCTGCAGCAGGCGGTAGTCGGCCAGGGTCATACCGGAGGTGGGCGCCGCGCCGGGGAAGCGGCTGTCCAGCACATGGAGGTGGGCATCGCAGGCGCCGGGGGGCGCGGCACGGCGGGGCGGCGCGGTGCCGGAGGAGTGCGGCACGGCGGTCATGCCGAGAGACCGGTGCGGCCGGCGCGCATGGATTGATTCCCTCCGTTCCGGCGCTGTGCCGCGCCGCTTCTCACCCCGACAGAATGGCGGGTTTCCCGGCCGGCGTATAATGCAATGGTGGCATCGATTGATGAGGCGCCGTCATGCACCTGCCGATGGACGACGTGCAGGCCTTCGTCATGGTGGCCGAGCTGGGCAGCTTCACCCGGGCGGCGGAGCGCCTCGCGCTGACGCAGACCGGGCTGACCCGGCGCATCCAGCGGCTGGAGGGCTATGTCGGGCTGCCCCTGCTGGACCGCACCACCCGACGGACGAGCCTGACCGCCGCCGGGCGGGAGTTCCTGCCGCTGGCCAAGCGCGTGGTGGAGGACCTGACGCACGGGCTGGAGCGGCTGCGGACCACGGCGCGGCTGAGCGCGGGGGATGTCACCCTCGCGACCATGCCGGCCGTGGCCTATCAGCGGCTTCCCGGCGTGCTGGAGGCCTATGCCCGCCGCCATCCCGGGAATCGCGTGATGCTGCTGGAGCGCTCCGGCGCGCTGGTGACGGAGGCGGTGCGGCGGGGCGACGCGGAGTTCGGCATCCACATCGCAGGGGAACCGCAGGAGGACCTGGCGGAGGACCTGCTCTCGGCCGATCCGCTGGTGCTGGTCTGCCACCCCGGCCACGCCCTCGCCTCCCGCGCCTCCGTCGTCTGGGCGGAGCTGCGGGAGGACGACCTCATCACCCTCGGCGGCAGCAGCGGCAACCGCGCGCTGGTGGAATCGCAGCTCGCCCGCGTCGGCCTGCCCGGGCGTGGGCGCTTCGTGGTGGAGAACACGCCGAGCGCCATGGCCCTGGCCGCGACGGGGGTCGCGGTTGCCATCCTGCCCTCCTCCGCCGGGCGCGGCCTCCTGCCAGGCGCGATGGAAAGGGGGGTGATGGAAAGGGGGGCGCTGGAAGGGGGAGCGCTGGTGGAGGTGCCGCTGGTGGAGCCGGTGCTGCACCGCCGCCTCGGCCTGGTGCGGCGGCGGCGGGAGGCGCTCACCCCCGCATCGGCCGCGCTGTACCGGATGCTGCTGCCGAAGTAGGGCCTGCTGCCGGGCGACGCTGCCCGCGCCCGATGCCCGGGGCGGCCGGTGCGGCCTCGGTGCCGGGGGCGCCGTCGCCGCCTTGCGGGAGCTCCGGGCGCCGCCGCATGGCAGGCAGCGCCCGGGAAGCCTGCCCAGCGCGACAGCGTCGACGCGCAGCGCTGGTTCAGCGCGGCTGGTTGCCGTCCACCACCCGCTGATAGGCGTTGAGGTCGAGGAAAGCCTCGGCCTCGGCCACAACCCCGTCCCGCATCCGGAAGATCCACACGAACTGGTTGTGGTACGGGCGGCCGGAGGTCGTCGTGGCGCTCCCCTCGAAGCGGATAATCACCCTGTCGCCCACGGCCCAGACATGGTGGACCCGCGGCACGATCGGCGTGGCGAGACGGCTGAGGAGAGGCCGGGAGGCGCGCTCGACGAAGTCGTCGAGGCCGCGATAGGTGCCCGCGACCGACCCGGAGCCGTGGATTGTCCAGACCACGTCCCGGGCGAGGAGAGCGGCGAAGACGTCGCGCCCGGCCACCCACCCGTCGAAGGCCTGACGGACGATCGCCTCGTTGCGCGCTTCCTGCGTTCCGTTCTGTGCCGCACTTGGCGGGGCGGCAGGCGCCGGGGCCGCGGGCGCCATGGCGGACGCGGGCGGCGCGGCGGCGACGAGAGCCAGCGCGAGGAGGGCACCGCGGAGGGCGGGCGCCCGCCGCAGAGAAGGGGCAAAGCTGCTCATGGTCTCGGATCTCCCGGTCTGGATCAGCGGCGGCGGCGGAAGACCATCCCGCCGTGGTGGAGGGTGTCGAGGTCGACGAAGTCGCCATCCGCGGTGAAGCCGGTGTCGTCCCAGTAGTCGATGTGGGTGCCCCTCACCTCGTAGCGGCCGCGATAGGCGCTCTCGCGCGTGCCGCGGGCCTCGTCGTAGCGGCCGTTCGGCAGGAGCTCGTGACGGATCCGGCCGTCCTCCGTCACCCACATGCCGACATAGGGGTGCGTCGCTTCAGCCATGGGCGTCTCCGCAAGGGCTGGGGCGACGAGGAGTCCCGTCGTCGCGATGATGGTGGGGAGGAGGGCCGTCCTGCGGCGGGGCCCGGCGGCGCGGTGCCGAGGGGCCGGATGGGTGGCCCGGGGAGTGGCCAGGGGAGTGACCGCAGATGCGGTTGCCGGGGCGGCCCGGGAGGCGGCCTTGTCGGTGCTCATGCTTGCCTGCTCCATTCCGTCTCGTCCGGCCGGACAGGTCCGGGCCGGCGGCGGAAAGATGGAAGGCGCGCGGCGCGGGCATAATCGCCCGGACTGGGAACGGGCCGTGAAGGAGAACTAAACAATGGCGCCGGACATCAACGCGCTCTCCGTCTTCGTGGCGGTCGCGGAGGCGCGGGGCTTCCGGGCGGCGGCCGAGCGGCTGGGCGTCACGCCTTCCGCGGTGAGCCAGTCGATCCGGCGGCTCGAGACGGCGGTCGGCGCGGCGCTGCTCCGGCGCTCCACGCGCAGCGTGGCGCTGACGGAGGCGGGGCAGCGCCTGCTCGCCGAGGCCGCGCCCGCGATCGCGGCGCTGCAGCGGGCGATGGACGGGGCGCGCTCGGCGGACGGGACGCCGCGCGGGCCGCTCCGGCTCGCCGTCTCCTCCATCGCCGAGGGCTTCCTCTCCGGCCCGCTCCTGGCAGGCTACGGCCGGGCCTTCCCGGAGGTGCAGCTCGACGTTTTCGTCACGGACGAGGAGATGGACATCGTCGCGGCCGGCTTCGACGCGGGGGTGCGGCTGGGCGAGGTGATCGAGCGGGACATGGTCGCCGTCGCGGTCTCGGCGGATCAGCACCAGCTCGCGGTCTGCTCCCCGGCCTACCTGGCCGAGCGCGGCGCGCCGGCGCACCCGCGGGAGCTGGCGGAGCACCGCTGCATCGGCTGGCGCCCGGCCCCGGGCACGCCGCCCTATCGCTGGGAATTCGTGGAGGACGGCCGCGAGTTCGCGGTGGACGTGGCACCGGAGGTGACGACGAACGACATGGGCCTGATGATCCGCCTGGCGCTGAGCGGCGGCGGGATCACCTTCGGAATGGCGGAGAGCTTCGAGGCCTATCTGGAGCGGGGCGAACTGGTCGCGGTGCTGGAGGAGTTCAGCGGGCCGTTCGCGGGCTTCTTCCTCTACTACCCGAGCCGGCGCGGGATGAGCCCGGAGCTGAGGGCATTGATCGATCACGTACGGGCGCGCGGGCGGCGGCCGGAGACCCCTGCCCCGCCGGGCGCGCCGGCGCGTGGCGCATCCGGCGGGGATCGCCGGCCGCGCCGGTGATGCCCGGCCGAAGGTCGAGGGCGGCTCCCGCGTGGAAGCCGCCCCGGGCGGCGCTCAGCCCTTGATGAAGGCGAGCAGGTCGGCGTTGATCACATCGGGATGGGTGGTGGCCATGCCGTGCGGCAGGCCGGGGTAGGTCTTCAGCGTGCCGTGCCGCAGCAGCCCGATCCCGATCCGGGCGGAGTCGTCGATCGGCACGATCTGGTCGTCCTCGCCGTGCATCAGCAGCACCGGCACCTCGATCGCCTTCAGGTCCTCGGTGAAGTCGGTTTCGGAGAAGGCCTTGATGCACTCGTAATGGGCCTGGGCGCTGCCGGTCATGCCCTGGCGCCACCAGTTGTCCACCAGCCCGGGAACCGTCTCCGTGCCCGGCCGGTTGAAGCCGAAGAAGGGGCCGGCGGGCACGTCCCGGAAGAACTGGGCGCGGTTGGCGACGAGCGCCTTGCGGAAGCCGTCGAACACCTCGAGCGGCAGGCCGCCGGGATTCGCGGGCGTCCGGAGCATGATCGGCGGCACGGCGCCGATCAGCACAGCCTTCGCCACGCGCCCGTTGCCGCCGTGCCGCGCGACGTAGCGCGCCACTTCCCCGCCGCCCGTGGAGTGGCCGACATGGATGGCACCCTTCAGGTCGAGATGCGCCGCCAGCGCCGCGACGTCGGCGGCGTAGGTGTCCATCTCGTGGCCCTTGTCCGTCTGGTCGGACCGGCCGTGGCCGCGCCGGTCATGCGCGATCACGCGGTAGCCATGCTGCAGGAAGAACAGCATTTGCGCGTCCCAGTCGTCGGCGCTCAGCGGCCAGCCGTGATGGAAGACGACCGGCGTGCCGGACCCCCAGTCCTTGTAGAAGATCCGCGTCCCGTCCTGCGCCGTGACGAAGCTCATGGCTCTGCTCCTCTCGCTGTGGGCGACCCGGTGCCGGCCGGCCCGGCGGATGCCGGGACGGGAGGGCCACGGGCCGCGAAGGCCGGCCCCGGCGGGGATTGCGGCGCACCGCGCGAATCCCCGAGGGCGCCGCGCCCTTATAACCCATGTTGCATCCCCGGAAGGCGGTGCCGTGCCCGGATGCGGCATCCCTGCCCGCCACGAGGCGCAAGGCCCGGATGGATCGGCCAGCCGGTGCGGACGGCCGGGTTCACTCGCCGGCCCCCGGCAGGTCAGGACAGGGTCGTGAGGTCCTGGAACCAGTGCTGCGCCTGGACGTAGCCGCGCACGTTGCGCCCGAGCACGTGCGGGTTGGTGTCGTGCACCACGAAGACGAGCAGCGCCTGGTCCACCACCCGCTCGTGCACCCGTGCCATCAGCCGGTCCTGCTCAGCCGGCTCGAAGGAGCGCGTGGCGCCGTCGATGAGGGCGTCCGTCTCCGCGTCCCGGTAGTGGGACCAGTTCACCCCGGTGGGCGCGACCTGGTTGGAGTGGAAGAAGCGGACCAGCGCGTAGAGCGGGTCCGAGGTGACGTAGGCCACGTTGTTCGCGCTGATGCCGCGCATGGACTCGTGCGCCGCGCCGTTGCGCCAGGCGGTGTAGAGCACCTCCAGCTCCACCGGCTGGAACTCCACCTCGATCCCGACCTCCTTCCAGGCCTGCTGCACGTACTCGTTCATCGGCATGGACAGCATCTGGCCGGAGCCGCCCGTCGCGATGAGGAACCGTGCCTTCACCGGGTTGCGCGGGGAGAACCCGGCGGCCTGGACCAGCCTGCGCGCCTCGTCCGGCGCGTGGCGGACCTTGAAGGAGGGATTGCCGAACCAGGGCGAGGCCGGGTCCACCACGCCCGCCGCGGGCTTGGCGAGGCCGCCGAGGAGCTGGACGATCTCGTCCCGGTTGATGGCGAGGTTCGCGGCCTGGCGCAGCCGCAGGTCGCGCCAGGGCGAGCCCTCCAGCAGGGAGAGGTGGTAATTCCAGACATGGGGGGTGACGTTCTCCGTCAATCGGTTTCCCGCGCCCTTGAGCTGCTCCACCATGTCCAGCGCCGGCGTCTCGATCAGGTCCACCTGGCCCGAGAGCAGCGCGTTGCTGCGCGTCACGGCATCCGGCGCGCAGACCAGCACCAGCCGGTCCACCTTCGCTATCCGCTTCGGGTCCCAGTAGGCCGCATTTCGCACCAGCTCCGCCCGCTCACGCGGAACCAGACGCGCGAGGCGGAAGGGGCCGGTGCCCGAGGGCTCGGCGGCGAAGCGGTCCCAGGACCGGCCGAGCTTCTCGTACTGCGCCGGGGAGGAGACGAGGAACCAGAGGAGCTGATAGGGGAAGAGGCTGTCCACCGCCTTGGTGGTCAGCTCCACCGTCATCGCGTCCAGCTTCTTCCAGGCGGCGAGCGAGGGCAGGCGCGGGCGGACCTGGGCGGCCTGCCGGTTGTCGAAGTGCGGCGCCTGCGGGTTCATCACCTTCTCGAAGTTCCAGACCACCGCATCGGCATCGAGCGCCGAGCCGTCGTGGAACTTCACCCCATCGCGCAGCTTCAGGGTCCAGCGGCGGCGGTCCGCGGGATCGGCCTCCCAGGAGGTGGCAAGGCCCGGCACCAGCTTGCCCGGCCGGTCCGCCACGTCCATCTCCCAGGCCACCAGGGGATCGTAGATCGTGTAGCCCGTGAACTGGTAGGCGCCCGCGCCGCGGTCCGGCTGGCCGGCGGTGAGCGGGATATCGGTCATGGAGATGCCGTAGCGCAGCACGCGCTCCGCCTGCGCCATGGCCGGCGGGACGATCAGCCCGGAGGGCAGCGTGGCGAGGCCGGTGGCGCCCAGAAGGGCGCGGCGCGACAAGGTCATTGAGGGCTCCGGTATGGGTTCGGAACCCTCAAGCAACGGCCGTGCCGGAACCTACCCCCGCACGTCCATCGCCGTGCGCAGCCCGTCGCTGACCATGTTGAAGCACATGCTCGTCAGGAAGATGCAGAGTCCCGGCAGCATGGCGATCAGCGGCTGGGTGTAGATCGCCGTCCGTAGCGTGTTCAGCATCAGCCCCCATTCCGGCTCCGGCGGCTTGGTGCCGAGGCCGAGGAAAGAGAGGCCGGAGGCCAGGATCATGGCGACGCTGATGAGGCTGGTGGAATAGACGAAGATCGGCCCGAGCACGTTCGGCAGGATGTGGACCCGCACGATCGTCATCGGCCCGGCGCCGCTGGCGCGCGCGGATTCCACGTAGTCCAGGTTGCGGACGGAGGTGGTGGTGCTCTCCGCCACGCGGATGATCTGCGGGATGAAAACGAGGGTGAGCGAGAGCATCGCGTTCGAGATTCCCGGCCCCAGCGCGCCGGAGATGGCGACCGCCAGCAGCACAGAGGGGAAGGCGTAGAACACGTCCGTGGTGCGCATGATCAGCATGTTGACCCAGCCGCCCGCGAAGCCCGCGATGACGCCGAGCGTGCCGCCGATGGCGAAGGCGATCAGCACCGGCGCGATGCCGAGGAACCAGGAGAGCCGGCCGCCGTAGAGGAGCCGCGTCAGCATGTCCCGCCCCAGCTCGTCCGTGCCCAGCGGGTAGCGGCCATCCTGGAACCAGATCGGCCGCAGGCGGCGGATCATGCTGGTCTGGTAGGGGTCGTGCGGCGCGATCAGGGGCGCGAAGAGGATGGCGAGCGCCATCAGCAGCAGCACCGCCCCGAAGAACAGCGTGACGGGATCGCGCGAGAGGCGGCGCGCCACCCCGGCCCAGTACCCGCGGCTGCGGGCGGGCGCGGGCTGCGGCACCGCGAGGGTGGCGGGGGTCGTGGCGATGCTCATGCGCGGCGGATCCGGGGGTCGAGAGCGGTCTGGACCAGGTCCACCGCGAGGTTGAGCACCACGAAGAAGATGGCCAGCACCAGGATCGTGCCCTGCAGCACCGGCAGGTCCCGCTGGAAGATGGCGCTGTTCAGCAGGAAGCCCGTGCCGGGCCAGGAGAAGACCGTCTCCACCAGGATGGAGCCGCCCATGAGGTAGCCGAGCTGCAGCCCCATCACCGCCAGCACGGAGGGCGCCGCGTTCTTCACCACGTGCAGCGCGATCCCGCCCCGGCGCAGCCCCTTGCCGCGCAGGGTGGTGACGAAGTCCTGCGCCAGCAGCTCCATCACCACGCCGCGTACGGTGCGGGTGACGATGCCCATGGGGATGACGGAGAGGGTCAGGGCGGGCAGGACGAGGAACTGCACATGCGCCCAATCCCAGCGCCAGTCGCCTGAGCCGCCCGGCCCCGCGCCCATGGCGGGCAGCCAGTTCAGCGTCACGCTGAAGAGCACCACAAGCACCATGCCCAGCCAGTAGTGCGGGATGGAGACGCCGGCGGCGGCCAGCCCCACCGCCAGCTTGTCCAGCACGGTGCCCCGGAACACCGCGGCCACGGTGCCGAGGATGGAACCCATGAAGAAGCCGATGAAGGCGGCGACGAGCGCCAGCATCAGCGTGTTGCCGACCGCGGAGCGCAGGTCCGCCGTGACAGGGCGCCCGGTGGCGAGCGATCGGCCGAGATCGCCCTGCACCACGCGGCCGAGCCAGAGAGCGAACTGCACGGGCAGCGGCTTGTCCAGCCCGTAGTCGCGCCGGACCTGCTCCACCACCTCCGCCGGGGCGTCGGCGGGCACGATGGCGTTGATCGGGTCGCCCGGGGCGATCTGCACGAGCATGAAGCACACCAGCCCGACCGCGAGCGCGATGGGGACGGCGTAGAGGATGCGTCGGATCAGGTAGAGGAACATGGGTTCAGGCCGCCTGCGACATGGCGTCCGGCACCAGCACGCAGCGCGCGGCGTGGCCGGGAACGGGGCTGCGGAAATCCGGCACCTTCGGAAGGCACTCCTCCCGCACATGGGCGCAGCGGGGGGCGAAGGCGCAGCCCTGGGGCACGCGCTCCAGGTTGGGCGGGGCGCCGGGGATGGTGGTCAGCCGCTCGCCGCGCATTCCCGCGTGGACGGTGGCGCCGAGCAGGCCCTGTGCATAGGGGTGCAGCGGGTTCCGCATCAGGCCGCGCACCGGGCCCTCCTCGATGAACTTGCCGGCGTACATCACGGCCACGCGGTCCGCGATCTCGCCGGCGACGCCGAGGTCGTGGGTCACGAAGATCACGCCCATGCCCATCTCCTGCTGCAGGCGGCGCAGCAGCAGCAGGATCTGGATCTGCACGGTGGCGTCCAGCGCCGTCGTTGGCTCATCCGCCAGCAGCAGCTTCGGCCGGCAGGAGAGCGCGATGGCGATCATGGCGCGCTGGCGCAGCCCGCCGGAGAGCTCGTGCGGGTAGGCGGCGAGCCGCCGCTTGGCGCTGGGAATCTGCACCAGCTCCAACAGTTCCAGCGCCCGCGCATCGGCAGCGGAGCGGGAGATGCCCTCATGCCGCACTACCGTTTCCGCGACCTGGCGGCCGATGGTGAAGACTGGGTCCAGCGCCGTCATCGGCTCCTGGAAGATCATGGAGACGGTGCTGCCGCGGATATCCGCCATCCTCCGCTCGGAGGCGGCGATGATGTCGTGCCCGCCGACGCGCACCGTGCCGGAGAGCTTCGTGCGGCGCGGCGGGTTCAGCGCCATGAGGGCGCGGAGCGTGACGGATTTGCCCGACCCGCTCTCCCCGAGGATGCAGAGGGACTCCCGTTCGGCGAGGTCGAAGGACACGCCATTGACGGCGTGCACGGTGGCGTCGCGCGAGACGAAGCGGACGTTCAGGTCCCGCACATGGACGAGGGGCTCGCTCATGCCGCCACCTTCGGGGCGCGGCTGTGGCCGCTACCCGGCACCACCATCAGGCAGGCGGCGCTCTGGCCGGCCGGGGCGGGGTGCAGCGGCGGCACGACCGTGGAGCAGACCGGCTCGGCGGAGCCGCAGCGGGTGTGGAAGCGGCAGCCGGAGGGCGGGTTGATCGGGTTGGGCGGGTCGCCTGTCAGCGGCGGCTCCGTGCGGCGCTGATCCGGGTCCATGGAAGGGCGGCTGGCCAGCAGCGCGGCGGTATAGGGGTGGGCGGCTGCGGCGTAGATGGCCCCCACCGGCCCGACCTCCGCCACCTTGCCGAGATACATGACCAGCACGCGGTCCGACATGTACTGCACCACGTTCAGGTCGTGGCTGATGAAGATGTAGGTAAGGCCGAACTCCGCCTTCAGGTTCTGCAGCAGGTTCAGCACCTGCGCCTCCACCGACTTGTCCAGGGCCGAGACCGGCTCGTCCAGGATCACCAGCCGCGGGCGCAGCGCGAGGGCGCGTGCGATGTTCACGCGCTGGCGCTGGCCGCCGGAGAGCTCGTGCGGGTAGCGCCGCGCCAAGCCGTCGGGGTTCAGCCCGACCGCGGCCAGCAGATCCCGCGCACGGCCCCGGGCGTCGCGCCGCGCCAGCCCGTGCACCTCCGGCGAGAAGGCAATGGATTCCTCGATGGTCAGCCTCGGGTTGAGTGAGGCGTAGCTGTCCTGGAACACCATCTGCACCTGGCGGCGGTACTCTTTCAGCGGCAGCTCGCGCCCGCCCACCGCCCGACCGTCGAAGATCACCTCCCCCGCCGTCGGCGCCATCAGCGCCATGACGAGGCGGGAGGTGGTGGACTTGCCGCAGCCGGACTCCCCGACGATCCCGAGCGTCTCGCCCTTGCGAACCTCGAAGTCGAGGGAGTCCACCGCCTGCACCACCCCGGCCTTCCGGCCGAAGAAGCCAGATTTCAGCGGGAAGTGCTTCGTCAGACCGCGCACCGTCAGCAGCGGCTGCGCGGGGCCGCCGACATCCGGCAGGGGATCCAGTCCGATCACGGGGTCGGTCATGCCGCGCGCCGGCCGGCGCCGGTTGCTCCGGCCATTCCGCCGTCCCGAAGGGAAGCCTGGCTCGTTCTCATTCCCGGTCTCTCAACTCGCGCCCCGCCCATGGTCTGGGCCAAGATCGGGACAGGCGCAGCAAGCACCGTGCCATCAAACGCCCGGGCACCCCTGGCATCGAACTTGCCTCATCGCATCGAGGCAGCACTCAGAGAGGGAATGCGAGATGACGACGACGCGGCGGGCGTGGCTGATGGCCGGTGCCCTGCTTCTCGGCATGGGCGGGGGCATGGGCGGCGGCGCGGCGATGGCGCAGGAGAGGGTGCTGCGGATCGGCATGACGGCCGCCGACATCCCCCGCACCTCCGGCCAGCCGGACCAGGGCTTCGAGGGCAACCGCTTCACCGGCATCCCCATGTACGACGGCCTGGTGAACTGGGACCTATCCTCCGCCGAGCGCCCTTCCGTCATCATCCCCGGCCTGGCGACCGAGTGGCGCGTGGACGAGACGGACAGGACAAAGTGGCGCTTCACCCTGCGCCAGGGCGTCAAGTTCCATGACGGCAGCGCCTTCAACGCCGCCGCCGTGGTGTGGAACGTTCAGAAGGTGCTGGATCAGTCCGCGCCGCACTACGATCCGGCACAGGTGGGCCTGACTGCCAGCCGCATGCCGACGCTCCGCTCCGCCCGCGCCATCTCGGAGTTCGAGGTGGAGCTGACGACGAGCGAGCCCGACAGCTTCCTGCCCATCAACCTCACCAACCTCTACATGGCCTCTCCCGCGCACTGGGCGGCGAAGCTGGCGGCGGTGTCGGCAGGCGTGACGGACGCGCGGCAGCGCTCCAACCAGGCCTGGGCGGCCTTCGCGGCGGAGCCCTCCGGCACCGGCCCCTTCCGCGGCGTGCGGCTTGTCCCGCGGGAGCGCTTCGAGATGGTGGCGAACCGGGAGTACTGGGACCCGGCGCGCCGCCCGAAGGTGGACCGCGTGGTGCTGCTGCCCATCCCCGAGGCGAACACCCGCACCGCCGCGCTGCTCGGCAACCAGGTGGACTGGATCGAGGCGCCGGCGCCGGACGCCCTGCCCCAGATCACCGGCCGCGGCTTCCGCATCTACCAGAACGCCCAGCCGCATGTCTGGCCCTGGCAGTTCTCCTTCGCCGAGGGCTCGCCCTGGCTGGACCGGCGCGTGCGCCACGCCGCCAACCTCTGCGTGAACCGCGAGGAGCTGAAGACCCTTCTCTCCGGCCAGATGGAAATCCCGAAGGGCACGGTGGCGCCGGGCCATCCCTGGTGGGGCAACCCGTCCTTCGATATCCGGTACGACCTGCGCGAGGCGCAGCGCCTGATGCGGGAGGCCGGCTTCGGCCCGCAGCGCCGGCTCTCGGTGCGCGTGCTCACCTCCGCCTCGGGCTCCGGCCAGATGCAGCCGCTGACGATGAACGAGTACGTGCAGCAGGCGCTGCGCGAGTGCTTCTTCGACGTGCAGCTGGAGGTCGGCGAGTGGAACGCGATCTTCAACAACTGGCGCGAGGGGGCGCGCAGCCCCGGTGCCCGCGGGGCGAACGCCACCAACATCAGCTTCGCCGCGATGGACCCGTTCTTCGCGATGGTCCGCTTCGTCGCAACCTCGGCGCAGCCGCCAGTCTCGAACAACTGGGGCTACTTCTCCAACCCCGAGTTCGACGCGATTATCACCCGCGCCCGCACCACCTTCGACGCGGCCGGGCGCGACACGGCGCTCGCGGAGCTGCACAAGCGCATCGTGGAGGAGGCGCCCTTCCTGTGGGTGGCGCATGACGTCGGCCCCCGCGCCATCTCTCCGCGCGTCACCGGCGTGGTCCAGCCGCGCAGCTGGTTCATCGACATCGCGACGATGGGGATGAACTAGAGCCCTCCCCCGTCCCGGCGAGCACGCCGGGACGGAGATGGGCCGGCGGGTCGGCGCTGCGTCAGCGCCGGCCTCCCGTCGGGCCTCCCATCATGATCAGCCCGGCATCTGCGATGCCGCCCGCGTCGGCCGGGGTGGTGGCGAGGAGCGAGAAGCTGACCGGGCGCATCGGCCCTCTGTCGTGCCCCGTCTCAGGCTCGGACCAGCTGCTGATGGAGAGGGGGGAGAACTCCTCGCCCAGCGCCGCGTCCCGCAGGCCCTCCTTCGCCGCGCGGGCGGTCACGCGGTCCAGGAAGCCCTTCACCGGAACGCCCAGCCGCCCGGGCAGCCCGGCCTGGACGGCCGCGAACTCCGAGCCGACGTAGCAGTGCCGGCCATTCGCGTCCTCGCCCCAGCTCGCGACGTAGCGCGGCGACAGGAGCTGGACCGCCCTCTCGCGGTCGGGCATGCGGGAGGGAAGCCGCGCGATCGCCTCCGCCGAGGCCGGGGCGGTGGGAAGGCCCTGGAACGGGGTCCGCCCCGCGCGGACGTAGCCGAGGCACTCCTCGAAGATGATCCGCATGACGAGGGGCTCGTTGCTCTCGGTCGCCGCGGCGCGGGCGGCCGGGGCCGCGAGGATCGCGGCGGCGAGAAGGGCGGCGGAACGCCGGGTTCTGGTCATCTCGGATCTCCGTTCCACCCGGGCGGCATGGGGGCTCAGCGTCCGAGCCAGGGATATCGGGCGCGGGCCTCCCGCTCGGCGGTGGCGGCATCGGCGAAGAAGGACGCCTCCTCCGGCACGGCGCGCCATCCGCCCATCGCGGGCCCGCCTTCCAGCGGCGGCTCGAACCTCTCCTCGACGACGAGGGCGCGGAGCCCGCCGCGCCGGACGATGCGGACCCGGCGCCGGCCATCGGGCGCGTCCAGCACCCTCTCGGTCATCTCCTCCGCAGCGCCCACCGCCCCCGGCTCGCCGTACCCCTCCCCGCCCGGCGAGCCCGCGCTCAGCCAGGCCGCCAGCAACGCGGCCAGGGCCGCCAGGACCAGCCCGGGGGCCGTCGGGTCCAACGGGCCCAGTTCGGTCGCCGCGAGCCAGAGGAGGGGCAGCAGGAGGGTGACGAAGGGCGCGAGCACGCCGCCGAGCGCGCCGGCCGCGACGAGGAGCCCGGCCGCGGCGGGTCCCCGGTTGGCCGGCGCGCCCCCGACAAGCTGCAGGGCGTTGCCCGTCTCGAACAGCCCGCGCCCGAGCCCGAAGGCGAGCATCACCAGCAGGGCGACCGCCGCGCCGCCCCGGGCGACGACCAGCAGCGCCGCGCACGCGGCCAGGAGAAGCGCCCCGGCCGGCGCGGGCCTCTCCAGGCGCCAACCGGCGGCCAGCGCGCCGCCCACCGCCCCCAGTGCGGCGGCGAGGAGAGGGTACTGCAGCCACTCCGACGACAGCTCCCATCCCGCCATCAGTCTGGACACGGCCGAGGTGGTGACGGCCGTGATCGCGAGGCCGCCGAGCAGCGCCGCCCCCGCCGCGCGCGCCAGCCCCGGCCGCGCCAGCAGGTCCAGCGGCAGCAGGGGCGCGGAGCGCCGCCCCGCCTGAAGGATCCAGAGCACGAGGGCGATTAGGCCAAGGGCGAGCAGGACGAGGCCCCGCAGAGGCCGGAAGGGCAGCGTGTAGAGGGCCGCGAGGAAAGGGCCGAGGCAGAGGAGGTTCAGCAGGGCCCCGAGCGGGTCGAAGCGCTGCCGGGCCGGGTCGTCCGGCAGGGCCCCGAGGCCCAGCAGCAGGGCGGCCGCGGCCAGCGCCAGCCCGGGCAGGGCGAGCCCGGGCGTGCCGAGCAGGGACATGCCGAGGCCCGAGAGCATCTGGAGGGCCACCATGCCGAGAAGGCCGGCCACGACGGCCAGCGCGAAGCCCGGAGCAAGCCGTGCCGCGCCGAGGACCGGCCCCAGGATCGAGTCCAAAACCGGCCCAAAGACCGGCCGGATCAGGGCGAGGCCGGCCACGAGCAGCCCGGCGGAGGCCGCGCCCTGCAGCAGCCGCAGCCCCATCAGCACCGGGAGCTCCAGGGGCAGCGCCGTGGCAAGCGAGAGCGCGACGACGAGGACGACCGCACCGAGGAAGGCGCGGCGCGGCCCGGCGCGCCCCGCCAGGGAAGCGGCCGGCAGTGCCCCGAGGAGGAGGCCGAGACCGTACAGGGGCTGGAGCAGCGCGAGGGCCGCCAACGGAAGCGCCAGGCGCTGCATGTGCTGGGGCTGCAGCAGCGCGAAGACCGTGCCCGGCAGCGCCGCCACCGCCAGCCCCAGCAGAAGCGCCAGGGGCGCCCGCCAGGCCCCGCCTTCCGGTCCCGTCATGCGCCCTCCCCTGCCCCGGCCCGGCCGCTGGCCGGGTGTCCGCGTTCCAGCATTCCCGCGGCCCAGCTCCGCACCGCGTCCGCCTCCGGCGCGGTCATGTCACGCCGCGGCAGCATCACCGGGCGCGCGGGGCCGAAGCGGAGGAGGAGGTAGCCCGGCGGCTCCTCGATCCCCGTCAGCAGCCCGGCGTCGAACGTGGATTCCCACGCGGCGCCGCGGAAGGTGGCGCGATCCGGGCCGAGGGTCACGGCCACGGGGCCGAGCAGGGGCTCCCGCCCCTCCGCCTCGCGCATCTCCAGCATCGTCCGCAGCCCGAAACGCTCCGTCCGCAGCGAGATCAGAATGACGAGGAGCGCCACGCCCAGGATGACCCCGGCCACCACGGCGTCGTCCCAGGCGAGCGGCCGCAGCAGCGGCGCGGCATCGGCGGGGTTCACCGTGGCCCAGTCGGCCAGCCGCCCGGCCAGGGGCGCCGCGAGGGCCAGCAGGATGCCCGCCGCCAGGAGCTGCGAGCCCGCGACGCCGAGCGGGAAGCCCCGCCGGTTCTGCGAGGCGAGCAGCCAGGCCTGGTCCTCGGGGTGCCAGTTCACGGTGAACGCGATCACGCCCGTCCCTCCCGCGCGTGGCGCGCCACCCAGTCCCGCACCGCCGCCTGCTGGTCCGGCGTCAGGTCGCGCCGGGGCAGCACGGCGACGGAGACGAGGCCGAAGCGCAGCACCATGTGGTCCCGGTCCTCCACCAGCCCGCGCAGCAGGACGGTGTCGAAGCGCCGGGCGATCCTCGCCCCCGTCCAGTGCAGCGCGCGTTCCCCCAGCACCACCCGCGCCGGCCCGCCGCCATCGGGCGGCGCGCCGCCGGGGCCGGGCCGCAGCACGCGCCGGGCATGGGTCACGGAGGCCCGGCGCCGGACCAGCGGAAGGAGATGCGCCCCGACGAGCCAGCCCAGCCCGCCACAGGCGGCGATCAGGGCCGCGATCGCCAGCAGCGACACCCCTTCCGGCACGGGGGACTTCAGCCGGCTGTCGACGGTGGCGAGGGTGACGGTCACCGCGGTCAGCATCAACAACCCGGCTATGATGGCGCTGCCCAGCCCGCCGCGGGGGGACATCGCCTCCACCACCAGCCGGCTGGCGGCCACCTCGTCCTCCGTCCCCACGCGCACCGTCAGCACCGGCCCCGGATCGGGCGGGGGCGGGCTCCAGGGGGCGGCGGGGCCCGCGGCCGGGCGCTCCCACGGTCGCCGCGGTGTGGGTTCCGATGTGACCTCGTTCATGAGTCCTCCGCGCCTCGAACGCCGGATGGGGCGGAAGGGCGGCGTCCCCTGCCGCCCCTGGCGTTCCGGACGGCGCAAGGGACCGCCCGGTCTCATCCCACGCCGGGGTCCGGGGCACTCCCGGACGGGTTCGCCGCAGGGCTCGACAGGCACTGGCAGCCTGCGTCAGATCGGCCCGTCCCGGAAGGTGAGGAGGACGAGCCTGGAACCGGTGCCGACCGCGCCATGTCGCGCCCCCCTGCCCCGGTGGCGGGGCGGGATGCCCGAACCCGCGGCGCCCACCGTCTACCGAATCGCCGGTGCCCGTTTCACCGGGAACCGCGCCGGCGGGCACGCCCTCTGCCCCGCCGTCCCGGCGCTGTGAGCCGGCTCGGCCGCACGGCGCTGCTCGGCCCTCTCCTCCTTGCCCTCTGCGCCCTCGCGGCGGGCATCGCCGTCCACGCAGCCTGGTCCCTGCTGGACGGGCTGGCCTCCGGCGCCGAGTGGATCGACGTGAACACCGGCGCGGCCGGCGGCTTGCCCGGGGCCTTCGTCCTCGGCTGCTGGTCGTCGATCCTGCTCGGCCTGCGCATGACGCCTCGGACGGAGCGGCGTCTCATGACCCTGTCCCTTCTCTGCGTGCCGCTGATCGTGCTGCTGCCCCCGATCCTCATGCCGGTCGTCCACTCGATCATGACGGAGCGCGGCTACGAGCGCTGCCCCAGCCCTCTCGGCCGGCGCTTTCCTGGCGACCGCTACGTGCGCGGCGCGCCGGGAGCCTGCCCGTGAGGGCCGCGCGACTCGTCCTCAGGGGAGTGGCGGTCCTCGCGATCTGGCTCGGGCTGGCCCGCTTCCTCGGCCGCGTGCAGTTCACGCCGGGTATGACGGACGCGCTGATCCAGGTCACCGCCTGGCTCGACATCGACGGCGTGGAGGATGTCGAGGACTTCTACATGGCCGTGTCGCTCGCCCTGTCCCTCGCGGTCTCCATCGCCCTCGTCGCGCTGGGCCCCCGCGCGCTGCGGCGGCTCAGCGCAGCGCGATGACGAGCCCGTCCTCGAAGAACTGGTAGCCGAGCCCCGGCCGCACGAAGGCGACGGCCACCAGGTTGGTGCCGCCGCAGCGCACCCAGCCGGCCACGGTCCCCGGCGTGTCGAGAACGACGGGAAAGCGCCAGTGGGGGCCGAAGTGCCGCGCCATGGCGGCCCGGTCGCGGGGGCGAATGTCGGCGTAGTCCACCTCGGCGCCGCAACTCTCGCCGAGCGGGTCGGACACCCCATCCCGACGCAGCACGAGGCGGCTCGCACCGGTCCGGGCGAGCCGCGCCCGCGCGCCAGGCGGCCCGGAGACGGCACCGAAATGCCATTCCCTGATCCAGAACGGGTCGCCCTCGGCCCCGGCGGGCGCGGCGGCGAGGAGGGCGAGAAGGATGCCGCGCCGCCTCATCAGAGGATCCAGAGAGCCCGGCCGAGCAGCAGGAGCAGCGCGCCGAGGGAGAGCGCCATGTTGGCGAGGTCCCAGCCGGATGGGCGGGGCGAGCCCGCGCCCAGACCGGCCGCCCACCGCTCCGCCATCGCCGTGAGGGAGCCGGCCGCAAGCCGCGCCAGAAGCCAGAGCACGAGGGCGTTGGGGAGCAGCAGCGGGCTTTCGAGCGGGCGCCACCCCACGAGGAGGACGATGAAGGGCGCCATCCCCCAGTGGCCATAGCTGGAGAAGACGGCGCCCGGCACCCCCGCTTCCGCCGCCGTGAAGCCGCGCGCCAGCGCCGCCCGGTGCCGCCAGGCCGAGACGATGCCGGCCAGGGTGCCCGCGAGGGCGAGCAGCGCCGCGAGGAGCCGCGGATCGCCGAGCAACGCCATCATCCCCTCCGCACCCTTCAGGCCGAGGGTGGGATGGAGAGCCGCTTCCAGCCCGCTGCGCAGCCGCGCCGCGACCGGTTCCAGCCCGAGCAGCCACGTGCCCTGACCCGCCCCGGCCATCACGACGGGGAGGACCAGCGCCAGCCCCGCCCAGGACACGGCGGAAGCGGCGCGCTGCGGAGCGGCGGCGCCCGGCCCGCCGGCGGCGCGGAAGGCGGCCCCCGCCGCGCGCCGGTCCACCGGCACCGGCCCGTCTTCCGGCCCGGTCCAGCGGCGGCTGTCGACCGGCGGCCGTTCTTCGATGCTCAAGCCCCTGCCCGATCCTGCTGCGGGCGGCTGCCCCGCCCTGCCGGAACCATAGGAGAGTGCCGGGGGCCGGCCTAGACAGGTCCGCCGCCAGGGCCGGGCCCATGCTGATCCGCCTCCTCCGCGCCCTGCTCTTGCTGCTCCTGCCCTTCGCGGCCCTCCTGGCGCTCTGCGCCTTCCTCGTCGCCCTCCTGCACGCCTTCCACAACGTCCGCCTCGACCGGCCCGCGCTCATGCTGACGTGGCTCGGCCTCGTCCTCCTCCCGGCCTGGATCGTGTTCGGCCTTCGCGAGAGGCGGGATTCGCTGCGGCGCCTGGCCTTCGTCCACCTTATCGTCTGGTCGGTGCTCGGCACCTACGCCTCGACCGTGATCCGCTGAGCGCCCCCCCGGGATTGCCGCTCCCCTCCCGCCGGTCCACCATGCCCGGGCATGGCCGAGATCACCTGGTTCTTCGCGTACCGCCACCTCCGCAGCGAGGCCTCGAGCCACGTCATCACCTTCCGTCGCGGCCAGCGCGTCCGCTCCGGCCGCGGCCTCGCCTTCTGGTTCCGCCCGGACCGCACCAGCATCGCCGAGGTGCCGGCCGACGACCGGGACACCGACTTCGTCTTCCAGGCCCGGTCCCGCGACTACCAGGTCATCACCGTGCAGGGCACCATCACCTGGCGCGCGGCGGAGCCGGAAGCGCTGGCCTCCCGCGTGGACTTTACCATCGACCTCCGCACCGGGCGGCTGCGGACCGACCCGCTGGACCGGATCGCCAGCCTTCTCATCGGCCTCGCCCAGTACCAGGCCGCGCGCTACCTGGAGCACCGGCCCGTGCACGACCTCCTTGCCGAAGGCGCGGCGCCGCTGCAGGACGGGATCGCGGCGTCGCTCGCGGCCGATCCCCGGCTGCGGGAAATGGGCCTCTCCGTCGTCACCGTTCGCATCGCCGGCCTCATCCCGAGCGCGGAGCTGGCCCGCGCGCTGGAGACGCCGACCTTCGAGCGCGCGCAGGGCATGGCGGACGAGGCCGCCTTCACCCGCCGCGCCCAGGCCGTGGAGAAGGAGCGCGCCATCGCCGAGAACGAGCTCTCCACGAAGGTGGAACTCGCGCGGCGACAGGCCGCCCTCATCGCGCAGGAGGACGAGAACGCGCGCCGGCAGGCGGAGGGCAGGGCCGAGGCCGGGCGGATCGGCTCCGAGGCCGAGGCGGCGCGGATCCGCGTGGTGGAAGCGGCCCGCAACGCGGCCGAGGGCGAGCGCCTGGCCCTGCTGCGCGACACCGATCCGGCCGTGCTGCAGTCCCTGGTGCTCCGCGCCTTTGCGGAGAAGCTGACGAAGATCGAGACGCTCAACGTCACGCCGGACCTCACCGCCGCGCTGAGCGGCGTGCTGCGCGGGCGCGACGCGGTGCCGTCCGCACCGGGCGGCGGCGGGCCCGGCGGCAACGCGCCCAGGGGCGCCCCGCCGGACCGGTGAGCGGCGCCCTCGCCCCCAGGCTCGTCCTCGTCACGCGCGAGACCGAGTACGAGGGCCTGCTGGCCCGCCACGCCACGCGGGGCCAGGCCGCCGCCTTCATGCGCCGCCGGTCCGGAGGTCTCGGGGACCAGACCCTGGAGGGGCTGGACGCGCAGCGGGAGCACGTTGCCGCCCTGCTGGCGGAGATCCGCGCGGCCGTGCCGAAGGGCTGGCGCACCGCCTCCGTCCGCCGCGCCGAGCTGGACCGCTTCCTCTTCGGGCCGGAGGACGTGGTGGTGGCCGTCGGGCAGGACGGGCTGGTGGCGAACGTCGCCAAGTACCTCTCGGGCCAGCCGGTGATCGGCGTGAACGCCGATCCCGCGCGCAACGCCGGGGTCCTCGTCCCGCACACCGCCGCCGCGGCGGCCGCGATGCTGCCCGCGGCGGCGGCCGGCACGCTGCGGACGGAGCCGCGCACCATGATCCGGGCCGAGCTGGACGACGGCCAGTTCCTGCTGGCGCTGAACGAGGTCTTCGTGGGCCACTCCAGCCACCAGTCCGCCCGCTACAGCCTGCGCCATGCCGGGCGGGAGGAGGCGCAGTCCTCCTCGGGCCTCATCGTGGCCAGCGGCACGGGCGCAACGGGATGGGCCCTCTCCATCGGCCGCGCGACGGGCGTCACCGTCGATCTCCGCCCCGAGGAGCCGGCGGCGATGTTCCTGGTGCGCGAGCCCTGGCCGAGCCCGGCAACTGGGGCCAGCCTCGTGCGCGGGCGGCTCGAGGGGGAGGATGCGCTCCTCGTCGTCTCCCGCATGAACGAGGGCGGGGTGGTCTTCGCCGACGGTATCGAGGGCGACCGGCTCGACTTTGCCTGGGGCCGCACGCTCCGCGTCACTGTCGCCGGCCAGCAGCTCCGCTTCGTGCCGGGCGATCCGCCGAGGGCCGCCCCCCGACGCTCCGGTGCCCAGCGGACGGCGATGGAGCGATCCGACACCGGGCCGGCCGCACCCAGTCCATCCGCTTCCCGGGGCAAGGCCGCCGGCCCGGTTCCGGCGCAGGTGCGCCGCGGCCCGCAGCCCGCCGCCGGGCCGGCGAAGGCGCGCCCCGCGAAACAGGTCCTGCCCGGCACCGGCCGGCTGCCGTGGCGTCGGCTCCTGGTCGCGGGCGTGATCCTCGCCCTGATGGCCTATGGCTGCGCGCTGCTCGTCCCGCTTCCCTCGGACAAGCCGCCAGCGCTGGATGGAACCGGCGCGCCCTATCCGGGAAGGGCAGCGGCCCCGGCAAAGGTCGGGGAGTAGTTCTGCGGGCGGGGTCGGTGGCCGATTGGCCGTGGTTATACAGGCCCGTTGCCCCGCCGCCGGGCCGCCGGAGCGCGCGGTGACCTGGGCCACCGCGCCCGTCCTCGGCCTAGTTCGTGACCAGCGAGCACCCGCCCTCGGACAGGGGCCGGAAGGCCTGCTCGGCGGGCGTGGTGCCGACGAGCTTCAGGAGATCCCACGGGCCCGTGCTCTCGGACGGCCTCTTCGCCTCGAAGAGGTACATCGGGTGGATCTTGCGCCCGTCCGCGCGCACGCTCCCGCGGCCGAAGCAGTCGTCGTCCGTCGGCATCGCCTTCATGGCGGCCACCACCGCGCGCCCGTCCGCCTTGGCGCGCGCCACGCCGAGCTCCGACACGGCCTTCAGGTAATGCAGGGTGGAGGAGTAGGCGGCGGCGTGGTCCATGTTCGGCATGCCGCCATTCGTGAGCCGCGGCCGCAGCCGCTCCGTGAAGGCGCGGGTGCGGTCGTTCAGGTCCCAGTAGAAGCTCTCGCTGATCGTCAGGCCCTGCGCGACGTCGAGGCCGAGCGCTTTGATGTCCTGGATGAAGGCCACCAGCGCCGCGGGGCGGATGCCGGCGCGGGTGAGGCCGAACTCCGCCGCCTGCTTCACGCAGTTCAGCGTGTCCGCGCCCGCATTGGCGAAGGCGACGACGTTCGCGCGGCGCGCCCGCGCCTGGACGAGGTAGGAGGAGAAGTCCGTGGTGCCGGGGAAGGGATGAACCGCCGAGCCCACCACCTGCCCGCCGCCGGCCTCCACGATGCGGGTGGCGTCTGCCTGCATGGCCTTGCCGAAGGCGTAGTCGGCGGTGACGAAGAACCAGCGGTTGCCGCCGGAGGCCAGCAGCGAGCGCGCGGCGGAGTTGGCGTTGGACCAGGTGTCGTAGGGCCAGTGGATCGTGTTGGCGTTGCAGGACCGCCCCGTAAGGTCCGAGGAGGCGGCGCCGGTGTTCAGCTGGATCTTGTTCCGCTCCGTCACCAGGCTTCCGGCCGCCAGCCCGATAGCGGAGTTGCCGACGTCGAGGATCACGTCCACGTCGCCGCGGTCGAACCATTCCCGGATGATGCCAACGCCGACATCCGGGCGGTGCTGGTGGTCGGCCAGCAGCACCTCGACCCGCATGCCCTTCTCGGCCGCGCCGAAATCGGCGATCGCCTGGCGCGCGCAGATGGCGCCCGTCTCGCCGGTGATGTCCTTGTAGGGGCCGGACAGGTCCGTGAGGAAGCCGATGCGGATCGTCGGCTGGCCCGCCTGGGCGCGCGCGCGCCCTGCCGTGCCCGCGCCCGCGAGCAGCGCCCCTGCGCCCAGCCCCGCTCCCAGCACGGCGCGGCGGCCGGGCCCCTGGTTCCCTTGCGTCATCCTGAACTCCTCCGCTCTTGCGTTCTGCGTTGTCGGGGCCGCGTCGCGGAGGGCGTGGGGGAGGACGGCCCCTCCCCGCCCGCCGCCCCGGGCGGCCCGGCCCGGGCAGCGTGTCGGATGCTCAGCGGGCGGTGTAGCCCCCGTCCACGGGCAGGGCGACGCCGGTGACGTAGAGGGATTCGTCGGAGGCCAGCCAGAGCGCGGCCTGCGCCACGTCCTCCGCCCGCCCGAACCGCCCAAGCGGAATGGCCGCGAGGTACTTCTGCCCGTTCGCGGCCATCTCGGCCGGGTCGCCGCTGCGGCCGATGAACCCCTTCATCATCGGCGTTTCCGTCAGGCCGGGGCAGAGCACGTTCACCCGGATCCGGTCCGGCGCGAGGCTGAGCGCGAGGGACTTGCCGAGCCCGACCACGGCGAACTTCGCCGTCGAGTAGAGCGGGCTGAGCATCGATCCCACGAGGCCGGAGATGGAGGAGGTGAAGAGCAGCGACCCGCCGCCCCGCGCGCGCATGTGCCGCGCCACCTCGCCCGCCGCGAGCACGGCGGAGGTAACATTGAGGTTGATCGACCTCTCGTAGCCCTTGAGGTCGATGTTCTCGACCGAGGCCGGGCCGGGGATGCCGGCATGGGCCCAGAGGATGTCGATCCCGCCCAGCGCCTCGGCCGCCCGGTTGATGCTGCCCCGCGCCCCCTCCTCGGTGGAGAGGTCGGCCGGGATCGGCAGCACCTGCCCCTCCGCCCCGAAGTCGCGGACCAGCGCCGCCAGGGCACTCTCGTCGATGTCGACCGCGGCGACCCGCGCCCCTTCCCGCACGAACAACTCCACCCCGGCGCGCCCCATGCCGGAGGCGGCGGCGGTGATGACGGCCAGCTTGCCCTTGAGCCGCATAACGTTCCCTATTCAGTATTTTGAATTCAGGATATCTGGACAGGAATCTCGGTCAACGGCAATCCGGAACCGAGGAAGGTGAAACGGGACCTCGCGCGGCTTGATTTCGGGGGGCGCGGCGGCATGGTCGGCGGTATCTTTCGGGCGCAGAGGACCATGTTCGTCAGACAAGCCGCGAACGCGCTGGAGATCCTCGAGTACTTCGCGCGCCGCCTCCGCCCCGCGACGCCGGCGGAGATCGCGGACGAACTGGGCTGGCCTCGCTCCAGCACCTTCAACCTCGTCGGGACGCTCGCGGCGAAGGGGTACCTCTACGAGCAGCCCGGGCGCAGCGGCTACTATCCCAGCCCGCGCTGGCTCGCCCTCGCGGAGGCCGTCGCCGGCGCGGATCCCCTTCCCCCCGAGCTGCAACGGCTGGTGCGCGCCGTCCGGCGCGAGACGGGCGAGACGACGCTGATCGCGACGATGGCCGGCACCGACGCGATCTTCCTCTGCGTGGAGCAGTCCGAGCAGCCCGTTCGCTACTTCGCGCAGGTGGGGGACAGGGTTCCGGTCCATGCAAGTTCGGCAGGACGCGCCCTGCTCGCGCAAGCGCCCCTCGCCGAGCGGCAGAAGCTCTACCGCCGGATCGGGTTCGAGGCCTACTCGGCGACGACGCCGATGTCGCCCGATGCGGTCGAGGCCGCGCTGGCGGAGGCGGACCGGCGCGGCTTCCACCAGAGCCACGCCGAGTACACGCCGGACTTGGCGGGCGTCGCGCTGCCCATCGCGGGCCAGCCCCGGCGGCTGTCGATCCTGGTCGTGGGGCCGGTCTCGCGCTGCCTGGACCGCCGCCCGGAGACGGCAGCGCTGCTGCGGCGGCACCTGGCGGCGCTGCCAGAGCCCATGGGAACCGGCCCTGGCTTAGCGGCGGGCCGGGACCGGATCGGGGGCGCCGGGGACCCTCATCACCCCGCCGCCCCCGCCTCGGCACGCCAGGCCGGGAGGGGGAAGGCGCGGTCATAGGCCAGGTTGAAGACGAAGGCGTAGGCCACGTAGAAGGCCGCGATCGCGAGATCCATGACGAACGCCTGGACGAGGCCGATGCCGAGGTACCAGGCAATCGGCGGCAGCAGGATCACGAGCAGCCCCGCCTCGAACAGCACGGCGTGGGCCGCGCGCAGGGGAAGGCTCTTCCGCGTGTGCCCGGCCAGCCGCAGCATCGCGCGGTCGAAGCCGAGGTTGTAGACGTAGTTCCACGCCGTCGCGACCATCGCGCTGCCGACACCGATCACGCCCATGTCGGAGGCGTGCAGCCCGAAGAGCAGCGTGCCGAGCGGGATGATGAGGGCGAGGCCGAATACCTCGAAGAGAAGGGCGTGGCGGATCCGGTCGCGTGTGCTGCGCATGGTCTTAATCCCGAAAAATCCCGGTGAGACGGCCCTTTCTATCTGCGATACTCCCGCCAGCAAGTTAGAACCTATCCGGGAATCCGATAGATGGCCGTGTCGCTCGAGCAGCTTCAGGCCTTCGTCGCGGCCGCCGAGGCCGGATCCTTCTCCGCGGCCGGCCGGGCGCTGCGGAAGGCGCAATCGGCCGTCAGCGCGCAGGTGGCGAACCTCGAGACCGATCTGGGGCTGGAGCTGTTCAGCCGGGCGGGGCGGAACCCGGTGCTCACCCCGGCGGGGGAGCGCCTGCTGCTAGAGGCGCGCGTGGTCCTCGACCGGCGAGAGCACCTGATCGGCCTAGCGAGGAGCCTGGAGCAGCGGGTGGAGAACCGCCTCGTCGTGGCGATCGACGAGCTCTACCCCGAGCACGCGCTCGGCGCCCTGTTCGCCGACTTCGCCCGGCGCTTCCCCTTCGTGGAGCTGGAGCTGCTCTTCCCGCTGATGGAGGATGTCAGCCGCATGGTGCGGTCCGGCACGGCCGATCTTGGCGTGATGTGGCGGCAGGAGGCGTTGCCGACGGAGCTGGGCTTCCAGACCATCGGCTGGGTGCCCCTGAAACTCGTCTGCGGGCGCGACCATCCGCTGGCGAAGGAGCGGGTGGAGTGGGAGGAGCTGAAGCGCCACCGCCAGATCCTCGTCGCCGCCCGCAGCGACGGGCCGGAGAAGCGCCGGCTCCGGGTCGCTGCCGAGGTTTGGTGGGTGGAGAGCCACTGGGTCATCCTGGAGATGGTGAAGCACGGGGTCGGCTGGGCCTTTGTGTCGGACCACGTCATCGCCGCCTCTCCGGCAGCGCCGGACCTCGTCACGCCCGACCTGCAGTTCGACCGGGGGGACTGGCCCGTCGCCCTGGAGCTGGTCTGGCACAAGCAGCGGCCCTGCGGCCCCGCAGCGGCGTGGCTGCGGGAGCGCATCGCGGCGGAGCGTATCGGCGGCCTGTCGGACCCGGGCCGGAAAGTTTGAGGCGGGCGCGCGCGAGGTGCGGAGTGACCAGGGGTGAGAAGCAGTGCCAGCGCTTCCCGGCCGAAGCCGCGGAAGCGTGCTGGCGGCCAGCGCCGCGATTCAGACTTCTCACGGCCGACGTGACGGGAACAGGCACCCGGCACGGGGATCCCACGTCCGGGTGTCCCGGCGGCGCGTCAATCAGGGTGGGAAAATGGCGGAGGGGATGGGATTCGAACCCACGATAGGACTTGACATCCTATAACGGTTTAGCAAACCGCCGCCTTCGGCCACTCGGCCACCCCTCCGCAGGAGTGGAAGTCAACACGGCGTTGCAGGCCCCGCTTCTAGCCGCACCGGGGGGCGCCGTCAAACCTCCCCCGTCAGGAAAGCGCCACCTCGAAGCCGCGGCTCACCCCGGGGCGCGCCATCATCCGCTCGTACCAGGCCGCCACGTTGGGGAGGCTGTCGAAGGGCACCTGGTGCCGCTCGTGCCGCCAGGCCCAGCCGATGATGGCGAAATCCGCCACGCTCGGCTCACCCTCGGTCGCCACGAAGTCGCGGCCCTGCAGCCGCTTGTCCAGCACGCCGTAGAGCCGCCGCGTCTCCTTGCCGTAGCGGGCCAGCCCGTAATCCTTGGCCGGCCCGTCCGGCTGCATGAGGAAGTGGTGCACCTGGCCGGGCATCGGCCCGAAGCCGCCCATCTGCCACATCAGCCACTCCAGCACCGGCACCCGCGCCCGGAGATCCGCCGGCAGGAACCGGCCGGTCTTCTCGCCGAGGTAGAGCAGGATGGCGCCCGACTCGAAGAGGCTGATCGGCTGCCCGCCCGGCCCTTCGTCGTCCACAATAGCGGGGATGCGGTTGTTCGGGCTGATCGCCAGGAATTCCGGCCGGAACTGCTCGTCCTGGCCGATGTTCACGGTCTTCACCGTGTAGGGCAGCCCCATCTCCTCCAGCGCGACGCTGATCTTGCGCCCGTTCGGCGTGTTCCACGTGTGCAGCGTGATCATCCGCGCTCCTCATGCCGCCTCGGGCGCGCAACGGGACTGTCCCCGCCATCCGCCCCGGCCTTGCGGCAGCATCGCCCCGCCGGACGGGGATGAGAAGGCGCACCGCCGGGCCGCCCTGGAACCGGCCGGCGCGCGGGCCGATATGCGCCCGGCCATGCCGGACACCCATCAGCCCGACCTCGCCCGCCTCGCCCTGCCGGACGAGCCGCTCGGCAGCATCGCCCTGCTCCGGGCCATTATCCGCAACCCGCTGGAGGCGCTGCCGAGGGAGGCCTTCGAGGCCCCCCTCACCCGCCGCACCCTGATGGGGCGGCACCGCGTCTTCGTCACCGCGCCGGAGCTGATCGAGACCGTCCTGCTGACCGAGGCGGACGCCTTCGTGAAGTCGGACGCCATGCGCCGTGCCCTGGCCCCCGCGCTCGGCGACGCCATCCTCACCGCGGATGGCGAGCGCTGGCGCTGGCAGCGCCGGGCCGTGGCCCCGATCTTTCGCCCGGACCGGGTGAGCGGCTTCCTGCAGCCCATGCTGGACGCCGCGGCCGCTACGCGGGACCGCTGGCTCGCCCTGCCGCCCGGCAGCACGGTGGAGCTCGGCCACGAGATGATGCGGACCACCTTCGACATCATCGTGGAGACGATGCTCTCCGGCCACGGCGCCATCGACGTGGCGCAGGTAGAGCGCGGCATCACCGACTACCTGGCGAGCACGGGTTGGTCGAACGCCCTCGCCCTCGCCCGCGCGCCGGGATGGACCCCCTTCCCCGGCCAGCGCCGCGCCGCCCGCGCGCGGGACTACCTGCGCGGGGAGCTGCTGCGGCTGGTGGAGGAGCGCCGGCGGCTGGGGTCGGAACGGGACGATCTCATCGCCTCCCTCCTCGCCGCGCGCGACCCGGAGACCGGGCAGGCGATGGACGACCGCGACATTGCCGACAACCTTCTCACCTTCATCACGGCCGGGCACGAGACCACCGCCCTCGCCCTCACCTGGGCCTTCTACCTCCTCGCCCACCACCCGGAGGAGGAGGCGCGGCTGCTGGCCGAGATCGGCGCCGCCACCGGGGGCGGGCCGCTGCTGCCCCGGCACGTCGCCGCCCTCGCCCGCACCCGGCAGGCGGTGCAGGAGGTGCTGCGCCTCTACCCGCCCGCCCCGATCGTCGCCCGCACGACCACCCGCGCCGTGACGCTGGGCGGGGAACGGGTGGAAGCCGGCGCCAACGTCCTCCTGCCCGTCCTCGCCACGCACCGCCTGCCGGATGTCTGGCCCGAACCGGACCGCTTCGACCCCTCGCGCTTCGATCCCGCGGCGGCGAAGGCCCGCCACCGCTACGCCTGGCTGCCCTTCGGCGGCGGCCCGCGCATCTGCATCGGCCTCGGCTTCGCGCTGGAGGAGGCGACGGCCATCCTCGGCACGCTCCTGCCCGCGCTGCGGCTGCGGCCGGCCCCTGGCTTCGATCCCGGGCTGCAGATGCGGATCACGCTGCGCCCCGCGCGGGGCATGCCGATGCGGGTGGAACGGCGCTAGAACCCGCCCGCGAAGCCCTCAGCACCACAGGAGAACACAACCGCATGTCCGGCCGTATCCCCACCACCGGCAGCCCCGGCCTGAACGACGCCGCGGCGATGATGCGCTACGATGCCGAGAAGCGATCCGTGCTCGTCGCCTACATTCTCTGGTTCGTGCTCGGCTGGTTCGCCGTGCACCGCTTCTACGCCGGGCGGGTCGGCAGCGGCCTCGTCATGCTCGTGGTCAGCATGGTCTCCTGGGCGCTGACGGCGATCTTCATCGGCTATCTCGGCCTGTTCCTGATCGGCCTGTGGCTGCTGGTGGACGCCCTGCTGATCCCGGGCATGATCCGCTCCTACAACCGCGGTGTCATTGCCTCGCTTGGGCGGTAGCGACCCAGCGCGCCGTCAAGCCGGCGCTTCCCGAAGAAACCGACCATGCCCCCCGCGCGTCTGACCGGCGCGCGGAGGTGGCTGATGGCGGAACGCGGGGCGGAAGACGGCATCCTCGATGCCCTCATCATCGGCGGCGGCCCGGCGGGGCTGACCGCCGCCCTCTACCTCGCCCGGTTCCGGCGCCGCCTCGCCCTCGTTGATGCCGGCGACAGCCGCGCGGCCTGGATCCCCAGCAGCCATAACCTCCCTTTCTTCGCGGAGGGGATCGGCGGCCGGGACATGCTGGCCAGGCAGAGGGAGAGCCTCGCCCGCTACGGCATCACCCCGCGCCGCGCTGAGGTGACGGCCCTGTCCCGCGAGGAGGACCATTTCGTGGCCTCCATTGCCGGGGGCGCCCCCCTCCGCGCCCGCCGCGTGCTGCTCGCCACCGGCTGCCGCGACACCCCGCCCGACCTTCCCGACCTGCACGAGGCCCTGAACCGCGGCCTGCTGCGCTACTGCCCGATCTGCGACGGCTACGAGGCGCGCGGCCGCAAGGTGGCCATCCTCGGCCACGGCGCGCGCGGGCTGGGGGAGGCGGTCTTCATCGCCCGCACCTACACGCGGGACGTCACCCTCCTCACCCTCGGCGAGACGCTGTCCCCCGAGGACCGGGCGCGGGCGGAGGAGCACGGGATCCGCCTCCTCACCGCCCCGATCGAGGCGCTGGAGACGGAGGAGGACCGGATCTCCGCCATCCGCCTCGGCGGGCAGGAGCACCGTTTCGAGACGCTCTACTCCGCGCTCGGCCTCCAGGTCCGCTCCGGCCTCGCCACCGATCTCGGGGCCGAGCGCGACGAGACGGGCGCGCTGATCGTGGACGACCACTGCCGCACCACGGTGCCCGGCCTCTACGCCGCCGGCGACGTGGTGCGCGGGCTGAACCAGATCGTGGTGGCGATGGGCCACGCCGCGGTGGCCGCCACCGACATCCACAACCGCTGCGAGCTGCCGACCGAGGACGAGCCGGGCGGCAACCGCGCCGCCGCGCCGCGGGCGGCCGCCTAGTAGGTTCCCGAGGAGGAAAGCCGGTCCAGGAAGGCCTGCGCCTCGCGGCGCACCGCCTCCAGCCGCGCGGGGTCCATGCGGTCCAGGGTCTGAACGGCGTGGCGCGCGCGCGAGTTCCGGGAGAGCCGGTCGCGGTGCCGCGCCACGAAGTCCCAGTACAGAAGGTTGAGCGGGCAGGCGCCCCGGCCCAGGCGCTTGCGCACGTCGTAGCGGCAGTGCGCGCAGTAGTCCGACATGCGATGGATGTAGTTGCCGGAGGCCGCGTAGGGCTTTGTCGCGAAGAGCCCGCCATCGGCGTAGAGGATCATGCCGACCACGTTCGGCATCTCCACCCACTCGTAGGCGTCGTGGTAGACGATCAGGTACCATTCCTGCACCGCCTTCGGGTCGATGCCCGCCAGCAGCAGGAAGTTGCCGAGCACCATCAGCCGCTGGATGTGGTGGGCGTAGGCGTTGTCCCGCGTGCCCTCGATCGCCTGGCGAAGGCAGTTCAGCTCCGTCTCACCGGTCCAGAAGAAGTCCGGCAGCGGGCGGTCCGCGCCCAGCGCGTTGCGCTCGCCGTAGCCCGGCATCTCCCGCCAGTAGACGCCTCGGATGAACTCGCGCCAGCCGATGAGCTGCCGCACGAAGCCCTCCGCCGCGCTCAGCGGCGCCGCGCCGTCGTGGTAGGCCGCCACCGCCGCCTCGCAGCACTCCGCCGCTGTCAGCAGCCCGCAGTTGATGAGGGCGGAGAGGTGGGAGTGGAACAGCATCGGCTCGCCCTGCCGCATCGCGTCCTGGTAGGTGCCGAAGCCCGGCAGCGCCTCCGCCACGAACCAGCCGAGATAGGCCTGGGCCTGGGCGCGGGTGACGGGATAGTCGAACCCGTCCAGCCGCCCGAAATGGTTGCCGAAGCGGCGGGCGACGAGGGCCAGGACGTCCCGCGTGGTCGCGTCGGGCTCGAAGCCCGGGCGGTCCGGCGGCCGCACCCCGCGGGGCATCGGCGCACGGTTCTCCTCGTCCAGGTTCCAGCGCCCGCCCTCCGGCTCGCCCTCCTCGGTCATCAGATAGCCGGTCCGGCGCCGCATCCGGCGGTAGAAGCCCTCCATGACCAGCGGCGTGCCCGGCCGCCCCAGCCGCGCGAATTCCTCGTGCCGGCAGAGGAACCGGTCGTCCTCCCGCACCTCCACCGGCAGGCCCAGCGCCGCCGCCCACCCGTCCTGCGCCGCGCGCACGCGCCATTCCGCCGCCTCGGTCACCACGACGCCGGAGACGTCGTGCCGCCCCAGCGCCCGCTCCAACTCCCCGCCGAAGCCCCCCGTGTTCCCCGGATCGTCCAGCCTGACGTAGTCGACCGTCACCCCCTCGGCCGCCAGCCCCGCCGCGAAGTGCCGCATGGCCGAGAAGAGAAAGGCGATCTTGCGCTGGTGGTGGCGGACGTAGGTGGCTTCCTCGTGCGCCTCCGCCATCAGCACCACGTCACCGGGCGCGAGGTCGCGCAGGCAGGACAGGTCCCGCGTCAGCTGATCGCCCAGAACAAAACGAATACGCGCCATGCGCGGCATATGCCGTTGCGGCGCCGGATCGCAAGTCCCGGCGCCGCCCCGGATCAGGCGTCCAGCTTCGCCTTCAGCACCTCGTTCACCAGGGCCGGGTTCCCCTGCCCCTTCATGGCCTTCATGACCTGGCCCACGAACCAACCGAACAGGGTCGGCTTGGCCTTGTACTGGGCCACCTTGTCGGGGTTGGCGGCGATGATGGCGTCCACGGCGGCCTCGATGGCCCCCGTATCCGTTACCTGCCGCAGCCCGCGCCTCTCCACGATGGTCCCGGGCGCCTCGCCCGTCTCGCCCATCGCCTCCAGCACCTCCTTCGCCATCTTCCCGGACAGGGTCTTGTCCGCGATGAGGTCCAGGAGGGCGCCGAGGTGTTTCGCCGAGACCGGGCTGTCCTCGATCCCCTTCCCCAGGCGGTTCAGCATGGCGAAGAAGTCGCCCGTCACCCAGTTCGCCGCCACCTTGGGGTCGCGTCCCGCGGCCACCTCCTCGTAAAAGGAGGCCGTCTCCTTCTCCGCGGTCAGCACGCTGGCATCGTAGGCCGAGAGCCCGAAATCGTTCACGTAGCGGGTGCGGCGGGCATCCGGCAGTTCCGGCAGGCCCGCGCGCAGCTCCTCGATCCAGGCCGGGTCCACCACCAGCGGGGGCAGGTCCGGGTCCGGGAAGTAGCGGTAGTCGTGCGCGTCCTCCTTGGACCGCATGGAGCGCGTGGTGCCGCGCGAGGTGTCGAAGAGCCGCGTCTCCTGATCGACGGTGCCCCCGGATTCCCACACCTCGATCTGCCGCCGCGCCTCCGCCTCCACCGCCTGCATGACGAAGCGGATGGAGTTGACGTTCTTCACCTCGCAACGCGTGCGGAAGCCCTCGCCGGCCTTGCGGACGGAGACGTTCACGTCCGCCCGCAGCGAGCCCTGCTCCATGTTCCCGTCGCAGGTGCCGAGGTAGCGCAGGATCTGCCGGAGCTTCGTCAGATACGCGCCCGCCTCCTCCGGCGAGCGCATGTCCGGCTCCGACACGATCTCCATCAGCGCCACGCCGGAGCGGTTCAGGTCGATGAAGCTCTTCGTGGCGTGCTGGTCATGGATCGACTTGCCCGCATCCTGCTCCAGGTGCAGGCGGGTGATCCCGATTTCCTTGGTGCCGCCGTCCGACAACTCCACGGTGATCACGCCCGTGCCCACAATCGGGTGGGCGAACTGGCTGATCTGGTAGCCCTGCGGCAGGTCCGCGTAGAAGTAGTTCTTCCGATCGAAGCGCGACCAGGGGTTTACCTGCGCATTCAGCCCCAGCCCGGTCCGCACGGCCTGCGCCACGCATTCCCGGTTGATCACCGGCAGCATGCCCGGGAAGCCCGCGTCCACGAAGCTGACCTGGGAGTTCGGCTCCGCGCCGAATTCCGTGGCCGCGCCGCTGAACAGCTTGGCGTTGCTGGTAACCTGGGCATGGACCTCAAGCCCGATCACCAGTTCCCAGGGGCCGGTCTCGCCGTCGATGGTGTAGCTCATGCGAAAGCCCTCACCTGCGGCAGTGCCTTCAGCGCCGCCGCCTTCTCGATCGTGGTGCCCACCGCGAACACCGTCTCCTCGTCGAAGTCGCGCGCCAGCACCTGCAGCCCCAGCGGCAGCCCGTGCCGGTCATATCCTGCCGGCACCGTCATGCCGGGGATGCCCGCCAGGTTGGCCGTCACGGTGAACACGTCGTTCAGGTACATCGCCACCGGATCGTCCTGCTTCTCCCCCGCCGGGAAGGCGGCGGAGGGCGTGGCCGGCGTCAGGATGGCGTCCACGTCCCGGAAGGCGAAGTCGAAGTCGCGCTTGATCAGCGCGCGCACCTTCTGCGCCTTCAGGTAGTAGGCGTCGTAGTAGCCGGCGCTCAGCACGTAGGTGCCGATCATGATGCGCCGCTTCACCTCGGCCCCGAACCCGGCCGCGCGCGTGCGCTCGTACAGGTCCTTCAGGTCCTCGCCGTCCACCCGCGCCCCGTAGCGCACGCCGTCGTAGCGCGCGAGGTTGGAGGAGGCCTCCGCCGGCGCCACGATGTAGTAGGTCGGCAGCGCGTACTTCGTGTGCGGTAGGGAGATGTCCACGATCTCCGCGCCCTCCGCCCGCAGCCAGTCCAGGCCCTGCTGCCACAGCGCCTCGATCTCGTCCGGCATCCCCTCCAGCCGGTACTCCTTCGGCACGCCGATCCTCAGCCCCTTCACGCCGCGCGCGCAGGCCGCCGCGAAGTCCGGCACGGGCAGGTTGGCGCTGGTGCTGTCCTTCGGGTCATGGCCGGACATGCTCTCCAGCAGGAGGGCGCAATCCTCCACGGTGCGGGCCACAGGCCCGGGCGTATCAAGCGAGGAGGCGAAGGCCACCACGCCCCAGCGGGAGCAGCGCCCGTAGGTCGGCTTGATCCCGGCGATGCCGCAGAGGGCCGCGGGCTGGCGGATGGAACCGCCCGTGTCCGTCGCCGTCGCGCCCAGCGCCAGCCGCGCGGCCACCGCCGCCGCGGACCCGCCGGAGGAGCCGCCCGGCACCAGCCGAACGCCGTCGTCGTTGGAGCGCTGCCAAGGGTTCTCCACCTCGCCGAAGGCCGAGGTGGCGTTGGACGAGCCCATGGCGAACTCGTCCAGGTTCACCTTGCCGAGGAACACCGCCCCGTCCCGCAGCAGGTTGGATGTCACCGTGCTCTCGTAAGGCGGGGTGAACTCGCCCAGGATGCGGCTGGCCGCCGTGGTGCGGGTGCCCGCCGTGCAGAACAGGTCCTTGATGGCCAGCGGGATGCCTTCCAGCTTCCCGGCCAGCCCGTCTGCCCGCCGCTTGTCGGAGGCGCGCGCCGCCTCCAGCGCCTTCTCCGCCGTCACGGTGATGAAGGCGTTCAGCCGCGGGTTCAGCACCTGGATCGCCTCCAGATGCGCCTGCGTCAGCGCCTCCGAGGTGACGATGCCCTCGTTCAGCGCCTCGAGCGCGCCGCGGATGGTGAAATCGGTGGGGTGCATCACTCGACAACCTTCGGAACGGCGAAGAACTCGCCGGCGCGGTCCGGCGCGTTGGCCAGAACGGCCGCGGCCTGACCGCCATCGGTCACCACGTCGTCGCGCATCGGCATCGCGGCAGCCCCGGCGCCGGCCAGGGGCTCCACATCGGCGGTATCCACCTCCTGCAGCTGCTCGATCCAGCCGAGGATGCCGTTCAGCTCCGCCTGCAGGCGGTGGTCCTCGCCCTCCTCCAGATGGAGCCGGGCGAGCGACGCGACGCGCCTCACGGTCTGCAAGTCGAGTGACATGGAACGTCCTGGTCTGAAGGCGAAGAGCCCTCAGGAAGCCGCCGCCCCCCCTCAAGTCAAGGGGCAGCGCCTTCCCGGCCCGGCGGCGCGGGCGCATATCGCACCGGCATGACGCGTCTTACCACCCTTCCCGCCCTCCTGGCCGCCCTGCTCCTGGGGACCGGCGCCGCCTCGGCCGCCTGCCCGGCGGGCGAGGGGGAGCGCCTGATCCTCGCCGCCCCGGCCTCCCCCGCCGTCCGCGCCCTGCTCGGCCCCGCGGCGGCCGGGCCACTGCCGATCGTCCTCGCCCAGGCGAACGGCGCGGCGCTGCCCTTCGTGCTGGACACCGGCTCCAGCCTCACCATGCTGCGCCCCGAGGCCGCCGTGGCGCTCGGCCTCACGATGGACCCGGACCGCTCCACCCCCATCACCGGTGTTGGCGGCACCTCCCGCCTGCCCAACGCCGTGCTGCGCCACTTTGCTATCGGCCGCCGGGTTTTCCCGAACCTCTCCATTCCCGTCGCCCCGGGCAGCGAGGAAGAGGGCGGGATCGCCGGGATCGTCGGCGCCGACCTGCTCCGCCACGGCGCGCTGGAGCTGGACCTGCCCGCCGGCCGCGCCGTGCTGCACGACAGCCCCGCCTGCATCGACGCCGCGCCCCCCTGGCCGGCCGAGGCAATCCCGGCCGAGGTGACGAGCGAGGGGCTGGTGATCCTCCCCCTGCGCCTGAACGGCCGCCCCGCCCGCGCCCTGCTGGACACGGGCGCGGTCCGCACCGTGCTGCGGCAGGACCGGATCGCAAATTTCGGTATCCCCGCCAGCGCGCTGCGCGCCCCCTCGGCGGGCACCGTCTTCGGCACGGGCGGGGAGGCGGCGGAGTTCCGCATCCATGAGGGCGCGACGCTGAACCTCGGGAGGTACGTCACCGCGGCCATGCCGATCGTCCTCGCCCCCCTGCCGCCCTCCCTTTCCGTGGACCTGGTGCTCGGCCAGGACATCCTCGGCGCACGCCGCCTGTGGCTCTCCTACGCCGCCGGCCGCCTCTGGGTCGGTCCCTCGGCGCGCTGACATGCCCGTCACCCCCCTCCCCCAGCTCCGCGCCGCCCTGCCCCGCCACGCCCGGCTGATCGGGCTGGATCCCGGCAGCAAGATCATCGGCATCGCTCTCTCGGACGTGCTGCTGATGCTCGCCTCCCCCTACGCCGCCCTGCCCCGCGGCAAGCTGGCGCCGACCGCCGCCGAGATCCGGCGCATCGCGGAGAAGGAGGGCGCGGGCGGCCTCGTCTGCGGGCTGCCGCTGGGGATGGACGGTTCCTTCGGCCCAGCCGCCCAGGCCGCGAAGGACTGGGCCATGGCCGTCTCGGACGCCAGCGGCCTGCCCGTGGCGCTCTGGGACGAGCGCCTCTCCTCCTCCGCCGTGAACCGGATGATGATCGAGGCCGACCTCTCCCGCGCGAAGCGCGCGAAGGCCGTGGACGCGGCGGCGGCGGCCTACATGCTCCAGGCCGCGCTGGACGCCACGCGGGGCTGACCTCCGCGCATTGGACATCCCGCGCCGCCGGGCGCATCCCGCGGGATACCGAAACCAGGGGAGCCGGAACGGATGCGAAGCCCGAGCAGCAGCGCGGCCACCCTGCCGCCGGACGGAACCGGCACCGGCAAGCCGCCGCCAGGCTGCGCCGACCTCTTCCTCGGCTTCCTCGGCCTCGGCCTGATGGGCTTCGGCGGCGTGCTCCCCCTCGCCCGCCGCATGCTGGTGGAGAACCGGCGCTGGCTGACGCCGGATCACTTCACCGAACTGCTCGGCCTCTGCCACTTCCTGCCGGGCGGCAACATCATCAACCTCTCCGTCGCGGTGGGGCTGGAGTTCCGGGGCGTCGCGGGCGCCGTCTCGGCCCTGCTCGGCCTCATCCTCGGCCCGACCGCGGTGGTGGTCGGCCTCGGCGTCCTCTATGACGGGTACAAGGACGATCCGACCCTCCAGCACATCTTCATGGGCCTCGCCGCCGCCGCCGCGGGCCTTCTCGTCTCGACGGCGTGGAAGATGCTCTGGCCGCTGCGGTCCAGGCCGGTGGCGCTGGCGATCGTCCTCCTCACCATGCTCGCCATCGCCGTGCTGCGCCTGCCGCTTCTCCCCAGCATGGCCGTGCTGGCGCCCCTCAGCATCCTCGCGACCTGGCGGTTCAGCCGGTGAGCACCCTCGTCGCCCTCGCCGTCATCTTTACCCAGCTCTCGCTCCTCGCCTTCGGCGGCGGGAACACCATCCTGCCGGAGATGCAGCGCCAAGTGGTGGAGGTGCACCGCTGGATGAGCGCGCAGGACTTTTCCGCCCTCTTCGCCCTCGCCCAGGCGGCGCCGGGGCCGAACATGATGGTGGTGCCGCTGGTGGGGTGGCATGTGGCGGGCTGGCCCGGCCTGCTCGTCTCCTCGATCGCGAAGTTCGGCCCCTCCTCGATTCTCACCGGGGTCGTCCTGGGGCTGTGGCGGCGCTTCAAGGACCGGCCCTGGCGCAAGGTGGTGCAGGCCGGGCTGGTGCCGATGACGGTGGGGCTGGTGGTGGCCAGCGCGTGGCTGATCACGGAGGCGACGACGACCGAGTGGCTTCTCGGCGCCATCACGGCCGCCGTAGCGGGCCTTTCAGCAGCGACGAAACTGCACCCGCTCTGGCTGCTCTCCGGCGGGGCGATCGCCGCGCTCGTCCTGCTGTGAAGCCGGGAGGGGCCGCTGACGGCGGCCTCACCTGCGGCATCCGGACGGGCTGACCGGGCGCTCCATGTAGTGGGCCCCGGCATCGTAGTGCCGCAACACGGCCGCCAGCGCCGGGTCCGGCACCGTCACGAAGCCCTGACGGCGCCAGAAGCCCTCCGTGCCGCCGATGGCGACCAGTGCCATGGGCAGCCCGCCCGCGATCTCGGCCAGGGCAAGCACCGCCGCCCCTCCGGCCCCGCCGGCCCGCGCCGCCGGCAGGATCGCCAGATCGTGCAGGTAGAACACCTCTGGCCGCGCCGGCAGGGCGCCCAGGAGCGTGTTCAGCGGCGGAGGGCGGCGCCGGTGCCATGGGTGGGCGATGGCGTAGCCCAGCGCCGCGCGGCCGGCCTGAAGCATCATGCACCCCGCGGGGTGCAGCGCCAGCCGCTCCGCAAAGACCGCGTCCGATTCCGGGTGCCCTGGATGCACCGCGGCCGCGATGGCGCCTACGGCCGGCAGGTCCCCTGCCCCCATCGCCCGCCAGATCCCGCCCTTTTCGCCCAGCCCCGCCTCCCCTAAACAGCCGGGGGCCGGCGGCGAGCCGGCCCTCGCCCCGTCCACCGCCCGCGAGGCCCCATGCCCCTCTACCCGCACCGGCACCTCCTCGCGCTCCAAGGGCTGGAGCCGCCCTATATCGCGGAACTCCTGGACCTCGCCGAGAGCTACGCCCTGCTGAACCGGGGCGGGAAGACCCAGCGGGACGTGCTGCGCGGCCTGACCCTCATCAACCTCTTCTTCGAGGACAGCACGCGCACCCGCACCAGCTTCGAGCTGGCGGGCAAGCGGCTGGGCGCGGACGTGATCAACATGTCTGTCTCCACCAGCAGCGTGAACAAGGGCGAGACGCTGCTCGACACCGCGTCCACGCTGAACGCCATGAAGACCGACCTTCTGGTCATCCGCCACGCCCAGTCCGGCGCCCCCGCCCTCCTCTCCCAGAAGGTGGACGCCGCCGTGATCAACGCCGGCGACGGCACGCACGAGCACCCCACCCAGGCGCTGCTGGACGCGCTGACCATCCGCCGCCGCAAGGGCACGCTGGAGAACCTGACGGTCGCCATCTGCGGCGACGTGCTGCACAGCCGGGTGGCCCGCAGCAACATCCACCTGCTGCTGGCGATGAACTGCCGCGTCCGCGTCGTCGGCCCGCCGACCCTGCTTCCATCGGAGGTGGAGGCCCTGGGCGTGGAGGTGTTCCACGACATGCGCGCGGGTATCAAGGACGCCGACGTGGTGATGATGCTGCGGCTGCAGAAGGAGCGGATGGCGGGCGGCCTCGTCCCTTCCGCCCGCGAGTTCTTCCGCTTCTACGGGCTGGACGGCGCGAAGCTGAAGCTGGCGAAGCCAGACGCCATTGTTATGCACCCCGGCCCGATGAACCGCGGCGTAGAGATCGACAGCGCCGTGGCGGACGATCCCGCCCGCAGCGTGATCGGCGAGCAGGTGGAGATGGGGGTCGCCGTCCGCATGGCCGTGCTCGACATCCTCTCCCAGAACAGCCGGCGGAACGCGCGATGAGCACTCTCCTCCTCGACAACGCCCGCCTGGTCTGCCCCGCAACCGGCCGCGACGCGCCGGGCCGCTTGCTGGTGCAGGATGGCCGAATCGCCGGGCTGGACGGCTCAGGCGCGCCGGAGGGTGCCACGGTGTTGGATTGCGGCGGCCACGTCCTCGCCCCCGGCCTGATCGACCTGCGCGCCACCCTCGGCGAGCCCGGCCACGAGCACCGCGAGACGATCGAGAGCGCGGCGGAAGCGGCGGCGGCGGGCGGCATCACCACCCTCTGCGCGCTGCCGGACAGCGAGCCGGCGCTGGACGACCCCGCGCCGCTGCAGTTCATCCTGCGCCGAGGCGAGATGACGGGGACCCTCACCATCCTTCCTTACGGCGCCGCCACCCGCGGCTGCGCGGGGAAGGAGATGACGGAATTTGGCCTGCTGCGTGAGGCCGGCGCGGTCGCGTTCACCGACGGCACCCGCGCCATCGCCGATGCCCGCACCATGCGCCTCGCCCTCTCCTACGCCCGCGCCTTCGGCACCTTCATCGTGCAGCATCCGGAGGAGCCGAGCCTGGCGCGCAACGCGAGCGCGACCGAGGGCGAGATGGCGACCCGCATGGGCCTCCCCTCCGTCCCGGCGGCCGCGGAGGCGATGATGGTGGCGCGCGACATCGCCCTGGCCCGGCTGACGAAGGGCCATGTCCACTTCGCCCATGTCTCCACGTCAGCCGCGCTGGACCTGATCCGCGCAGCCAAGGCCGAGGGGCTGCGCGTGACCTGCGACACCGCGCCCCCCTACTTCGATCTGAACGAGACGGCGATCGGCGATTTCCGCACCTACGCCAAGCTCTCCCCCCCGCTGCGGCGGGAGGAGGACCGGCTGTCCGTGATCGCGGCCCTGCGCGACGGCACCATCGACGCCATTGCCTCGGACCATCAGCCGCGCGACGCGGACGACAAGCGCGTCCCCTTCGCGCAGGCGGAGGCGGGCGGCGCCGGCCTCGCCACCTTGCTCGGCGTGACCGTCGCCCGCTACCACGGCGGCGACCTGACGCTGATGCGGGCGCTGGAACTTCTCACCTCAGCCCCCGCGAGGCTGCTGGGGCTGGAAGCCGGCCGCCTCGCCCCCGGCGCGCCCGCCGACCTCGTCCTCTTCGCCCCGGACCGGGGCTGGAAGGTCGAGGCCGGGAAGCTGCCGGGCAAGGCGCAGAACTCCCCCTTCGACGGCCGCGCCCTGGAGGGCAAGGTCCTCGGCACCTGGAAGGCCGGAAGGCGCGTGTTCGGATGAACGGGGTCTACGCCGCGATCCTCGGCCTCCTCCTGGGATCCATTCCCTTCGGCCTCCTCCTCACGCGCGCCGCCGGGCTGGGGGACATCCGCAGCATCGGTTCCGGCAACATCGGCGCCACCAACGTGCTGCGGACAGGCAACAAGAAGCTCGCCGCCGCCACCCTGGCGCTGGACTTCCTCAAGGGCGCGGCGTCGGTCTGGCTTGCCGCCGCCCTCTTCGGGCCGGAGACGGCGGGGGTGGCCGCCATCGCCGCCGTCCTCGGCCACTGCCACCCGCCCTGGCTCGCCTTCCGGGGCGGCAAGGGCGTGGCGACCGCGCTGGGCGTCTTCCTGGCCCTGGCCTGGCCCGTCTTCGTCGCGGCCGCCCTGACCTGGCTCGCCATGGCGAAGCTGGTGAAGATCTCCTCCGCCTCGGCCCTCACGGGAATGGCCGTGGCGGCGCTGGTGGCCCTCCTCTGGGGCGGCTGGCCGCTCTTCTGGCCGGTGGCGCTGATCGTCGTCTACGTCGCGCTGCGCCACCACGAGAACATCGCCCGCCTGATCGCTGGGACGGAGCCGCGGATCGGCCAGGGCAAGTGAAAGGTCGGAAGTGATCCCGCCGGCCGAATCCCTCGCTCGCCTCCGGCTGGCCCGCAGCGAGGGCGTCGGCCCGCAGACCTTCCGCCGCCTGCTGGCGGAGCATGGCAGCACGGCCCGCGCCCTCCGCACCCTGGGCACCCGCGCCGCCGATCCGGACCTCGTCGAGCGCGAGCACGAGGCCGTCCTCGCCATGGGCGGCCACTGGCTCCACCTCGGCACCCCCGCCTACCCGCCCCTGCTGGCCGCCATCGCGGACCCGCCGCCCGTGCTCGCGGCCCTGGGCGACCTCTCCCTCCTCCCGTCCCGCCAGGTGGCCGTCGTCGGCGCCCGCAACGCCTCCGCCGGCGGCCGGCGCATCGCGGAGGAGATGGGCGAGGCCCTGGCCGCCGCCGGCGTCGCCGTCACCTCCGGCCTGGCCCGCGGCATCGACGCGGCCGCCCATGCCGGCGCCCTGCGCCACGGCCGCACGATCGGCGTGGTCCCCGGAGGCCTGGACGTGGCCTACCCGCCGGAGAACGCCGCCCTCCAGCGCCGCATTGGCGCCGAAGGCCTCCTGCTGGCCGAATCCCCCCTGGGCACCGCGCCCATCGCCCAGCACTTCCCGCGCCGGAATCGGATCGTGGCCGGCCTCGCCCTCGGAATTGTGGTGGTGGAGGCCGCCCCGCGCTCAGGCACCCTCATCACTGCCCGGCTGGGCGCGGAAGCGGGGCGGGAGATCTACGCCGTCCCCGGCTCCCCGCTCGACCCCCGCTGCCGGGGCTCCAACGACCTGATCCGCAACGGCGCCCATTTCTGCGAGGGGGCGGCGGATGTGCTGGAAACCCTGCCGGCCAGCGCGGAGGCCGCGCCCGTGTTCCATCGCCCGGCCCCGCGCGCGCCCGCGCACGCGCCCGCACCCGCCCGCGATGCGCGCGAGGAATCAAGGGGTTCGGACCTTCTCTCCCTCATCGGCCCGACAGCCGTCGCGGTTGACGAGGTGCTTCGCCGCTGCCACCTCTCCCCGCCTGAGGCCCGTGCCGCGCTCCTCGAACTGGAGCTGGAGGGGCTGATCGAGGCGCTGCCCGGAAACCGCGTCGTGCGGTCCGGCACCCAGCGCGAAGAGGATTTCGGAGGGTTCCGGACCCCCACATGACGGATGTCGTCGTCGTCGAATCGCCCGCAAAGGCGAAGACCATCAACAAGTACCTGGGCAGCGACTACCACGTCCTGGCCAGCTTCGGGCACGTGCGCGACCTGCCGGCCAAGGACGGCTCCGTCCGGCCGGAGGAGGATTTCGCCATGGACTGGTCCTCCGAGGACCGGGGCGAGAAGCAGGTGCGCGAGATCGCCCAGGCCCTGAAGGCCGGGCACTCCAAGCGCCTCTACCTCGCCACCGACCCGGATCGCGAAGGCGAGGCCATCTCCTGGCACGTCCGCCAGATGCTGGAGGACCGGCGCGCCCTGAAGGGGGTGGAAGTCCACCGCATCACCTTCAACGAGATCACCAAGCGCGCGGTCCAGCACGCCATCGAGAACCCGCGCGAGCTCGATGTTCCCCTGATCGACGCCTATCTGGCCCGGCGCGCGCTGGACTACCTGGTGGGGTTCACCCTCTCCCCCGTGCTGTGGCGGAAGCTTCCGGGCTCCCGCTCCGCGGGCCGGGTCCAGTCCGTCGCGCTGCGCCTGATCACCGACCGGGAGTCGGAGATCGAGGTCTTCAAGGCGCGGGAATACTGGACGGTGGAGGCCGCCTTCCGCACGCCGGCCGGCGCCCCCTTCACGGCGCGCCTGACCCACCTCGAGGGCAAGAGGCTCGATCAGTTCGACCTGCCGAACGAGGCCGAGGCCCACCGCGCCAAGGCTTTGGTCGAGGGCGGCAGCTACACCGTCTCCGCGGTGGAGAAGAAGCGCGTCCGCCGCAACCCGCCGCCGCCCTTCACCACCTCCACCCTGCAGCAGGAATCCTCCCGCAAGCTCGGCTTCGGCGCCCAGGCCACGATGCGCCTGGCCCAGCAGCTCTATGAGGGGGTGGACATCGGCGGGGAGACTGTCGGCCTCATCACCTACATGCGGACCGACGGCGTGCAGATGTCGCGGGAGGCGATCTCCGCCATCCGCGACCACGTGAAGGACGAGTTCGGGGACAACTACCTGCCTGCCGCGCCGCGCGAGTACTCCTCCAAGGCGAAGAACGCCCAGGAGGCGCACGAGGCCGTGCGCCCGACGGATGTGGGCCGCACGCCGCAGGAGGTGGCGCGCTACCTCAACCCCGAGCAGCGCCGCCTCTACGACCTCGTCTGGAAGCGCGCGGTCGCGTCCCAGATGCAGTCCGCCGAGATGGACCAGACGGCGGTGGACATCGACGACGCGGCGGGCAAGGCCCGGCTGCGCGCCACCGGGCAGGTCATCGCCTTCGACGGCTACCTCAAGCTGTACCGCGAGGATATCGACGACGCGAAGCTGGCGGCGGACGACGAGAACCGCACCCTGCCCCCGCTGAACGAGGGCGAGCAGCCCAAGCGCGGCGACGTGACGGCGAGCCAGCACTTCACCCAGCCCCCGCCCCGCTACACGGAAGCGAGCCTGGTGAAGAAGATGGAGGAGCTCGGCATCGGCCGCCCCTCCACCTACGCCTCGATCCTCCAGACCCTCCAGGACCGCGACTACGTGCGGCTGGAGAGCCGGCGCTTCATCCCCGAGGATCGCGGCCGCCTCGTCACCGCCTTCCTCGTCTCCTTCTTCGAGCGCTACGTGGACACGGGCTTCACCGCCGCGCTGGAGGAGAAGCTGGACGACATCTCCGGCGGCCGCGCCGAGTGGCGCCAGGTGATGCACGAGTTCTGGGACCAGTTCCGTGGCGCCGTGGACGCCACCAAGGACCTGAAAATCAGCGACGTCATCGACGAGCTGGACGAGGACCTCGGCCCGCACTTCTTCCCGCAGCGCGCGGACGGCGCGGACCCGCGCGGCTGCCCGCGGTGCCAGCAGGAGGGCCGCGGGGCCGGCCGGCTGGGCCTGCGACTGGGCCGGACGGGCGCCTTCATCGGCTGCTCCAACTACCCGGAGTGCCGCTACACCCGCCCGCTGGCCGTGCCCGGCGCGGACGGCGAGGCGGCCGAGGGCGAGGGCGGCGACCGCGGCCTGGGCACGGATCCGACGACCGGGCAGGAGATCTCTCTCCGGCGCGGCCCCTATGGCCTCTACGTCCAGCTCGGCGAGCCGGGGGTGGACGCGAAGGGCAAGCCGACCAAGCCCCGGCGCGCCTCCCTGCCCCGCGGCATGGACCCGGACACGCTGACGCTGGAGCGGGCGATCGCGCTCCTCAACATGCCGCGCATCGTTGGCATGCACCCGGAGACGGGGGAGGAGATCAGCGCCAATCTCGGCCGCTTCGGCCCCTACCTGAAGATGGGTGCCCTCTCGCAAAGCCTGCAGCCCGGCGACGACGTGCTCTCCATCGGTATGAACCGGGCGATGGAGCTGCTGGCCAACGCCAAGCCGCGCGGCATCGCGCTCGGCTCGCACCCCAAGGATGGTGCCCCGGTCGAGGTGAAGCGCGGCCGCTTCGGCCCCTTCGCCCAGCACGGCCAGACCGTCGCCTCCCTGCCCCGCGGGACGGAGATGGAGAGCTTCACGCTCGATCAGGCCGTCGCGCTGCTGGCCGAGAAGGGCAAGGTCCTCGCGCCGAAGAAGGGCGCCGGTGGCCGCAAGGCGGCCCCGGCGAAGGGGGCGAAGAAGCCCGCCGCGGCTGGGGACGAGGCCGCGCCGAAGGCCGCCCCCGCCAAGGCAGCCGCGAAGCCGAAGGCTGCGGCGAAGAAGCCGGCCGCCACCGCCAAGGCGGCGAAGCCCGCGGCCCGCGCCAAGCGGTCCGGCTGACTTGGCCTTCAAGCGCCCGCCCCGCACACCCCGCCGCGGCGGCCCCGGCCCCTCGGCGCCGGATGCGCCGGCGGGCGCCCGGGTCATGTTCCGCAGCAAGCGCCTGCCCCGCATCGGCGGGGCGCCCCGGCCCCGCGCGGCGGAGGGGGAGCCGAACCCGATGCCCAGCCGGGAGGAGCTGCGCGCCTTCATCCGCACCGCCACCGGCCGGGTGGGCAAGACGGAGATCGCCCGCCACTTCGGCCTCTCCACGGACCAGCGCCCCGCCCTGCGCGAGCTGATGGCCGCGCTGAAGGAGGAGGGCAGCATCGCCCCGATCGGCCGGCGCACCATCCGCCACTCCGCCAACCTGCCGGACATGGCCGCGCTGGAGGTCTTCGGCACGGACGCGGATGGCGACCCCATGGCCCGCCCCATCACCTGGGAGGGGTCGGAGAAACCCGTCGTCTACATGCGGCCGGAGCGCGCGGGGCAGCCCGCCCTGGCCCCGGGCGACCGGGTGCTGGCCCGCATCACCCGCCTCGGCCCCAACAAGTACGAGGGCCGCACCTTCAAGCGCATCGGCACCGGTTCGCCCTCCCGCGTGCTCGGCGTTTTCAGCGCGGGCATGGTGGAGCCCGTGGACCGCCGCTCCCGCGCCAACTGGGTCGTGCCGCCGGGCGAGGAGAACGGGGCCAGGGACGGCGACCTGGTGCAGGCCGAGCCGATCGCCGGCGGCACGCGGGAACGCCTCTTCGGCCCCAAGCCCGCCCGGATCGTCGAGATCCTGGGCTCGATGGACGACCCGAAATCCGTCTCCCGCCTCGTCATCGCGGCCCATCGCATCCCCGACGAGTTCCCGGAGGAGGTGGTGCAGGCCGCCGAGCGCGCGAGGGCGGTGCCGCTCGGCAATCGCGACGACCTGCGCGACACCCCCCTCGTGACCATCGACGGCGAGGACGCCCGCGACTTCGACGACGCCGTCTTCGCGGAGCCGCAGGAGGATGGCTGGCGCGTCCTCGTCGCCATCGCCGACGTGGCGCACTACGTCCGCCCCCAAAGGTCTGCAGAGGGGGCCCCGCTGGACCGCGAGGCCTGGCACCGCGGCAACTCCGTGTACTTCCCCGACCGCGTCGTGCCGATGCTGCCCGAGGCGCTCTCCAACGGCTGGTGCAGCCTGAAGCGGGGTGAGGATCGCGGCTGCCTCTACGTCGAGATGCATTTCGACAGCGAGGGGAACAAGACCGGCCACCGCTTCGGCCGCGGCCTGATGCGCAGCGCCGCCCGCCTGACCTATGAGCGGGTTCAGGCCGCGCGCGACGCCGGCGAGGACCTCGGGCTGGAACCCGGCCACGTCGCCCGCCTCTACGGCGCCTTCGCGGCGCTGCTGGCGGCTCGCACCCGGCGCGGCACGCTGGACCTCGACATCGCGGAGCGCCGCGTCATCCTCGGCCCGGACGGCAAGGTGGTCTCCATCGCCCCCCGCGCGCGTCTCGACAGCCACCGGCTGATCGAGGAGTTCATGGTGGCCGCCAATGTCTGCGCCGCCGAGGAGCTGGAACGCCTTCACCAGCCCTGCATGTACCGCATCCACGACCGTCCCTCGGACGAGAAGATGGAGACGCTGCGGGGCTTCCTCTCCGGCTTCGGCTTCTCCCTTCCGCCCTCCGACAAGGTCCGCCCGCGCGACTTCGCCGGCATTCTGGAGAAGACGCGGGAGACCCCGGAATCCCGCCTGATCAGCGAGACGATCCTGCGCGGCCAGTCCCAGGCGGAGTACAACCCGGAGAACATCGGCCATTTCGGCCTCGCCCTGCCGCGCTACGCCCATTTCACCAGCCCCATCCGCCGCTACGCGGACCTGCTGGTCCACCGCGCCCTCATCCGCGGCCTGAAGCTCGGGGACGACGGGCTGACGGAGGAGGAGGCGGCCTCCATGCCCGACACGGGCGAGCACATCACGAAGACCGAGCGCCGCGCCGCATTGGCCGAGCGGGACGCGGTGGACCGCTATCTCGCCGCCTACATGGCGGACCGGGTCGGCGCGCACTTCCCCGCGCGCGTTTCGGGGGTGACACGCTTCGGCCTCTTCGTGACACTGGAGGAGAACGGCGCCAGCGGGATCGTCCCGATGAGCGCCCTGCCGGACGACCAATGGTTCCACGAGGAAGCGGCGATGCGCCTGGTCGGCCGCCGCACGGGGCTGAGCTTCAGCCTGGGCCAGGAGGTGGAAGTCCGGCTGGCCGAGGCGGTGCCCCGCACGGGCAGCCTTTCCTTCCAGCTCCTCCAGGGCGATCCCCGCGCCGGCGGGGGTGGGCCGGGTGTGCGCCACCCCGCCCCGCCGCGCGGCCGCCAGAGGATCACGGACCGCAAGCAGAAGGACCGCGAGCCGAAGGACCGCAAGCCGAAGGACGGGGCGCCCGCCCGGCCCGGCAAGGGCAAGCGCCCGCGCTGATCGCCCGCCTCGCCGCCCCTCTCCTGGCCGCCCTTCTCCTGCTGCCCGGCGCGGCCCGGGCGCAGGACTTCACGGCCACGCTGCGGGCGGCCTACGCCGCCATCGCGCAGCGCCACCTGGAGCCCACGGATCCGGGCGACCTGGCCCTCTGGACGCTGCGCGGGCTGGAGGCGATCGACCCCTACCTCTCTGCCGTCCGCCGCGGCCCGGACCTCGCCCTCGGCCTCTCGGACGCGCCCCTCGCCCGTCGCCCGGCCGGGGCGACGCCGGAGGCCGCGGCCGATACCGTCGCCTCCCTCTTCGCCGTGGCGGAGCGCGAATCGCCGGCGCTGCGCCGCGCCGGCCGGCAGGCCATGCTCCAGGCAGGGTTCGAGGAGGTGTTCAACCACCTCGACCCCTACAGCCGCTACCTGACCCCGCCAGAGGCGCAGAGGGGCCGGGAACGCCACCTCGGCGCGACCGACCTCGGCCTCACCCTCGCGCCCGGCCGCCGCCGCGAGGTGACGATCTCCGCGGTGGTGCCGGGCAGCGCCGCCGAGCGCGCCGGCCTCCGCCCCGGAGACCGCGTGGCGGCGGCCGACGGCATCGCCCTGGACGCCGAGGCGATGGACGAGGCCCACGCTGCGATGGAGGGCGCGCCCGGCAGCAGCGTCCTCCTCTCCGTCCGACGCGGCCGCCGTCGGTTGGATGTCCTCCTCACCCGCGCCGCGGCCCCGCAGCTCTCCGTGGTGGCCCAGCTGAGGGATGGGATCCTCTGGCTCACCCTGCCCCTCTTCTCCTCCGCGACGCCGGAACAGCTGGACCGCGCCCTCGCCGATATCCCCGCCTCGGCCGCCCCGCTCGGCGTGGTGCTGGACCTGCGCGGCAACCGCGGCGGCCTCCTGCAGCAGGCCATCCGGGTCGCGGACGCCTTCATCCCCGCCGGAACCATCGCCTTCACCGATGGGCGGCACATCGACTCCCGCCGCCAGTTCGACACGGCGGGGCCCGACCTTGCCGGCGGCCGCCGCCTCGTCGTGCTCGTGGACGGCCGCACCGCCTCCGCCGCGGAGGTGGTGGCCGCGGCCGTCGGCGATCTCGGCCGGGGGGTGGTGGTGGGGAGCGCCACCATGGGCAAGGGGCTGATCCAGGTTCTCGTGCCCCTGCCCGGCGGCGCGCAGCTGGCGCTCTCCTGGTCCCGCATCCTCGCGCCGCGCGGCTGGCCCCTGCAGATGCTCGGCGTCCTGCCCGCCCTCTGCACCAGCAACGGGGCGGATGCCCTGGCGCGCAACCTCGCCACCCTCGGCACGGCCGACAGCCCCATGACGGTCCCGCTCGCCCGCGCCCGCGCCGCCCGCGCGCCGGTGCCGGGCAGCGAGGTTGCCGCCCTGCGCGGCGCCTGCCCGCCCGCAGAAGGGCGCGACGCCGACCTCGCGGCCGCGCGGGCCGTGCTGGAGCGGCCGGAGCTCTACGAGGCCGCCCTCGCCCGCTGAGGGCAGCGCATAACGCTTGACGAACGGGCGTCGGACGCTAGTTTGCGCGACCTCTGCGACCCGGCCCTGGCCGGCACCCGAACTCCTGGAATCGAGTCATGGCCAAGTCCAATACCATTCAGATCCGCCTCGTCTCCTCCGAGGACACCGGCTACTTCTACGTGACGAAGAAGAACACGCGGAACGCGACCGGCAAGATGGAGAAGAAGAAGTACGACCCGGTGGCGCGCAAGCACGTCGTCTTCCGCGAGGCCAAGATCAAGTAACCCGCGGCGGGCCCCGCGCCCGCCACGAGACGGTTCGGGAGGCGCCCGGGAACCCTCGGTTCCGCGGGCGCTTTGCCGTGGGCGGCCCTCAGGCGGCCTCGGCCCGCAGCACCACGCGGCCCGTCACCTTGCCGTCGCGCAGCCGCTCCAGCACGGCGTTCGCCTCCGGCATGGGCGCCGTCGCGACGGGAAGCGGCGCCAGCTTCCCGGCCTTCGCCAGCCCCATCACCGCCCGCAGGTCCGCGAGCGAGCCGACATAGGACCCCTGCAGCGTCAGGGCACGGATGGCCATAATCGGCAGGGGCAGCGTCACCTCGCCCCCGAACAGCCCGACCTGGATCAGCTTGCCCCCCTTGCCCAGCGCGTCGAAGGCGAAGCGAGCCGTCGCGCTGCCGTTCACCAGGTCGATCACCGCCGGGGCCGGCCCGCCGCAGGCCGCGACGATGGCCCTTGTCGTCTCCGCGCCGTCCTGGCCGCCCAGCACCGTCTCCGTCGCGCCGGCCGCCCGCGCCGCCTCCAGCTTCTCCGCGGAGACATCGACGGAGACGATCCGCCGGTGCCCCAGCGCCCGCAGCATGTGGATCGCGCTCAGCCCCAGCCCGCCCGCGCCCACCAGCACCACCGGCCGGTCCGGCGGCAGCTCGCCCAGCTTCCGGATGGCCGCGTGCACGGTGATGCCGGAACAGGCGTAGGTGGCGGCGACGGCGGGATCCACCCCGTCCACCGGCACGAGGTACTTGGCGTCCGGCACCAGGACATGGGTGGCATAGCCGCCCTGCCGGTAGATGCCGATGGTGCGGGGCGGGTTGGGGCACGTGTTGTCCTCCTCCCGCGCGCAGGCCTCGCACCGGCCGCAGCCGATCCAGGGGAACACCACCTTCGCCTCGCCCACGGCGACGCCGGTCGCCTCCGGCCCCACCGCGGCCACGCGGCCGGCGATCTCGTGGCCCATCACCAGCGGCAGGGTCATGCCCCGGTCCTGCATGGAGAGGCGGCCGCGGCTGCCCAGGTCGTAGCCGCCCTCCCAGATGTGCAGGTCGGAGTGGCAGACGCCGCAATGCGTCACCTCCACCAGCACCTCGGCGCCCTTCGGCTCCGGCGTCGGCCAGTCCTTCTCCTGCAGGGGCTGTCCCGTCTCCACCACCGCCCAGGCGCGCATGCCGTTCCCTCCTGCTCCGGGGGGAATGGCACACCCCGGCCGCGAAGGGGTCAAGCCGGGGCTAGCCGAACAGCTCCGGCCGGTACTCGAAGTGCATGGTGTCGTAGTGGTACCATTTGCCGCCCCAGATGAAGCGCTCCACCTCGAAGGCCTCCACGATCTCGAAGGGAATGCGGTTCCGGTAGGGGATCTCGCCGTCCCCCCGCGCGCGGGCCCAATGCCAGTAATCCGAGTGGCGGGTGTTGATGTCGATGGCGGCGCCGAAGGCGTGCATGCTCACCAGCCCCGTATCGGCCACCCCCCGGCAGCTCAGCGTCCCGGCCGAGGGCACGAGATAGGCCCGGAACCGGTCGGGCATGCCCTCCAGCGAGGCCGCCACCCGTTCCAGCCGGTCCGCCACCCCGTTCACGGTTGTCATCGCCAGCGTCTGGCGGCCCAGCCACGCCGCGCCGCGCGTGGGGACTCCGCCCGCGCGGCACTCCCCATACATGCGGGTGAAGAAGGCGGTGCTGCGGATGCGCCCCGGGCTGAAGTCCCGCGGCGGGGGTCCGTCCGGCGGGCCCGGGCGGTAGGGCTGCCGCATCTGGTCGGCGATCGTCGCGTCGTGGAGCATAGCCTCGAAGGACCGCTCCGGCAGCCCGGCGCCGATCAGCATCCGCGCCCCGTCCCGCCAGACCAGAAGGTCGCCCTCCACCCCCGCCAGATGGTCGGGATAGGCGCGCACCAGGCGCGCGATCCGCTCCGCCTCCGTCCCATTCGCCCGCGCTGTGCCCGCGGCGGCCAGGAGGCCGGCCAGGAGGGCGCGGCGGGGATGGGGCATGGAGCGAATCCGTGGGTCGCGACCGGATCATCCCGGGCAGCGCCGCGGGGCCTGTCAACGGCTTCCCTCTTTCGCGGGCGGCGCGGGGACGCTACGCAAGCCCCACGTCACGGGAGAGAAACGCCATGGATCGTCGCGCCCTTCTCGGCCGCGCCACCCTCGCCGCCGGTACAGCCGCCGTCGCCGCGCCGCTGGCGGCGCCCGCCATCGCGCAGACGGCCCAGCCAAGCCTGCGCTGGCGCCTCACCTCCACCTACCCGCGGTCGCTGGACTGCATCTACGGCGCGGGCGAGGTCTTCGCGCGGGCAGTAGGAGAGCTGACGGACGACCGCTTCCGCATCACCGTCCACTCCGCCGGCGAGATCACCCCGCCGCTCCAGGCGCTGGACGCGGTGCAGGCCGGCAGCGTGGAGTGCTGCCACACCACCAGCTTCCTCTACACCGGCAAGAACGAGGCCTTCGGCTTCGCCACCGGCCTACCCTTCGGCCTGAACACCCGCCAGCAGAACGCCTGGATGTACGAGGGCGGCGGGATCGAGCTGCTGAACGAGGTGCACCGCAAGTTCAACGTCTACGGCATGCCGCTGGGCGCCACGGGCGCGCAGATGGGTGGCTGGTTCCGCAAGGCGCTCGGCCCCGCCTCCGACCTGCAGGGGCTGAAGATGCGGATCGGCGGGCTGGCCGGGCAGGTGCTGTCCAAGCTCGGCGGCGTGCCGCAGCAGCTCGGCGCCGGTGACCTCTATCCCGGCCTGGAGCGCGGCACGATCGACGCCGCCGAGTGGCTCGGCCCCTACGACGACGAGAAGCTGGGCTTCGTGAAGGTCGCGCCCTTCTACCACTACCCGGCTTGGTGGGAGGGCGGTGCCTCCACCTACTTCTACGTCAACCTGGACCAGTGGAACGCCCTGCCCAAGTCCTACCAGGCCGCCATCCGCACGGCCTGCGCGGAGGCGACGCACTGGATGGTCGCGCGCTACGACATCCGCAACCCCGACAGCATGCGCCGCCTGATCGCGCAGGGCGCGAAGCTCACGCCCTTCTCCCGCGACATGCTGGACACCTGCTACCGGGCCTGGCTGGAGATCGAGCGCGACCTCGTGGCCAGGAACCCCGACTTCGCGAAGGTGCATGAGAGCTGGTCGAAGCACCGCGACGACATGCGGACCTGGTTCCGCGTGGCCGAGCTGTCCTTCGACAACTACGTCTCCCAGGCCAGCGCCCGGCGCTGAGCGCCTACCGGGGGCGCGGGATCACCGCGCCCCTGGCCCTGACTTCGTGGGCGCCGCCGGCGCCTTCGCCGCGATGAGTGCGCGGCGGATCTCGCCCTCCGCCTGGGCCAGGGCCTTCGTCGCCTCCTGCCGGCGCGTCCGCCCCTCCTGCGCGATGCGGAGCGAATCCTCGATGGTGGCGACAAGGGCGGTGTTGGCCTTCTGCACGGCCTCCAGGTCCACCACCCCGCGCTCGATCTCCGTCCGCACCTCCACGTTGGCGCGGCGCAGCCCCTCCGCATTGGCGGTCAGCAGCTCGTTCGTCAGGTCCGTCGCGGCCTTCACCGCCGCCCCCGCCTCCCGCATCCGCTGCAGCGCCAGCGCCTGGGCGAGCTGCGTGCGCCAGAGCGGCACGGTGTTCGCCAGCACGGAGTAGATCCGGCCGGCCAGCGCCTTATCGTTCTCCTGGATCAGCCGGATGGAGGGAAGCGCCTGCATCGCCACCTGCCGCGTGAGCCGCAGGTCGTGCACGCGCCGGTCCAGATCCTCCCGCGCCGCGCGCAGGTCGCGCAGGCGCTGCGGGGCCAGGTGGTCCGCCGGGTTCTCCGCCGCGCGCTCGGCGGCCGGGATCGCCTCGGCGTCCGTGCGCGTCAGAACCGCCTCCCCCGCCGCCACGTGGTCGGCCAGGGAGTGGAACCAGTCCAGCGTCGCGCCGTAGAGCCGCTCCAGCCGCTCCACATCCTCCATGAGCCGGCTGCGATGCGTGTCCAGCCGGTCGCCGATCGCCTCCACCTGCCCGCGCACGCTCTCGTAGCGCTGCAGGATGGCGGCGGTCTCGGTGCCGGCGCGGCTGAACAGGCGGGCGATCAGGCCGGGGCGCTCGTCCAGCTTCGTCACGTCGAAGCCGCGCAGGGTGGAGAGGAGCTTGGAGAGCGAATCCCCCGCCTCACCCACCGCGTCGCTGCGGGCGGAGCCGAGCATGGCGTCGGCGGCCGCGGCGGCGCGCCCCTGCGCCTCCTGCCCGAAGCGGGTGATGCTGGCGGGATCGTGCAGGTCGATCCGGGTTGAGAGCTCGGCCACGCGCTCCGGCGCGGGCTGCAGCGTGTTGTCGCTCACGCGATCCCCTCCTGATGCAGGCGGTCCTGCAGGACCTTCACCTGGATGGCCAGCGCCTCCGTCTCGGCGGCGCGCAGGTCGGCCGAGGACTGGTTCGCCACCCGCTCCAGGTCGTCCAGCAGGGTCGGCAGGGCCGGCGGCGGCTCCGCACCCTGGGAGAGGCGGGAGCCGATCCGCTCCAGCCCGTCCACCCCGACCACCAGTACCCGCCGGGCCTGGCCGGCCGCGTCCGGGCGCTGCGCCAGCTCGTCCAGCAGCCCGCGCAGCGCGGTCGCGGCCGGGCGCAGCCGGTGGTCGCCGAAGAGGAGGCTTGAAAGGCGGGCGCGCAGCGGCTCCAGCGTGTCCGGGGGCTGCGGCACCGGCGGGGGTGGCGGTGCGGGGGGCGGGGCCGTCTCCGTCACGCCCTCGTAGAGCAGCCGGGCGCCGCCCCAGGCCATGAGGCCGAGCGCCACCGCGCCGACCGGCCCCGTGCCCGCGGCGAAGCCCGCCGCCAGGCCGGTGCCGGCGCCGAGCAGTGCGCCTGCGCGGCGCGCGTCGCCCCGCCGGGCGCGGGCCAGCCTGGACATGGCCATGCCTACCCCGGCCAGCCCGGCGACCGTGCCGCCGATCAGCTCCCCCTCTCCGCTCGCAAGCGCCAGGAAGAAGCTCGGCACGAAGGGCACGGCGAAGAGGGCGAGCGGCACGCCGCGCAGGCCCGTCCACCAGCCCGGCAGCCTGTCCTGGCCCCGATAGGGCCCGCGCTTCGGGCTCAATCGAAGAGCTCGATCAGGATGTGGACGAAGGAGAGCACCCCGGTGAAGCCGACGCTCGCCGCGATCAGCGCGAGCCCGGCGAGGCGCCGTGCGGGGGCGGGAAGAAGGGAGGGATTCATCGCGGGGGAAAGATCGCCCCGCGATGCCCCCTCTTCAAGCCGCCTGAAGGCTACAGTTTCACCCGCAGCAGCCGCCCCAGCTCGCCCACGATGCCAGCCCGGAAGGCGAGGACGCAGAGGACGAAGATCACGCCCTGGATGATCGTCACCCAGGCGCCGAAGGGGGCGAGGTAGGTCTGCATGGACACCACGATCCCCGCCCCGACCACCGGCCCGAACAGGGTGCCGAGGCCGCCGAGCAGGGTCATCAGCACGACCTCGCCCGACATGGACCAGTGCACGTCCGTGAGCGTCGCGATGCCGACCGTGATCGCCTTCGCGCCCCCCGCGACGCCTGCGATCCCGGCCGAGAGGACGAAGGCCACCAGCTTGTAGTCGTCCACCCGGTAGCCCAGCGAGGTGGCGCGCGCCTCGTTCTCCCGGATGGCGGTCAGCAACTGGCCGAAGGGGGAGCGAATGACGCGCTGGACCAGCAGGAACCCCGCGAGGAACAGGGCGGCTACGAACCAGTAGAGGGTCATGTCCGCCCGCAGGTCGATGACGCCGAAGAGCATCCCGCGCGGGACGGACTGGATCCCGTCCTCGCCATGGGTGAAGGGCGCCTGCAGGCAGAAAAAGTAGACCATCTGGGCCAGCGCCAGGGTAATCATGGCGAAGTAGATCCCCGCCCGCCGGATGGCGATCCAGCCGAAGACGAGGCCGAGCACCGCGCCTACGGCGCCGCCGAGGAGGATGGAAAGCTCCGGCGTCAGGCCCCAGACCTTCACCGCATGGGCCGCGATGTAGCTGCCCATCCCGAAATAGGCGGCGTGGCCGAAGGAGAGCAGCCCGACATAGCCGATCAGCAGGTTGAAGGCGCAAGCGAAGAGGGCGAAGCACAGCAGCTTCATCAGGAACTGCGGGTAGAGGAAGAAGGGGCAGGCGATCAGCGCCCCGATCATCACCAGCAGCGCGATCCCCTGCGCGCGGGTGAGGCCGAAGAGCCCCGGCGCGGCCGGCGGCAGCCCCTGTGCGGCCCCCGGGGAGACCTCGTCCGGGAGGGTGGTGGCGGACGCCATGGGTCAGGCCCTTCCGAACAGGCCGGCGGGGCGTGCGAGCAGCACGATCGCCATGATGACGAAGATCACGGTCGCCGAGGCCTCCGGGTAGACCACCTTGGTCACCCCCTCGACGAGGCCGAGGCCGAAGCCGGTGATGACGGAGCCCAGGATGGACCCCATGCCGCCGATCACCACCACGGCAAACACGGTGATGATGAAGTTGGACCCCATTCCCGGGTTCACCGAGTAGATCGGCGCCGCCAGCACGCCCGCCAGCGCGGCCAGCGCCACCCCCGCGGCGTAGGTGAGGGTGACCATGCGCGGCACGTTCACCCCGAAGGCCTGCACCAGGGGCGCGTTCTCCGTGGCCGCGCGCAGGTAGGCGCCGAGGCGGGTCTTCTCGATCACCAGCCAGGTCGCGATGCAGACGACGAAGGCCGCCACCACCACCCAGAGCCGGTACTTCGGCAGCATCATGAAGCCGAGGTCCACGGGCATGCCCGAGAGCGCCTCCGGCGGCGCGTAGGGCAGGCCGGAGGAGCCGAAGCCGTTGCGGAACAGCCCCTCGATGATGAGCGCCAGCCCGAAGGTCAGCAGGAGCCCGTAGAGGTGGTCGAGCTTGTAGAGGCGCGAGATCATCGCCCGCTCCAGCACCACGCCGAAGGCGCCCACGATCAGCGGCGAGAGGACCAGCGCCCCCCAGTAGGGGATGCCGGCCCAGTTCAGCAGCATCCAGGCGACGAAGGCGCCCATCATGAACTGCGCGCCATGGGCGAAGTTGATGACGTTCAGCATGCCGAAGATCACGGCCAGACCCAGCGAGAGCAGCGCGTAGAAGGCGCCGTTCACCAGCCCCAGCACGATCTGCGGCGCCGACATCTCAAGCTGGAAAAAGAGTTCCTCGAGCAAGGCGCGTCACCCGTGAGAGGCGGGGGTGCCCGGCGCAGGGCACCCCCAGGTTACGATTCAGGTGTTGACGAGGGAGCAGCCGCCGTCGCGCAGCGGCCGCCAGGCCTCCTCGGTCGGGGTGGTGCGCACGAGCTTGTAGTAGTCCCACGCCCCCTTGCTCTCGCCCGGGGTCTTCACCTCGAAGAGGTAGGAGGGGTGGATCTTGCGCCCGTCCTGCCGGATGGAGCCGGCGCCGAAGGCGTCGTCATCCGTCGGCATGGCCTTCATCCGCACCACCGTCTCCGCGCCGCTCGCCCGCGCCGCGGCCACGCCCATGTCGGCGGCCGCCTTCAGGTAGTGCAGCGCCGCGCTGTAGCAGCCCGCCTGCCACATGCTCGGCATCGCGCCGCCCATGCTGCCCTTCACCTTGTTGGCGAGGTTGCGGGTGCGGTCGTTCAGGTCCCAGTAGTAGGTCTCGCTCAGCACCAGCCCCTGGGCGGTATTCAGGCCGAGGCTGTGCACGTCGCTGACGATCATCAGCAGCACGGCAAGCTTCTGCCGCCGCGTCAGGCCGAACTCGGCCGCCTGCTTCACGCAGTTGATCGTGTCCACGCCCGCATTCGCCAGCCCCACCACCTTCGCGCGGGACTGCTGCGCCTGCAGCAGGAAGGAGGAGAAGTCGGTGGTGCCCGGGAAGGGATGGCGGATGTTGCCGACCACGCGGCCGCCGTTCTTCCTGATCACCTCGCCCGTGTCGCGCTCCAGCGCGTGGCCGAAGGCGTAGTCGGCGGTGATGAAGTACCAGCTATCCCCGCCCGCCTTCACCATGGCGCCGCCGGTGGAGTTGGCGAGCATCCAGGTGTCGTAGGTCCAGTGGATGGTGTTCGGGTTGCAGGCCGATCCCGTCAGGTCCGCCGTCGCGCCCGTGGAATTCAGCATGATGGAGTTCTTCTCCTTCACCACGCTGTTCACGGCGAGCGCGCAGGAGGAGGTGGCGACGTCGATGATGACGTTCACGCCATCGCGGTCGATCCACTGGCGCGCGATGGTGGAGGCGACGTCCGGCTTGTTCTGGTGGTCGCCCTGAAGCACCTCCACGTTGATGCCGCGTCCCGTCACGCCGCTGTCCTGCACGGCCTGGCGCACGCAGGCCACGGAACCGGGGCCGGAGCCGTCGCGATAGGTGCCGGACATGTCGGTCAGCACGCCGATCTTCAGCGTGTTGTTCGCCTGCGCGCGGGCGCTGTTGAAAGGCAGCGCGCCCAGCATCGGCAGGGCGGCGGCGCCACCCAGAAGGCTGCGGCGGTCGATGGTCATCCTCGGTCCTCTCCTGATCAGTTTTCTTGTGGTTGCGCCGGGGCCGGCGTGGCTAGACGCCGAGATAGGCGTGCAGCCGCTCCATGCTCCCGGCCATCTCGTGATTGGCGACGCTGTCCACCACGCGCCCGTGCTCCATGACGTAGTGGCGGTCCGCCACCGTCTGGGCGAAGCGGAAGTTCTGCTCCACCAGCAGCACGGTGAAGCCGCGCGCCTTGATCTCGCGGATCATGGCGCCGATCTGCTGCACGATCACCGGCGCCAGCCCCTCGGTCGGCTCGTCCAGCAGCAGCAGCGGCGCGCCGGTGCGGAGGATGCGCGCGATGGCCAGCATCTGCTGCTCCCCGCCCGAGAGCTTCGTGCCGGGGCTGCGCGCCCGCTCCTTCAGGTTCGGGAACAGGGCGTAGATGGTGGGCAGGTCCAGCCCGCCGTCCCGCACCTTCGGCGGGAGCATCAGGTTCTCCGTCACGTCGAGGCTCGCGAAGATCCCGCGCTCCTCCGGGCAGTAGCCGATGCCCGCTCGGCCGATCGCGTCCGGACTCATCCGGATCGTCTCGCGCCCCTCAAAGGTGATCGAGCCCGTTCGGCGCCCGGTCAGCCCCATGATCGCGCGCAGCGTGCTCGTCTTGCCCGCGCCGTTGCGGCCGAGCAGCGTCACCACCTCGCCCGGGCGGATGTCAATGCTCACTCCGTGCAGCGCGTGGCTCTCGCCGTACCAGGCGTGCAGGTCGCGCACCGCCAGCATCGTGTCGGTCTTGATGGCGGCATCAAGCATGGGCCGCCTCCTGGCTCGCGCCTGACACACCGGGATCGCTGCCGAGATAGGCCGCGATGACGGCGGGGTTCCGCGAGACCTCGGCGTAGGGCCCCTCCGCCAGCACCTTGCCGCGCGTCAGCACGGTGATGGCGTCGCAGAGGCCCTCTACGACCTTCAGGTTGTGCTCCACCATCAGCACGGTGCGGCCCTGCGCCACGCGGCGCACCAGCGCCACGATCCGGTCCACGTCCTCGTGAGTCATCCCCGCCGTGGGCTCGTCCAGCAGCATCAGCCGCGGCTCCAGGGCCAGCGTCGTCGCGATCTCCAGCGCGCGCTTGCGGCCATAGGGCAGCGTGCCCGCGGGCGCGCCGGCATAGGCGGTGAGCCCGACATCGGCGAGCAGCGCCATCGCGCGATCGTCGTAGCGGCGCAGCACCGCGTCGCTGCGCCAGAAGTCGAAGCTGCCGCCCCGCTCGCGCTGTAGCGCGACGCGCACGTTCTCCAGCACCGTCAGATGCGGGAACACCGCGGAGATCTGGAAGGACCGCACCAGTCCCATCCGCGCCACCTCGGCCGGCGCCGTGCGGGTGATGTCCTGCCCGTCGTAGCGGATGGTCCCACGGGAGGGCTGCATGAACTTCGTCAACAGATTGAAGCAGGTGGTCTTGCCCGCCCCGTTCGGGCCGATCAGCCCGTGGATCGTGCCCCGCCGGATGCGCAGCGAAACGTCCGAGACCGCGACGAAACCGCGGAACTCCTTCGTCAGGCCATCAGTTTCCAGGATGTATTCCTGCACCCAGACCGTCCCATTCCCCGAAAGCGCCGTCTTCGCGGCTGCGGGGGAAGCATGGACGGGCGGCAGGGGCCGCGCAAGCGCCAAGAGGAAAGAAGGTTTTGCGGGGGAAAAATGGTCGGAGCGGCGGGATTCGAACCCACGACCCCCAGTCCCCCAGACTGGTGCGCTACCAGACTGCGCTACGCTCCGATGCGGCGGGGTCTAGCACCCGCCCGCACCGCTCTCAACCCCGGCGGCGCGGCTTTCCGTCGCTTTCCGCGGACCGTCGCTTCCAGCAGGCCGCAGAATTCAGCGAGCCGTCAGGGCCTTGAGCGCCGAGGCGATCGCCTCCAACTCCTCGAGGCAGGCCCGCAACTCGATCCCCTCGGCCCCCTCCGCGCCCTCGGACGGATCGGCCAGGGCGCCCTCCCCGGCCTCGCCCGCGGCCTCCACCGCCTCCAGCCCGCCCTCGCGCAGCAGGCGCTGCACGCCCTTGATGGTGTAGCCCTGGGTGTAGAGCAGGTCGCCGATGCGGCGGAGGAGGTTGATGTCCTCCGGCCGGTAGTAGCGGCGGCCGCCGCCGCGCTTCAGCGGCTTCAGCTGGGGGAACTTCGTCTCCCAGAAGCGCAGCACGTGCTGCGGGATGTGAAGGTCCTCCGCCACCTCGCTGATGGTGCGGAAGGCGTTGGGGGACTTGCGCGCGCGCGCGGCGGATTCGCCGCCCTCGCTGATCCCGGCGGGCGGGGTCGGTGTGATGTCGCCAAGCACGCTCATGCCGCTCATCGCGCTCCTGCTCAGTCCTCGCCCACTCGGTCGCCCACTCAGTCGTCGGTCCGGGGCGGCGTCTCGCCGTTGATCCGGGCCTTCAGCACCTGACTGGCGCGGAAGGAGAGGACGCGGCGCGGGGTGATGGGCACCTCGACGCCGGTCTTGGGGTTACGCCCGATTCGCTGCGCCTTCTGCCGCACCGCAAAGGTTCCGAAGGCCGAGAGCTTCACCGCCTCTCCCGCCTGCAGCGTGGCGGAGATGCGGTTCAACACGTCCTCGAGGAGGGCCGCGCTCTCGTTCCTGGAGAGGCCGACCTGCATGTAGATCGCCTCGGCCAGCTGAGCGCGGGTGATGGTGTTCACGCGGCCATGCCCCCTCTCGCCCCCTTGCGGGAATGTCCCGCCTGGAGCGATTGGACCGCCGCCACCCCCCTACGTCAATCGACTCACGGGAGAAGTTGTGGTTTCCGGCACGCAGTGTTGCCGATTTGCCGAAGCGAGTCGGAGCGCATGAAGGGGCTGGGCGCGTCAGAAGCGCGCGAGCGCGGCGCCCCAGGTGAGACCGCCGCCGATGGCCTCCATCAACACGAGGTCGCCCCGCGCGACCCGCCCGTCCCGCGTCGCCTCGGCGAGCGCGAGGGGAATGGAGGCCGCGGAGGTGTTGGCATGGCGGTCCACCGTGACCACCACGCGCTCCGGCGGCAGGCCGAGCTTGCGGCCCATCGCGTCGATGATGCGCCGATTGGCCTGGTGCGGCACCAGCCACTGCACGTCGGCCTGGGCCAGGCCGTTGGCCTGCAGCGCCTCGTCCACGGCGGAGGCGAGCTTTGACACGGCGTGGCGGAACACCTCCCGCCCTGCCATGCGGACGAGCCCGCCCTCCACCTGCAGGATGTCGCCGTGGCGCCCGTCGGAGTGCAGGTGGGTGGAAAGGATGCCGCGATCCCCCTCCCCTTCCTCCGCGCGCAGCAGCACGGCGCCGGCGCCGTCGCCAAACAGCACGCAGGTGCCGCGATCCGTCCAGTCCAGGATGCGGGTGAAAGCCTCGGCCCCGATCACCAGCGCGCTGCGGCACTGCCCCGCGCGGATCATCGAATCGGCCACGCCGAGCGCGTAGATGAAGCCGGTGCAGGCGGCCGAGATGTCGAAGGAGAAGCCTTGGTGGATCCCCAGCTTCTCCTGCACCCGCGTGGCGGTGGAGGGAAAGGCGGAGTCGGGCGTCGCGGTGGCCAGGATGATCGCGTCCACCTCGGAGGCGTCCGTGCCGGCCTGGGCCAGGGCCTCGCGCGCGGCGGCCGTGGCCATGTCGGCCGTGGTCTCGCCCGGCGCGGCCATGTGGCGGCGGCGGATGCCCGTCCGCTCGCTGATCCACTCGTCGGAGGTGTCGAGGCGATAGGCCTCGGCCAGCTCGTCATTCGTCACGGCGCGCGCGGGAAGATAACCGCCCGTGCCGGCGATCACGGAACGGGTCATCAGCCGGCCACGGCCCCCTGCTTCTGCCCCGCCACTGGGGCACCACCGGCAAGCCGGGCCACGCCGGTCCGGATGCGCTCGTTGAAGCCGTGCGTCACCATGTCCATGGCCACGTCCACCGCGTGGGCGAAGCCGAGCGCGTCCGTGCCCCCGTGGCTCTTCACCACCACGCCGTTCAGCCCGATCAGCACCGCGCCGTTGTAGCGGCGGGGGTCCATCCACTGCCGCAGCCGGTCCAGCGCCGGGCGGGCCAGCAGATAGCCCAGCCGGGCGGGGATGGAGGAGTTGAAGACCTGCCGCAGGAGGCTGCCGACGAGCTTCAGCGCCCCCTCCCCGGTCTTCAGCGCCACGTTGCCCGTGAAGCCGTCCGTCACCACCACGTCCACGGTTCCGGCGGTGATGTCGTGCCCCTCCACGAAGCCGCGGAAGTTCGCGCCGATATGGCTCTCGCGCAGCGTCTCCGCCGCCTGGCGGATGCGCTCGTCGCCCTTCAGCTCCTCGGAGCCGACGTTGAGCAGGCCGATGGTGGGGTCGGTCAGGCCGAGAACGGCGCGGGCGAAGGCGTCGCCCATCACCGCGAACTCGACGAGATTACGCGCCTCGTAGGTGATGTTGGCGCCGAGGTCGAGCAGCACCACGTCGCCGCGGGCGGAGGGACCGATCGCGGCGAGCGCCGGCCGGTCGATCTCCGGCATGGTCCGCAGCACGATCTTGGCCAGCGCCATCAGCGCGCCGGTGTTCCCGGCGGAGACCACGCCCTCCGCCTCGCCCGCCGAGACGGCGTCGATCGCCAGCCGCATGGAGGCGCCGCGCAGCCGCAGGGCCGCGGTGGGCTTCATGTCGCCGGGAATGGCATCGGGGGCGTGGCGGATCGTGCAGATGGCCGCCGCGCGCGGGCGGGTGGCGAGGCCGGCGCGCAGCCGCGCCTCATCTCCCACCAGCAGGAAGCGGGCGCCCTTGTGGCGCTCCGCGGCCTGCTCCAGCCCGTCGAGCACGGCATCGGGGGCGTGGTCGCCCCCCATGGCATCGACCGCGAGCGCGAAACGCTCCGCGGGTCCGGTGGCCCGGGATGCGGCCAATTCCGCGCTCCTCAGCTTGCCAGGACGGGAAGGACGTCGCGCCTGATCAGGCGCGGACGGCGGCCTTCAGCGGCTTGCCGGCGGCCACGACCTCGCGGCCGTCATAGAAGCCGCAGGAGACGCAGATGTTGTGCGGGCGGCGCAGCTCGCCGCAGTTCGGGCACTCGGCGTGCGCCTCGCGGCCCAGGGCCTCGTGGCTGCGACGCATGCCACGACGGGAGGGCGAGGTCTTTCGCTTCGGAACGGCCATCGGTGCCGGGCCTTTCTATAGTTATGACACGTCACGCGAACGGACGGGTTTATCGGGAGGCGCGCGCCATAGCACCGGCCACCCCGCAGAGCAAGGCTTGCGTTGCCCCGCGGGACCTAGCCGGGCTTCAGCCCGCGCAGGGCGGAGAAGGGAGAGGACGCCGCATCCCTTGCATCACCGGGCAGCTCGGCGTCCGGCGCGCGGGGATAGGGGTCCAAGGCGAGGGCCAGGCTCTGCGCCAGCGCCTCGCCTAGGTCCACCGTGCCGTCCGGCTCGGATTCGATCTCGTCCGGCCCCTCGTCCAGATCCTCGGAGGGCTCCTTTCCCGGGGGCAGGATCCGCCAGTCCAGCGACTCCTCGATCGTCTGGGGCACCGGCTCCAGCGTCACCACGCAGGACTGCACCACGGCCGCGCGCAGCGTGCCGCGCGCCCGCACCGTGCCGCCGGCGGCCGGCACCAGCTCCAGCTCGCCCGAGAGAGAATCAAGCTCTAGCAGGCCCATCCGCCCGGCCAGCGCCGCCCTCTCCTCCGGCGTCGCCTCCAGGCGCTGCCGCCGCCCCTCCCCCCCGAGGGCGCCGGGGCGGAACATCCGGCTGAACTCGACCTTCATGCCGCGGCCCCCGCGAAAGCCGCCTCGCCCGCCAGGAAGCGGGCGAAGGGCTGCCCGGCCAGCCCGGCATCCAGCGCCGCGGCATGGGCCGCGAGCCGGGCGGCCGCCCCTTCCGGCGCCGCGCCGCCCCAGACGTTGCGGGCCAGGGCACCCTCCAGCGCCGCGGCGTCCCCGGTCTCCAGCGCGGCCTCGTAGGCCAGGGCGCGGCCGTGGAAGGCCTCCCACATGGTTCGCACGCGCTTGCCGATGGACATGTCGCCCACCCCCATCTCCCGCAGGTTCAGGTCCATGTCGGCGAACATCGCGTCGAACACGGCCTGGGCCAGGGCGGCCCCGCGCGGGTCCGGGTCCCGGCGTAGGCGGCGCACCAGCAGGGCGGCGTGCAGCGCGACGAGGTCGAAGCGCCCCTCCAGCGTGTCCGGCACCCCCTCTTCCCCGAACAGGGCGGGTCCGCGGGCCGCCGTCACGGCCGCCGTGTAGAGGGCGAAGCCGGCCCGCTCATGCGGGCGGCGGCGAAAGAGGCCGAAGGGGGCCATGGCTCTGGCGTTTCCGTCTCAGCGGCACCGCACCGACGGCAACGGGCCGGCAGCGCCGGGCCCGATTCCCGGGCCGGCGCGACACTCTGTTGACCGGGCCGCGGGGCGGTGGCAATCGAACCCCCGAGATGGCCCCCATGACCCCTCCCGTCAATCCGCAGGCAACCCGGCGCCGCCCCGGCCGCGCCGCCCTCGCCCTCGCGGTGCTCCTCGCGGCGCCGCTCGGCGGCTGCTCCGTCTTCGGCTCGCCCGACGAGCTGCGGGGCAATCGCGCGGATCCCGAACTGCTGCGGGACATCACCCCCGGCGTCTCCAGCAAGGCGGACATCACGGCGCTCCTCGGCTCGCCGAGCGCCACCTCCACCTTCGACGGGAGCGAGTGGTACTACATCAGCGCCACCACCCGCCTCCGCCCCGCCCGCACCCCCGGCCTCGACAACCAGCGCGTGGTCGTCGTCCGCTTCAACGAGCGCGACATCGTCCAGGCCGTGGAGCAGAAGGGCGAGCGCGACATGCGCGACATCGCCATGTCCGAGCGCACCACGCCCGTCCCCGGCAATGAGCGCTCTCTCCTGCAGGCGCTGTTCGGCAACATTGGCCGCTTCGGTCCGGCGCCCACCCAGCCGGAGGGTCCGGGGGTGGGGTCGGGCGCCCGGTAGGGCGACGCTTCCGCCCGCGCTGGCCTACCTCGATCGCCCCAGCGTCTCGGTCGCAGGGTCGATCGGATCGCTCCCCTAATGCTGCACGGGCGGGACCGGCCCTGGTCCGCCAGCGCGTCAGATCCCGCAGCGGTGCCCCGGCCAGGCCTCAGGCCGGGCGCGCCGGGCGGGCGATTCGCCACAAGGCGAAGAGCAGCGCCGGCAGCACCAGCAGGTTCAGCACCCCCCAGCCCCCGGCCGCGTGCAGCAGGCCGGAACCGAAGGCGGTGCAGGCCACCGTGCCGAACACGATAAAATCGTTCGCCATCTGGGCCCGCACCCGCTCCGCCGGGCTGTGCGCCTCCGCCAGCAGGGTGGTGGCGCCGGTGAACATGAGGTTCCAGCCCAGCCCGAGCGCCATCAGCGCCAGGATGAAATGGGAGAACTCCTTCCCCATCAGCGCCAGCCCCACGCAGGCCGCGTTCAGCACCACCCCCGCCAGGATCACCGGCCGCGTCCCGAACCGCCCGATGAGCCGCCCGGTGAAGAAGCCCGGGGCGAACATGCAGATGGCGTGGAACTGGATGACGGTGGAGCTCTCCGTCACCCCGAAGCCGCAATGCATCATCTCCAGCGGGGTGGAGGTCATCAGCAGGTTCATCACCCCGTAGGCCACCGCCCCCGTCAGGGCCGCGGTGAGGAAGGCGGGGCGGGAGACGATCTCCAGGATCGGCGTGGCCGCCCCGGCGCTGCGCGGCGGGGCCGGCGGCAGCTCCACGATCCGCAGCAGGGCCATGCAGGTGAGCGGCGCCAGCGCCAGGATGAGATAGGTGCCGAGGAAGAGGGCCGGCGCAAGCAGGTCCTTGCTGTTCTTCACCAGCTCCGGCCCCAGCGCCGCGGCCAGCACGCCGCCCGCCATCACCAGGGCGATTGCGCGGGGCCGGTAGGCGGGGGTGGCCACCTCGGCCGCGGCGAAGCGGTAGTGCTGGGCGATGCCGAAGCCCAGCCCCGCCGGCAGCGCGCCGAGGCAGTAGATCAAGAAGCTGCCCTGCCAGACCCCGAGGGCGAAGGTGAGGCTCCCCAGCAGGCTGCCCATGGCCCCGAGCACGAAGCCGGGCTTGCGCCCGAGCCGGGCGAAGACAAGCCCGGCGGGGATGGAGGCCGCCATGGTGGCCGCCATCTGGATCGCCATGGGCAGGGTGGCGAGGGACTTGTCCTCCACCAGGCTGTAGCCGATCAGCGCGCCCATGGCGGCCTGCCCGACGACGGCGGAGTTCATCAGCGCCTGGCAGAAGAAGAGAAGCCGTACGTTGCGGCGCATCGCCGCGTCACTCGCCTGGCCCGCCATGGTCACTGACATCAGAAGTGGCTCCATCCCTCCCGCGGGAGACTCACGGCCCACCCTTCCGGCCCGAGCACCGTGACGCTTGCGTGACCATCCGTGAAGCGCCCTATGCGCGTGACGGGTGTGCCCGAGGCGCGGGCGGCGGCCTCCACACGCCCCGCATCCGCCGGATCGGCGGCGAAGAGCAGCTCGTAATCGTCGCCGCCCGCGGCGAGGCGGGCGCGCAGGCCCGGATCCCCGGCCGCGAGGGCGGCGGCAGGTGGGGAGAGCGGCAGGGCGGCCAACTCCAGCACCGCCCGCACCCCGCCGGCGCGGCAGAGATGGCCGAGGTCCTGCGCCAACCCGTCCGAGACGTCCATCGCCGCCCGCGCGACGCCCCGGAGGGCCTTCCCGAGCGCGAGGCGAGGCTCCGGCAGGCGGTAGCGGCGGGCCAGGTGGCCCTCCGGGTCGCCGGCGGCCCGCCCCTGCAGCACCGCCAGCCCCAGCGCCCCGTCCCCGATCGTGCCGGAGACCCAGAGGTCGTCCCCCGCCCGTGCCCCGGCCCGCCGCAGCGCCTGGCCGGGCGGCACGGTGCCGAGGATGGTGAGGGAGAGGCAGGCCGGGCCAGGGATGGAGACGGTATCGCCCCCCAGCACATGGACCCCGAACTCGCGCTGGTCCTCCGCCAGCCCGGCGGCGAAGCCCGCCAGCCATTCCGGCGCGGTGCCGTGCGGCAGGGCCGTGGTCATGAGGTAGGCGAGCGGCTCCGCCCCCATGGCGGCGAGGTCCGACAGGTTCACCCGCAGCAGCTTGCGCCCCACCGTCTCAGGCGGGTCGTCCGGCAGGTAGTGGACCCCCTCCACCATGGCATCGGCCGCCAGCACAAGCTCCCGCCCCGGCGGCGGGGCGAGGAGGGCGGCGTCGTCCTGGAGGTCCAGCGCCCCCTCCCCCGCCAGCCCGCGGAAATGGCGGGCGATGAGGGCGAACTCGGGGGGCAGCGACACGGGCTTCAGGCCCCCGGGGCGGGCTTCGCCTGGAACTCGTCCCCGCGCATCTGCCGGGCGAGCGCGTCCAGCACGCCGTTGGCGAAACGCGGCTCTTCGCCGTCAAAGAAGCCGTGGGCGATGTCCATGTACTCGTTGATCACCACCCGGGCGGGGGTGTCGGCCGCGCCCCAGAACTCGGTGGCGGCCGCGCGCAGCAGCGCGCGCAGGACCGGGTCCAGCCGGTCCAGCGTCCAGTTGCCGGAGAGGTGGGAGGCGATGGCGGCGTCGATCGTCTCCGCGTCCTTTGCGGCGGCGCGAACGATCCTGCTGAACAGCGGCACGTCCGCCTGGGGCACGCGCCCGTCCTCGAAACCGGCGTCGGACCCCAGCGTGCCGATCCGGTGGCGCACGAACTGGTCGATCACCGTCTCCGCGCTCTCCCCGCCCGCCTCGGACTGGAACAGGGCCTGCACGGCGGCGACGCGGGCGCCCGTGCGGGGGCGCCCGGCCTTGGCGGGCTTGCCGCCGGGCTTGGCGTTGCGCTTCTGGGCCTGGCCCGTGGTCTCGTTCATTCGGTGCTCTCCGCCAGCCGCCGGACGAGGGCGACCTGGCCGATCATGGCGTTCGCCGCCTCCACGCCCTTGTTGTGGCGGTCGGGGGAGGAACGCGCGATCGCCTGCTCTATCGTGTGCACGGTGAGGAGACCGAAGCCGATCGGGGCCATGGTCTCCACCGAGATGTCCATCACGCCGCGGCAGGCCTCGCGGCAGATGTGGTCGTAGTGGTCGGTCTCGCCCTTCACCACGCAGCCGAAGACCAGGAACCCGTCCCAGCGGCCAGCGCGGATCGCCATGGCCAGCGCGGCCGGCAGTTCGAACGCGCCGGCCACGTCCACCACCTCGGCCTCGGCGCCGATGCCGGCGAGGACCGCCATCGCGCCGTCCACCATGCCGCCTACCACCTCGGCGTAGTAGGGGGCCTGGATCACCAGCACGCGCGGGGGCGGGCCGGAGAGCTCGGGGGCGGCGCGGAGGGCGGCATCGGCAGTGCTCAAGAGGCGTCTCCGATCGGGCGGATCTCGGTGATGGTTAGGCCATAGCCCTCGAGGCCCACCACGGGGCGGGGGTGGTTGGAGAGGAGGATCATCTCCCGCACCCCGAGGTCGGCCAGGATCTGGGCGCCGATGCCGTAATCCCGCAATTCCGGCGGCGCCTTCTCGCGCCCGGCCCGCACGCGGGCGGAGAGCGCGTCCGCCTTCACGTCCCGGATCAGCACCACCACGCCGCGCCCGGCGCGCGCGATCTCCTCCATCGCGTCGTGCAGGTCCTTGGGCCCGTTCCGCCCGGTGATGTCGGAGAGGAGATTCACCGCGTGGACGCGGACCGGCACCGGCCCGGGCCGGGTCAGGTCGCCCTTCACCAGCGCCACATGCTCCCCGTACTCCAGGGTGTTGGCGAAGATCGCCACCCGCCAGGGGCCGCCCGGCGCGTCCTCCAGGGTGCCCTCCTCCACGCGCCGCACCAGCCGCTCCGTCCGGCGGCGATGGGCGATGAGGTCGGCGATGGTGCCGAGCTTCAGGCCGTGGTGCTGGGCGAAGGCCACCAGGTCCGGCATCCGGGCCATGGAGCCGTCCTCGTTCATGATCTCGCAGATCACGCCCGCGGGGTTCAGGCCGGCGAGGCGCGAGAAGTCCACCGCCGCCTCCGTGTGGCCGGCCCGCACCAGCGTGCCGCCCTCGCGCGCCACCAGCGGGAAGACGTGGCCGGGTGTGACGATGTGCTCGCGCCCCATCTCCGGGTTGATGGCCACCGTGACCGTCCGCGCCCGGTCGGCCGCCGAGATGCCGGTCGTCACGCCGTCCCGCGCCTCGATGGAGACGGTGAAGGCCGTCTGGTGCCGCGTGCCGTTGCTCTGCGCCATCAGCGGCAGGCCGAGCTGCTCCACCCGGTGCCGCGTCATCGCCAGGCAGATCAGGCCGCGCGCGTGGCGGGCCATGAAGTTCACCGCGTCCGGCGTGGCGAACTGGGCGGGGATCACCAGGTCGCCCTCGTTCTCCCGGTCCTCGTCATCGACCAGGATGAACATGCGGCCGCGCCGCGCCTCCTCCAGCAGCTCCTCCGTGGGGGAGATGAAGTCGGAGAAGTTCGTCTTCACGGCCTGCACGTTCATGCCCCGGTCTCCCGCCCCTCGAACTCGCGAAGCCGCGCGACGTAGCGGGCCAGCATGTCGATCTCGATGTTCACCCGCGCGCCCGGCGCGAGGGCGCCGAGGGCGGTGACCTCCGTCGTGTGGGGGATGAGGTTGACCCCGAAATCCGTTCCCTCCACCGCGTTCACGGTGAGGGAGACGCCGTCGATGGCGATACTGCCCTTCTCCGCCACGAAGCGGGCCAGCTGCGGCGGCAGGCGGAAGGTCCAGCGGTGGGACCCGTTCTCCGGCACCACGGAGAGCACCTCCGCCACCCCGTCCACATGGCCGGAGACGACGTGGCCGCCCATCTCGTCGCCCATTTTGAGGGAGCGCTCGAGGTTGATGGACGCCCCCTCGCGCCAGCCGGACAGGGTGGTGCGGGACAGGCTCTCGGCGGAGATCTCCACCTCGAACAGGTCGGTCTCCAGCGCCACGACGGTCAGGCAGCAGCCGGAGCAGCAGATGGAGGCACCGATCGCCACCCCGTCCAGCCACCCGGCGGGGGTGGCGATGCCGACGCGCATGTCCTGCCCCGCCCCGATAGGGGAGAGGCGGCTGATCCTGCCGATCGCGGTGACGATGCCGGTGAACAAGGGTGCGGTTCCGGAAACGTGGTGAACGCGAGGCAGGGGATGGCGCGCGGGGCGCCCCATGACAAGAGGGAGACGGCGCGGATCAGCCCGGCGCGGCGGCCCCTGGCAGCAGATCGGCCTCGACCAGCACGCAATCCCCGGCCGGACGCCGCCCGGTGATGCGGAGCCTGGGCATGGTGGCCAGATGGTCCACGCCGAGGGAGTCCAGCCCCGCCCGGCCATCTCCGCCGATGAGGGAGGGCGCGGTGAACCAGGCGATCCGGTCCACCAGCCCCGCCCGGAGCAGGGAGGCGGCCAGCGCCGCCCCGCCCTCCACGAGCAGTCTCGTGACTCCCTTCCGGGCCAGGGCGCGCAGCAGCGCCTCCGGCTCCAGCCCGCCCTCCGGCGCGCTGGGCACGTCGATGAGCTCCGCCCCGCGCTGCTCCAGCGCCGCCAGGGAGGCCGGGTCGTGGCCAGGGGCGGTGGCGATCCAGGCCGGCGCCTCGGTGTTGAACAGCCGGGCGCCGAGCGGGGTGCGGAGCCGCGCATCGGCGATCACCCGCACCGTCGGCACGGGGGCGTAGCCGGGCAGGCGGCAGGTGAGCTCCGGGTCGTCCGCCAGGAGGGTGCCGCTGCCCGCCATCACCGCGTCGTGGCTCCCTCGCAGGGCGTGGGCGAGGCGCCGGGCCTCGGGGCCCGTGATCCACTGGCTCTCCCCGGTGCGGGTGGCGATGCGGCCGTCCATCGTGGTGGCCAGCTTCACCGTCACCATCGGCAGGCCCCGCTCGAAGCGCTTGAGGAAGCCGGCGTTCACGCGCCGCGCCTCCTCCTCGAGCAGCCCGACTTCCACCTCGATCCCGGCGTCCCGCAGCCGCTGCAGCCCTACCCCGTCCACCCGCGGGTCCGGGTCGCGCAGCGCGACGACCACGCGGGAGACGCCGGCGGCGATCAGGGCATCGGTGCAGGGGGGCGTTCGGCCCCAGTGGCAGCAGGGTTCCAGGGTGACGTAGGCGGTGGCGCCGCGCGCGGCCTCCCCGGCGGCGCGCAGGGCCTCGGTCTCGGCGTGCGGCCGCCCGCCCGGGCGCGTGTGGCCGCGCCCGACCACCCTCCCCTCCCGCACGATGACGCAGCCGACGGAGGGGTTGGGCCAGGTGTTCCCCAGGCCCCGCGCCGCCAAGGCCAGGGCCGCGAACATGTGGGCGCGGTCAGACACGCCGGCCCTTTGCGCTGGTTACCCGGCGTTGTCCAGGGAGCCGAGGAAGGCGTGGAAGTCCTCTGCGTCCCGGAAGTTCTGGTACACGCTGGCGAAGCGCACATAGGCCACGGGGTCCAGTTCCCGCAGCACCTCCATCACCCGCTGGCCGATGGCCTTGGAGGTGATCTCCTCCGCCCCGTCCGATTCCAGCCGGCGCTGGATGGAGGAGACGATGCGCTCGACCTTCTCCGCGTCCACCGGGCGCTTGCGGAGCGCGACGCGGATGGAGCGGGCCAGCTTCTCCCGGTCGAAGGGCACGCGCCGCCCGTCGGACTTCAGAACCGTCAGCTCGCGCAGCTGCACCCGCTCGAAGGTGGTGAAGCGGGCGCCGCAGGCATTGCAGGAGCGGCGGCGGCGGATGGCCGAGCCGTCCTCCGCCGGACGGCTGTCCTTCACCTGCGTGTCCTCGGACTGGCAGAAGGGGCAGCGCATCCGGTTTGGCTAAATCAGCCGCGGTAGATCGGGAAGCGGGCGCAGAGGGCCTGCACCGCCTCCCCGGCCGCCCGCTCCGCGGCCTCGTTCCCCTCCGGCGAGTTGGAGCGGGAGAGGCCGTCCAGCACCTGGCCGATCAGGCGCCCGACCTCGCGGAACTCCGCCTCCCCGAAGCCGCGGGAGGTGGCGGCGGGGGAGCCCAGGCGCACGCCGGAGGTGACGAAGGGCTTCTCCGGGTCGAAGGGGATGGCGTTCTTGTTCACCGTCAGGTGGGCGCGGCCCAGCGCGGCCTCGGCCGCCTTGCCCGTCAGGTTCTTCGGGCGCAGGTCCACCAGCACGAGGTGGTTGTCCGTGCCGCCGGTCACGAGGCCGAAGCCCTGCTCCAGCAGCTCCGCTGCCAGGGCGCGGGCGTTGTCCGCCACCGCGCGGGCATAGGTGCGGAACTCCGGGCGCAGCGCCTCGCCCAGCGCCACGGCCTTGCCGGCAATGACGTGCATCAGCGGCCCGCCCTGGGTCCCCGGGAAGACGGCCGAGTTCAGCTTCTTGGCGATCGCCTCGTCATTCGTCAGGATGAGGCCACCGCGGGGGCCGCGCAGGGTCTTGTGGGTGGTGGTGGTCACCACGTGCGCGTGCGGGAAGGGCGAGGAGTGGACGCCGCCCGCCACCAGCCCGGCAAAATGGGCCATGTCCACCAGGAACAGGGCGCCCACCTCGTCCGCGATCTCGCGGAAGCGCGGGAAGTCCCACTCCCGGGCATAGGCGGAGCCGCCGGCGATGATGAGCTTCGGGCGGCTCTCCCGCGCGATGCGGGCCACCTCCTCCATGTCGATCCGCTGGTCCTCGCGCCGCACCGTGTAGGGCGCGACCTTGAACCACTTGCCGGAGAGGTTGACCGGGGAGCCGTGGGAGAGGTGCCCGCCGGCGGCGAGGTCCAGGCCCATGAAGGTGTCGCCGGGCTGCAGCAGGGCGAAGAACACCGCCGCGTTGGCGGAGGCGCCGGAATGGGGCTGCACATTCGCGTAGCCGCAGCCGAAGAGCTTCTTGGCCCGCTCGATCGCCAGCGTCTCGGCGAGGTCCACCACCTCGCAGCCGCCGTAGTAGCGCTTGCCCGGCAGGCCTTCCGCGTACTTGTTCGTCAGGACCGAGCCCTGCGCCTCCAGCACGGCGCGGGAGACGATGTTCTCGGAGGCGATCAGCTCGATCCCGTCCTGCTGGCGCACCAGCTCGCGGGAGATGATGTCCGCGATCTCCGGGTCAATCTCGGCCAGGGGGGCGTTGAAGAAGCGGTCCGTGCTGGCGGTGGGGGAGAGATCGTTCATGGCGTGCGGGTCCAGTCCGGGGAGAGCTTCAGGACCCGGCGGTCATGGCGGCCGCCGGCATAGGGGGTGGCGAGGAAGGCGCGCAGAGCTTCCAGCGCCGGCTCCGGGCCGGTCATGCGGGCGCCGAAGGCGATGACGTTGGCGTCGTTGTGCTCGCGGGACAGGCGGGCGCCCGTCACGTCGTGCACCAGGGCGCAGCGGATGCCCGGGGTGCGGTTGGCGGCGATGGAGATGCCAATCCCCGTGCCGCAGACGAGCACGCCGTAGCGGGCGCGACCGGCGCCCACGGCCTCGGCAACGGCCTGGCCGAAATCCGGGTAATCCACGCTCTCTGTGCCGTGGGTTCCCATGTCGAGCACGGAATGGCCCGCTTCCTCCAGCGCCTGGCGGAGGGTGGCCTTGAGCGCCAGGCCGGCGTGGTCGGCGCCGACGGCGATGGTCAGGGGGGCAGTCATCCCGGCGCCTTAGCACGGGTGAGCGCGCCGGCGGAACGGCAGGGCTAATCCCTGCGGTCGGGTCCGCCATGCGCGGCCAGGAAGGCGGGGACGCGGCGCAGCGCGTCGGCCCGGGCCGCCTCGTCCGTGCCCATCCGGGCCGTGCCGTCCCCGCGGGCTGTCATGTCCAGTCCGGACAAGGTGCGCGGGGGCATGGCCGGTTGATCGAAGCCGTGGGCGGCGCCGGGGTACTCCACCAGCTCCACCGGGGCCGGCCGGGCGCGCTCCGCGGCCAGTCGGCAAGGGCCGGACGGGGTCCAGTCGTCGGCGCCGCCCAGCAGCATCAGCACGGGGGCGGCGGGGCGCCAGGGCGGCGGCGGCTGCCCCGGCCGCGCGCAGCCGGGATAGAGGGCCACCGCGCCGCGCAGCAGGCCGGGCGGCACCGGCGCGGCGATCGCGGTCAGGGCCGTGCTGCCGCCGTGGGACCAGCCCATCAGGAAGGCCCCGCCGGGCGCGGCCCAGGGCTGGGCGCCCGCCCAGGCGGCGGCGGCATGGGCGTCGGCCCGCCGGGTGGTCTCGGGCAGGATGCCCTTCTCCCCGCCGGAGCAGACCTGGGTGACGCCGCGGCTGCCGAAGCTGTCGGGGAAGAGGACGGGGTGGCCCAGCGCCGACAGCCGCGCCGCCCAGTCCGCCTCCCGCGCCGGGAGGGAGGGCGGGGTGCCCGGCCCGCCCAGCCCGCCGCAGCCGTGCAGGGCGACGACCGGGATACCCGGCGCGCCGCCGGCCGGGCGCACCAGCAGCCCGCGCAGCGCCACCCCGCCCGGGCCGGGGATGGAGACGCTCTCGGCGGCAGCGGCGGGCATGGCGGCGAGAGGGGCAGCGAGAAGGCCAGCGAGAAGGCCAGCAAGATGGGCAGTGGGGAGGAGCCATCGCATGCCGGTCCAGCGCCCATCCCCCGCCCCGGTTTCGGCGCGGTCCCGGACTTGGCGAGAGGGGGTTGTTGGCGCGACAAGATGCCATGCAGCACGCCCCCTTCCCCACCGGCCGCCCCCGCCGCAACCGCCTGGACGATTCCACCCGCCGCCTGGTGGCGGAGAACCGGCTCTCGGTGGACGACCTGATCTGGCCGATCTTCATCACGGAAGGGCAGAACCAGCGGCAGTCCGTGGCCTCCATGCCGGGGGTGGAGCGGGTCTCGCTGGACCTGCTGGCCGACCATGTCGGCCCGGCGGCGGAGCTGGGCATCCCCGCCATCGCCCTCTTCCCCGTGACGCCGCCGGAGAAGAAGGATGCCGAGGGGACGGAGGCGAAGAACCCGGAGAACCTGATGTGCCGCGCCGCGCGGATGCTGACGCGGGACTTCCCAGGCCTGGCGCTGGTGGGGGACGTGGCGCTGGATCCCTACACGGACCACGGCCATGACGGCGTGATCCGCGACGGCTACGTCCACAACGACGAGAGCCTCGAGGTCCTCGTCGCCCAGGCCGTGGTGCAGGCCGAGGCCGGGATCGGCATCATCGCCCCCTCGGACATGATGGATGGCCGCGTGGGCCGCATCCGCGCCGCGCTGGACGAGCGGGCGCTGATCCACACGCGGATCATGTCCTACTCCGCCAAGTACGCCTCCGCCTTCTACGGCCCGTTCCGGGACGCGGTGGGATCGGGCGGCGCGCTGAAGGGGGACAAGAAGACCTACCAGATGAACCCCGCCAATTCCGACGAGGCGCTGCGCGAGGTGGCGGGCGACCTGGCGGAAGGGGCGGACATGGTGATGGTGAAGCCGGGCATGCCGTATCTCGACATCATCCGCCGCGTGAAGGACGAGTTCCGCGTGCCGGTCTTCGCCTATCAGGTGAGCGGCGAGTACGCGATGATCCAAGCCGCCGCGCGCAACGGCTGGCTGGACGGCGAGCGCGCGATGATGGAGAGCCTGATGGCGTTCCGCCGCGCGGGCGCGGACGGCGTGCTGACCTATTTCGCGGTGGAGGCCGCGAGGCGGCTGCGCGCCGGCTGAACCGGCGCGCAGCCCCGTTCGCTACATCGCCGGGCGCTACATCGCCGGGCGGGGTGCCGGGCGGCGGCCGCGCGCCGGGGCGGCGGCCGGCCGGGCCGGGGCATCGAAGGCCTGGCGCATCTGGGCGCCAACGAAGGTCTGCGCCTCCTTCGCCTTCGTCAGCACGGCGTCGGCGCCGAAGAACTCGTGCGTGACGCCGGGGTAGGTGCGCTGGATCACCGGCGTGCCGGCGTCGCGCAGTTTCCTCTCCAGCCGCACGCCGTCATCGGCCAGCGGGTCGATCTCGGCGTTGACGATCACCACCGGCGGCAGGCGGGAGAGATCGGCCTTGCCGATCAGGTCCAGCCGCGGGTCCTGCAGGTCCTGCGGGCCGCGGGTGTAGTTCCGCACGAACCACTCGATCATCGGCTTGTTCAGTGGCTTGGCGTTCGCGAACTGCTGGTAGGACGCGGTGTTCAGGTCCACGCCGCCCACGGGGTAGATGGCGGCCACGGCCTTCGGCGCGGGCAGCCCGGCGTCGCGGGCGTAGATGGCGGCATTGAGGGCGAGGTTGCCGCCCGCGCTCTCGCCGGCGATGGCGATCTTGTTGGGGTCGGCGTTGATGGAGGCGGCGTTCCGCACGGCCCAGGCATAGGCGACGTTGGCGTCGTCATGCGCGCCGGGGAAGCGGACCTCGGGGCCCTGGCGGTAGTTGATGGAGAGCACCATCGCGGCTGACTCCACGCAGAGGGCGCGGGCTCCGGCATCGTAGGTGTCGATGTCCGCGATCACCCAGCCGCCGCCGTGGAAGTAGACGATCAGTGGCACGGGGCCGGCGTAGTTCACGATCGGGCGGTAGAGCCGCGCGATCAGCGGGTTCGGCACGGTGTTCAGCGTCATGTCCTGCTGGCTGCCGATCACGCGCTGCGGGTTCGTGTTCGCCAGCTCCAGCGCGCGGGCCCGAACGGCATCCGCCATGGAGGGCTGGCGGCGCGCATCGGCGGCGCTCAGCGTCTCGATCGGGCGGGGGTCGAGGCGGCCGAAGGTCTCCAGCAGGGCGCGCATCTCCGGGTCGGCGCGGCCGGAAGGATCGGCAGGCATCGTGGTCCCGGCAGGGGGCTGTGCGCAGGCCGCGGTCAGGGCGGTAAGGCCCAGCGGCAGCATCAGCGCTCCGCGGCGGGACAGGTTGTTCATACGATTCTCCAGCGATGCCGGGACGGCATGCCGGCTGGAACGTCACCCCGCCGTGCCGGTTGCTATCGCAGGTTACGAAAGGAAGTCGGCCACCGCGCCCGTCTGGTCGGCGTCGATCAGCGCCGGGGCGTGGCCGCAGCGGGGGAAGACGGTCAGGCGCGTGGCCTCGCGGGCGGCCATGGCGGCGGCAGTGGCCTCGTCCAGCAGGTCGCTCTCCGCGCCGCGGATGACGAGGACCGGCTGGCCCAGCGCCCGCCAGACCGGCCAGAGATCCACGTCCACGACGGGCGCGCCGAGCACCGGCGCGGCGATGGCGGGATCGTAGTGCATCACCAGCCGCCCCTCCGGCGTGCGGCGGCTGCTCGTCTCGGCCATGTGGCGCCAGGCAGCGTCGGGCAGCTCGCCGAAGGCGGCGTGGACAAGGCGGAGATGGGTCTCCACCTCCTCCAAAGTGGCGAAGTCGTGCCGAAGGGCGAGGTAGGCCGCGATCCGCCCCAGCGCACGGGCGGGCAGGAAGGGGCCGACATCGTTCAGCACGATGCGGCGCGGCGAGATACCGGGGACGGCGCCGACCGCCATGCCGATCAGCCCGCCCATGGAGGTGCCAACCCAGTCATAGGGCTTGGGCAGATGGGCCAGGAACGCCTGGAATGCGAGCGCATAGGTCGGCACGTTGTAGAGCTTGCCGTCCGGCAGCCAGTCGCTGTTGCCGCGCCCGAAGACGTCCGGGCAGATGACCCGGCGGCCTCGGGCGGCGAGGCGCATCGCCAGGGCGTCGAAGTCCCGGCCGTTGCGCGTCAGCCCGTGGACGCAGACCACGGGCATTCCGTCCGGCGGTCCCCACTCCACCCAGCGCAGCATCGCCTTGAAGGGGCCGATGCCGCAGCGGAACTGGCCCGTTGCTGGTGAGAGGGGGCGGAGCCCCTCAGGCGATGCCATCGGCCCGGAGCTTCGCGATCTCCTCCGCGCCCATGCCAAGGCCCTTGAGCACCTCCTCCGTGTGCTGGCCCAGCACCGGGGCGGCGCTGCGGTAGCCCGGCGGGGTGGCGGAGAGGCGCACGGGGTTGGCGATGACCTTCACCCGTTCGCCGCTCGCGTGATCCATCTCCACCACCACGCCGCGCGCCTGCACCTGCGGGTCCTCGAACACGTCCTTCAGCGTGTTGATCGGGCCACAGCCGATCTTCGCCGCCTCCAGCGCTGCCACCCAATCCTTCGTGGTGCGGGTCTGCATCACGGGCGTCAGCGTGTCCGTGACCAGCTGGCGGTTGCCCACGCGGGCGGCGTTGGTGGCGAAGCGCTCATCCGCCAGCAGAGCCTCCTGCCCCGTCAGCTTGCAGAAGCGCTCGAAGGTCGGGTCGTTGCCGACGGAGAGGACGATGTAGCCATCCTGCGTCGGGAAGACCTGATACGGCACGATGTTCGGGTGCTGGTTGCCCAGGCGCTTCGGGTTCTCGCCGGTGGCGAGGAAGTTGGAGGCTTGGTTCGCCAGCCAGGCGACGCCCGTGTCGAGCATGCCGATGTCGATCCTCTGCCCCTGCCCCGTCGCGTGGCGGTGGTTCACCGCGGCGAGGATGCCGATGCAGCCGTAGAGGCCGGAGAAGAGGTCCGCCACGGGCACGCCCACCTTCTGCGGCTCGCCCTCGATCTCGCCGGTGATGGACATCACGCCGCCCATGGCCTGGATCAGCGCGTCATAGCCCGGGCGCGGGGCATAGGGGCCGGTCTGCCCGAAGCCGGTGATGGAGCAGTAGATCAGCCGGGGGTAGCGGTCCTTCAGGTCCTCCCAGCCCAGCCCGTACTTCGCCAGCGCGCCGACCTTGAAGTTCTCCACGAGGATGTCGCACTCGCCGAGCAGCCGGTGGATCACCGCCTGCCCCTCGGGCTTCGCAATGTCCAGCGTGACGGATTTCTTGTTGCGATTCACGCCGACGAAGTAGGCGCTCTCCCCGGTATTCGGCACGTAGGGTGGGGCGAAGCCGCGCGTGTCGTCGCCGGCGCCGGGCCGCTCGATCTTGATCACCTCCGCACCGAGGTCGCCGAGCATCTGCGTGCAGGTGGGCCCGGCGAGAACGCGGGTGAGGTCGAGCACCTTCAGCCCGTTGAGCGCGCCTGGGGGCAGTGCGGACATGCTTAGGACGCCTTGGCCGAGGAGCGGGACTTCCTCGTGGTCGCGGGCTTCGCGGGCGCGAGCAGCGCGTCCACCGCGCCGGAGCGCACCACCGTGGCGCCGCGCGCGAAGGCCTCGTGGTTCCGCTCGATCTCGTCGCGCTCGTAGAGGTAGTTCACCATGAGCCCGTAGGATTCCTTCATGCCGCGCGGCGCGGTGTTGCCCAGCCAGTTGATCCGCTCCAGCCGCGCGCCGTTGCCGAGGTGGAAGCGCGCCACCGGGTCCATCTTGCCGCCGGGTTCGGTGAGGTACTCGGCGCAGAGGCGCAGCAGCGGCCCGCGCAGCGCCTCGGCCCGCGCCGGGTCCTGCCACCAGTCCGGGTCATCCAGCGGAAGGGCCAGTTCGGCGTCCGCTTGCCCCTCGGCCAGCCGCTTCTCCAGCCAGCGCCGGAAGCCCGGCACGGGGGAGAGGGTGGAGAAGCGGGTGAGCTGCGGCAGCTCCGCCTTCAGGTCCTCCACCACCTGCTTGATGAGGAAGTTGCCGAAGGAGATGCCGCGCAGCCCGTCCTGGCAGTTAGAGATGGAGTAGAAGATGGCGGTGTCCGCCGACTCCGCCCGCGCCTCGGCGCCCGCCTCATGCTCCGTGTCCAGCAGGGGCTGGACGGAGTCGGCAAGGCCCTGGACCAGCGCCACCTCCACGAAGATCAGCGGCTCGTTCGGGAGCGAGGGGTGGAAGAAGCCGTAGCAGCGCCGGTCGGCGGCCAGGCGCCGGCGCAGATCGTGCCAGCCGGCGATCTCGTGCACCGCCTCGTAGTGGATGATCTTCTCCAGGATCGCGGCGGGGGTCTGCCAGTCGATCCGGCGCAGCTGCAGGAAGCCGCGGTTGAACCAGGAGGTGAAGAGGTGGTGCAGGTCCGCGTCCAGCGGCTTCAGCGCCGGCTCGTCCCGCGCCTCCTGCAGCAGCTGGCGGCGCCACTCCACCAGCGCGGCGGTGGCGCCGGGGGACATGTTCATCCGGCGCAGCAGTTCCTGCCGGGGCGGTTCCGCGCAGAGGGTGAGGCGGGCGGCGTTCTCCGGGCTGGGATCGGCGATGTAGGCTTCGGCCGCCGCGCGCAGCGGTTCCGGCTTCGGCGTGAAGTTCGTCGCCATGAAAAGGCGGAAGGCCCGACGGTCCTCCGGGGAGAGGTCGCGCAGGGCGTGCATCACCTCCCGCGCGACCGCCGCGCCGGAGGCCTCGCCCCGCTCCGTCAGCAGGGCCTGGGCGAGTTCCTTGGCCCGCTCCAGCGGGGGCGCGGAGTCATTGGGGACCGAGGCGAAGAGGCGGCCGCGATCGGCGATGGACGACCAGAGCCGCTCGATCCAGGAGCGGGTGCTGGCGGGAACCGTTTCGGACGGCGCGTCCTGGTCGATGCTGGGCGCGTCGGACATGGGTCTCCCCTCCCCTCGTCGCCCCCGGTCGGGGCGGGGCCAGATAGGCGGCCCAGATTGGCGGTCCGGAGCCCTGCGGGCAAGGCACGGTTGCGCCAGGGCCGCCATGCTTGCGGCGCCGCGCGGGCGGGGGCACCCTCCCCCGCCCTATCCCGGCGACAAAGAGGAAACGCCCGTGCTCGACACCCCTCACCGGACGCCCGAGGCCCCGACGCTGGACCCTTTCGTGCTCGCCAAGGCGCTGTCCGGGCAGCACTTCATCGGCGGCCGCTACGTTCCGGCGCGGTCGGGCAAGACCTTCCCCGTGGTGAACCCCGCGACGGGCGAGGAGGTTGCCACGGCCGCGGAGGGTGACGCCGCGGACGTGGACGCGGCCGTGGAGGACGCCGCGCGCGCCCAGAAGGAGTGGGCCAAGACCGCCGCCCGCAAGCGCGGCGCCCTGGTGGCCCAGTGCGCCGGCGTGATCCGGTTGCACGTGGAGGAGCTTGGCCGGCTGATCGCGCTGGAGACGGGCAAGGCGCTGCGGACTGAGAGCCGGGTGGAGGCGAACACGGTCGCCGACATCCTGGAGTTCTTCGGCGGCCTTGGCGGCGAGCTGAAGGGCGAGACGGTGCCTTTCGCGCCGGAAGTCCTCTCCATGACGGTGCGGGAGCCGCTGGGCGTGGTGGGCGCCATCATCCCCTGGAACGTGCCGATGCTGCTGATGGCCCTGAAGATCGCGCCCGCGCTGGTGGCCGGCAATTCCGTGGTGGTGAAGAGCGCGGAGGAGGCGCCGCTGGCGGTGCTGCGCATTTGCGAGCTGATGAACCGCGTGCTGCCGGCCGGCGTGTTCAACATGGTCTCCGGCTTCGGGCCGGAGTGCGGCGCCCCGCTGGTGTCGCACCCGAAGGTGCGGAAGGTGACCTTCACCGGCTCCGTCGAGACCGGGAAGATCGTGTACCGGACCGCGGCCGAGAAGCTGATCCCGGTGACGCTGGAACTGGGCGGCAAGTCGCCCATGATCATCTTCGAGGACTGCGACTTCGACAAGACGCTCGCCGGCGCCCTCACCTCCATGCGCTTCACCCGCCAGGGGCAGAGCTGCACCGCCGCCAGCCGCATCTACGTGGAGCGGCCGATCTTCCAGCGCTTCGTCGATGCCATGGCGGAGAAGGTGGACAAGATGGTGATGGGCGACCCGCTGGACGAGAAGACGGACATCGGGACCATCATCTCCGACGACCAGTTCAGCAAGGTGAAGACCTTCATCGACGAGGGAAAGGCCACCGCCGGGGCCGAGGGCCGCGCCTGCTCCGCCATGCCGGATGATCCCGCGCTGAAGAAGGGCCTGTTCATCCAGCCGCACATCTTCACCGGGCTGACGAAGGAGAGCCGGCTGGTGCGGGAGGAGATCTTCGGCCCGGTGACCTGCATTTTCCCCTTCGACGACCCGGAGGAGGTTCTGGCCGAGGCGAATGACAGCGAGTACGGGCTGGCCGCCAGCCTGTGGACCAACAACCTGAAGGTCGGGCTGAACCTGGCGCACAAGCTGGAAGCGGGGCTTGTGCAGATCAACCAGAACCTCGTGGTGCAGGCCAACCTGTCCTATGGCGGCGTGAAGTCCTCCGGGCTCGGCAAGGAAGCCTCGCTGGAGGCGATGCTCGAGCACTTCACCCACAAGAAGACCATCATGATCAACATGGCCTGACGGCCCAACAGCCTCAGCGGGTGCGCGGCGCCGTTCTGGCGCCGCGCCTTTACCCTTCCCGCCCCGTGGCGAAGAACCACCCGATCAGCCGCCGCTCCAGCGCCAGGAAGCCGCGGTTCAGCGCGTAGCCCAGGAAGGCCAGCACCAGCACCGCGGCGTACATCTCCTCCGCCCGGCCGGCGAACTGCATCAGCACCAGATAGTGGCCGATCCCTTGCTCCCCCGCGATCATCTCCGCCACCACCGTCGTCACCAGTGTCAGCGCCAGGGCCACGCGGAGCCCCGCCAGCACATAGGGCAGGATCGCCGGAAGCGTGACGCGGAACAGGCGGCGCCAAGCCGGCACGCCGAAGGTGCGGGCCATGGCGATCTGGTCCGCTTCCACCGCCCGCAATCCCTGGGCGGTGTTGGTCAACACGGGGAAGAAGGCGGTGATCGCGCCCACCGCGATCTTCATCCCGTTATCCAGGCCGAGGAACAGCACCAGCGGCGGGATGATGGCGGGGATGGGAATGGGGCGCAGCAGCTCCACCGTCGGCCCCAGCACCAGCCGCGCGATGCGGCTGGCGCCGAAGAGGAGGCCCAGCGCCACCCCCGCCACCGTGCCCGCCGCCAGCCCAGTGAACATGCGGGCGAGCGTCGAGCCCACCAGCGCCGGCAGCTCGCCGGAGGCGATGTCGCGCGCCAGCACCGCCAGCACGCGGGTCAGCGGCGGCCAGTTCGGGCTGTCCACCATCCCAGTGCGAGCCGAGATCTCCCAGAGCAGGAAGAGCCCGAGCACCAGTAGCGCGCCGGAGGAGGGGCGGAACCGGAAGGCCGGGGCCGCTCCCATGACGGCGCCGGGGGCGGCGATGCTGGTTCCGCCCGCCACCTCAGCCCCTCGCCGTGCGGAAGATCAGGTCCCGCGGCTGGGGATAGCGCCCGCCGAGGCCGAACTTCGACATGGTGGCGATCACCTCGCCCACTTCGGCCTCCGTCAGATCCTTCGCATAGGCCGGGAAGACAACCTCCTTCAGCCGCTCAACCGGCACGCGGCTGAAGCCGGAAACGAGGTTGAAGAGCGGCTGCTTGCCGATCTCGTTGTTCACCCAGTCCACACCCTGGTTCAGCCCGCGGGAGAAGCGCTCGAACACCTCGCCATTCTTGTCCAGGTCGTCCTTCATCGCGGCGTACTGGGCCACGGCGGAGCCGGGCGCGGTCTCCTGGATAAACCAGCCGATGCGCTCCAGCTTGTCGCCATGGGATTGCAGCGCGGCGGTGACAAAGGGCTCGCTGAACAGGGCAGCGTCGATCTGCCCGCCGGCCAGCGCATCGGCCATCTGCGGGAAGGGAACCTCCACCGTGTTCACCTTCCGCCAGTCGCCGCCGGTCTTCTCTACCCAGGCCATGCCGCGGAGCCAGACCGTGTTGTTGCGGGTGTTGGAGGCAATGCGCTTGCCCTCCAGCCCCTTCCCGTTCGTGATGCCGGAGCCCTTGCGGACCAGCACCGCCATCATGTCCGGCCCCTGCGGCTGGGCACGCACGGAGGCGGCGGCGAAGCGGAAGTCCAGCCCCTCTCGGACGCCCAGCAGGATGGAGACGGTGTTGGAGAAGGCGAGGCGGAACTGCCCGGCCACCAGCCCCGGCAGGCCCGTGGCGCCGCCGGCGGTGGTGGAGGTGTCGATCTCCAACCCCTCCTTTGCGAAGTAGCCCTGCGCGATGGCGGCGTGCAGCGGCGCCACGTCCAGCACGGGAATGACGCTGACGCGCAGCTTCGTCGGCGCCTGGGCCAGCAGCGCGGGCGCGGCGATCGGAAGGGCGAGCGCGGCCCCGAGCGCCGCGCGGCGGGTGATCCCGGTCATTCCTTCAGTCTCCTCAATGTCGTTGTTGCCAGTGCAGGGCCCGGGCCTCCGCCCAGGCAAACAGCGCGTTCAGAGCCAGGCCCACGAGCGCGAGAATGACGAGCCAGGCGTACATCTGCCGGATCAGGAAGCTGCGCTGCATGTCCAGGATGAGGAAGCCCAGCCCCCCCTGCCCCGTCAGCATCTCCGACAGCACGGCCAGGATCAGCGCCAACCCCAGGCTGGTCCGCATCCCCGCCAGGATGAAGGGCAGCGCCGCCGGCAGCACCAGGTATCGCAGCGTGCGCGCCGTGCCCCATCCATGAGTGCGCGCTGAGTCCAGCAGAACGCGGTCCACGCCGCGCACGCCCTGCAGCGTGTTGACCAGCACGGGGAAGGTGACGGCGAGCGCGACGGAGGTGATCTTCATCGTGTCACCGAGGCCGAGGAACAGCATCAGCGGCGGCACCAGCGCGGCCTTCGGAACCGGCCGCATCATCTCCACTAGCGGTTCCAGCAGCCGGTAGGCGGCGCTCCACCAGCCCATCGCCGTGCCGAGCGCGATTCCCGCCGCCGAGCCGATGGCGAAGCCGATGAAGACAAGGCGCAGCGTGGCGAGGAGCGGCCCCAGCACCTCGCCGGACGTGACGAGGTCCTGCAGCACCTCCCAGGTGGCGGAGGGCGGCGGCATCAGCGCGCGGCGGATCAGCCCGGCGTTGACGGCCCATTCCAGCCCGGCGAGCAGCAGCGCGATGAAGCCCAGCCCGGGTAGGAGGTGGAGAAGGCGCCTAGCCATGCCCGCCCGCCTTCGAGCCGCGCGTCAGTAGGGCATCCAACAATTCGTGCCGCAGTTCGAGGAAGCGCGGCGTCTCCCGCACCTCCACGGCGTCGCGCGGGCGGGGCAGCCCCGTCTCCACGACGCGCGAGATGGTGGAGGGCCGCTTCGTCAGCAGCGCCACGCGGTCGGAGAGCGCGACAGCCTCCTCCACGTCGTGCGTCACCAGCACGATCGTCAGCCCGCGCTTCTCCCACAGCTCCAGCATAAGCCGGTGCAGGTCCAGCCGCGTCAGCGCGTCCACGGCGCTGAAGGGCTCGTCCATCAGCAGGATCTTCGGCTCCGCCGCCAGGGCGCGCGCCAGGGCCACGCGCTGCTGCATGCCGCCGGAGAGCTGCCAGGGGAAATGGTCGCCGAATCCCGTCAGCCCCACCGCCTCGAGCTGCACGTTCGCCAGCTCGCGCGCCTTCCCGCGCGAGACGCCGGAGCGGTGCTCCACGGCGAAGGCCACGTTGTCCCGCACGCTGCGCCAGGGCAGCAGCGAGCGGCCGTACTGCTGGAACACGTACACCGCCTCGGGCGGCGGGCCGGAGACGGGGCGTCCGGCCACCCGAACTGCCCCGGCGGAGGGCGCCATCAGCCCCGCCGCGATCTGCAGCAGCGTGGACTTGCCGCAGCCGGAAGGGCCGAGGATGGAGAGGAACTCCCCTTCCCGCACGGAAAGCGACAGCCGGTCCATGGCGAGCGTGGGCGGCCCGCCCCGGCCGGGAAAGACTTTCTCGACCGATTCCAGCTCCAGGATCGCCATCCACCCACCCCTTGGACCACGCCGGCGGGTTTGCCCGCCGGAATCAGAAGATCTCGAAGTACTCCCGCTGCTCCCACTCCGAGACCTCTGCCTCGAACCGGGCGATCTCGGCGCGCTTCAGCCGCAGGAACCAGTCGATGAAACCTTGCCCGAAAGCGTCGCGCGCCGTTTCGTTTCTGTCCAGGGCATCCAATGCCTCGGCCAGGCTGCGGGGCAGCGGATCGGCCGCGGTCTCGTAGGGGGTGTCGGCAGCGGGGCCCGGCTCCAACCGCCGCGCCAGCCCGTCCAGCCCGAAATGCAGCTGGGAGGCGGCGTAGAGATAAGGATTCGCCGCCGGCTCCCCCACGCGGTTCTCCAGCCGTGTCGCGCGGTCCCCGGGCTGGCCGAGGGCGCGCACCATCACGCCGCGGTTGTCCACGCCCCACACGGCACGGTCCGGCGCCAGGGAAAGGGGCCGGAAGCGGCGGTAGCCGTTGATCGTCGGCGTGGAGAAGGCCGCCGCCGCCCGGGCGTGGTGGAGCAGCCCGCCAAGGTAGTGCAGGGCGGTGCCGGAGAGCAGTTCGCCCGCTTCCCCGACGAAGAGGTTCCGTCCCTCCCCGTTGCAGAGGGACTGGTGCAGGTGCCAGCCGGAGGACATGACGTTCGGGATGCGCGGCCGGCACATGAAGCTGGCGTGGTAGCCGTGCCGCCGCGCCACCTGCTTCACGGCGCTGCGGAACAGGATCGCATTGTCCGCCGATTCCAGCGCGGGGCGGGCGTCGAAGGTGAACTCCACCTGGCTCGGCCCGTACTCGATCTCCATGGACCGCAGCGGCAGATCCAGGCCTTCCACCGCGTGGCGCAGCGTCTCCAGGATCGGGTCGAGCGCGTCGTAGCGGCTCTCGGTCAGGTAGTTGTAGCCCTGGGTCAGCAGCGCGACCTCCGGCGGCGTGCCAGGCTGGCCCGCATCCTCCGGCGCCATCTTCGGGTCGAGCAGACGGAAGAGGTGGAACTCCATCTCGATGCCCGTGACGAGGGAGAAGCCCTGCCCCTCCGCCTTCGCCAGCGCCCGCCGCAGTTGTTGGCGGGAGCAGAGCGGCACCGGGCCGCCGTGCTTGAAGTAGGCGTCGCAGAGCAGCCAGCCCGTGTGCGGCGCCCAGGGCAGCACGCGGAAGGTCGTCGGGTCGGGGATGACGAGGAAGTCGGCCGCCCCCTGCATCTCCTGCATCGGCCCGCCCGCGCCGAAAACCGGCCAGCTCGTGCGGTGGCTGGTGTCCTTCAGCAGCATGGTGGAGGTCATGGCGATGCCGTCGCGCAGCGCGCGCGCCGCATCGGCCGCCACCACGCTCTTGCCGCGCAGGATCCCGTGCTGGTCCGCCCAGGAGAGGCGGATCACCCCCACCCCCTCCTCCTCGATCCGGCGCAGCACATGCGCCGCCGCCTCCCGGGCCGCCGCGTCGTGCAGCCCGTGCGCCTCGACGAAGCTCATGCCCTCACTCGGCCGCCAGGGCCGGGGCGGACCAGGGCGCGGCCGAGCGGCGCCGCGCCACCGCCGCCTTCCAGTGCGCCTGCCAAGTCTCGGTCGGCGCCATGCCGTCGATGGTGGCCGGGCCGGTCAGGTTCTCCGCCCCCTCCGTCAGCATCGGCGCCCGCCCCTCCTCCACCGCGGCCATGGCGCGCAGCAGCAGGCGGCGGTTGGCGGCGATCGCCTTGTCCGTGGAGGCCAGGTGCTCCTTCGTGCGGTCCTGGATCGCGCCCTGGCTCTCCACCGCCCACTGGTCGTGCGTGTTGATGTCGTGGCCCATGCCCGTATAGGTCTCGGCCGCCTGCTCCTGGGGGTCGTAGCCGTACTCGTTCCGCACGTTCCGGGCGGGCAGGTAGTCCGGCAGGGAGTAGGTCTCCAGCCGCTGCGCCCGCATCCGCGCGCGGTCCACCGGGGCGGCGAAGCTGGTGAAGATGGCGACCCAGTAGCAGCGCGTGTCGTCCACGGGCATGTGCCACTGGGTGATGGTCATCTCCGCGCTCATCGGGATGACGAAGGCCTGCGGGAAGTAGAGGTTCGTCACGCGGACATGCGTGGTCTGCTCGCTGATCTTCCGCAGCGCCGTCACGCGCAGCCCGTAATCCGTGTTGTCCACCTCGATCTGCGGGCGCGGGAACTCGCGCAGCACGTAGGTCATCGGTAGGTCGGAACCGTCCGAGGCGCCGCGGAACTGCTTGCCGTAGGCCTCCTTCTCGTCCCCGTCCTCGAAGAAGCGATGCAGGAAGGAGGCGTGAGCGGGGTCGATCCCCACCTCCAGCGCCTGGAGCCAGTTGCACTCGATCAGGCCCTTGAAGGCAAAGGTGTGGGTGTCCGGCGCCACGAAACAGTCGAAGGCGGGCAGCGCCGGCGCCTCACCCTCGCCGAGATAGGCGAAAACGATGCCGGAGCGGACCTGCACGGGGTAGGACCGCGTGCGGACGCGCTGGTGCAGCGTGCTGCCCTCTGGCTCGCCCGGCGTGTCCAGGCAGCGGCCATCGGCGCCGAAGAGCCATCCGTGGAAGGGGCAGCGAAGGCCGCCATCCTCCAGCCGGCCATAGGCGAGGTCCACGCCGCGGTGCGGGCAGCCCCGGTCGATCATCCCGATCGTCCCTTGCTCGTCGCGGAACAGCACGAAGTCCTGGCCGAGCGCGCGCACCGGCCGCACGGGGCGCGGCCCTTCCAGCTCGTCCGTCAGCGCCACGGGCTGCCAGTAGCGGCGCAGCAGCGCCCCGCCCGGCGTGCCCGGGCCCACCTGCGTCAGGCGCCTGTTCTGCTCCGCACTCATCATGGCCGAACACCCCTCAAAAATGTCCGATGACCGAACGTCTGTGCGATTGTAGAACGCTGCTTCCGGCGCACGCAACGCCGTTCTGATGGGAGAACCGCATGCCCAGGCTCGGCGCCGAGGCCAGCCGCAACCGCGAGGAGGCGGCGCTGGGACCGGACTACTCGGAGGCGCTGGCCCGCGGCCTGGCGATCCTCGGTGCTTTCGGGGCGGAGCGGCGGCCCGTGACCCTCGCCGAGGCCGCCCGTGCCACAGGCCTGCCCCGTGCCACGGCCCGCCGGGCGCTGTTTACCCTTGTCCATCTCGGCTTCGTCGAGGCGGAGGGGCGGTTGTTCCGCCTCACGCCACGGGTTCTGCGCCTCGCCTCCGGCTATCTCGGCGCCAACGGCGTCTCCGCACTGCTCCAGCCGCGCTGCGAACGGATCGCGGCGGCGCACGGCGTGGCCTGCTCCGTCGCCATGCTGGACGGGGCGGAGGTGGTCTTCGTCGCCTATGGCCAGCCCGCGCGGCTGGTGCCGGTGAACACGATGATCGGCACGCGCCTGCCCGCCCACTGCACGGCGCTCGGCCGCGTCCTTCTCGGCGCGATGCCCGAGGCCGCCGCCGAGGCACTGCTCACCGCCCATCCCCCCGCGCCCGTGACGCCGCGCACGAGCACGGACCCGGCCCGGCTGCGCGCCGCCATCGCCGCCGCGCGCGCGGAAGGTCACGCGCTGGTGGTGGAGGAGATGGAGCTCGGCTTCGTCTCCCTCGCCGTGCCGCTGCGCCGCTACGACGGCCGCGTGGTGGCCGCGCTCAACATCGGGGCGCCAGCGGCCTTGCACCCGCACGGCGCACTGGCGGAAACCTTCCTGCCCTTGCTGCGGGAGGAGGCGGCGGACCTCGAAACACAACTCGTCTGAGGCGCCGTTCAACCGCCCGCCCTCCGGATCGTTCTTAACACAGGAGACAGGAACGGCGGTCGGAGGATTGGTGCAGCAGCGGGCCCCCACTCAGGGCACCCCGCCCGGAGCACGTCCGGGACGGGGAGATGCCGAGGTTCGGGCGCTTCGCACCGCGCTGGCGGAGGCGCGCGCCGAATCGGCGCGGCTCGCCGAGCGGCTGCAGGCGGCCGAGCGGCGGCTGATGGCCGGCCGCGCACTCGTCTCGGCCCGGCGCGAGGCCGGGGACGAAGATGCCGTCATCGGCGAGGCCTTCGAGGACCTCTGGTCCCTCACCGCCGAGCTGGAGGAGGCGAACGCGCAACTCGCGCGCGAGACGGCGGCCCGCCGGGCGGAGCTGGCCTCCGTGGACATGGCCCTGCGCGAGAGCGAGGAGCGCCTGGGCCTTGCCCACCGCTACGCCGGCGCCGGTGCCTGGGAGTGGGACATCCCGGCGAACACGATCAGCTGGTCCGCCGAGTACCGGGACATGCTCGGCCTCGATCCCGTCGCCCAGCCGACGATGGAGACCTGGATGGGCGGCATCCTGCCGGAGGACCGGGAGGCCGCGGAGCGCAGCGTACGCCGGATGCTGGAGGATCCCGGGGCCTCCGAGATCGAGATGGAGTACCGCGCCCGCCACCCGGGCAAGGGCATCCTCTGGCTCTCCGGCCGCGGCCGGCTGCGGCGCGACGCGGCGGGCCGCCCCTGGCGCCTGACAGGGCTGAGCATCGACATCACCGCCCGCAAGCGCGCGGAGATCGCGCTGCGCGACGCGAACGAGAACCTGCGGCGCGAGGTGGAGCGCGAGGTGGCGGCGCGGGAAGCCGTCCAGGCCGGCGTGACCCAGACCCTGAAGCTGGAGGCGCTGGGCCGGCTGACCGGCGGGATCGCGCACGACTTCAACAACCTCCTCGCCGTCGTCTCCGCGGGCATCTCCCTCCTGTCCCGCACGGAGGACCCGGCGCGGCGGGAGAAGCTGACCGCGAACATCGCCACCGCCGCCCAGCGCGGCGCCGACCTCACCCGCCGCCTGCTCACCTTCGCCCGGCGGCAGGCGCTGCGGCCGGAGCCGATCGCCCTCGGCCCATGGATGGCCGAGCTCGGCACCATGCTCTCCCGCTCCCTGCAGGCCGATATCGCGGTGGAGATCGAGGTGGCCGGCGATGCCTGGCCCGTCCACGCCGACCCTTCGGAGCTGGAGCTGGCGCTGACGAACCTCGCCCTCAATGCGCGGGACGCCATGCCGAAGGGCGGAACGCTTCGAGTTGCCGCGCGCAACGCCGTGCTGGACGGCACGGAGGAGCCGGACGGGCTGCGGGGCGAGTTCCTGCGCCTCGACGTCTCCGACACGGGCACGGGCATGGAGCCGGAGGTGCTGGCCCGCGCCTTCGAGCCCTTCTTCACCACCAAGCCCGGGAGCGGCAGCGGCCTGGGCCTGGCGCACGCCTATGGTTTCGCCCGGCAGAGCGGCGGGGCGGCCCGCGTGCGGAGCCGGACGGGCCACGGCACCTGCGTCACGCTCCACCTGCCCCGCGCCGCCGGTGAGGCCGGGGAGGTGCCCGCCACGGGCGCGTCGGCGCCCGATCCGGCCGCCGAGGAGCGGCCCTTGCGCGTGCTGGTGGTGGAGGACGAGGAGGCGGTGGCGGCCCTCGTGCTGGACATGCTGCGCCACCTCGGCCACGCCCCCGTCCGCGCGGCGGGCCCCGCGCTGGCCCTGGAAATGCTGGAGCGCGGCCTGGAGCCGGATCTCGTCTTCACCGACGTGCTGATGCCCGGCGGCATGGACGGGCTGGACCTTGCCGCAAGGCTGCGGGAGGCACGGCCGGAACTGCCGGTGCTGCTGACCAGCGGCTACGGCGGCGCCCCCGCGCGGGTGGCGGAGGCGGGGCTGCCGCTCCTCCGCAAGCCCTACACGATGGGCGCGCTGCGGGAGGCGGTGCGCGCCGCGGCGGCGGGCCGCAAGGCCGGCTGACCGGCGGCAGGCTTCGGCCCGGCACATAGGACGAGGCGTTCGAAACCAAGTTTCACGGGCCCCGACCTTGGCCGCCGCCCAGCGGGCTGGTTGATTGGCGCTATGCCCCTCGCACCCCGGCGCGCCCGTCCCCTCCCTGCCCGCTCCGGCTGGCGCTGGCTGCGCCGGATCCTGGTGCTGCTCGTGGCCCTGCCGCTCGTGGCCGGTGGCATCGTCGCCGGGCTGATCCTGTGGACCCTGCCGGGCGAGGATGAGGCGCTGCGGGTCGCCGGCCTTTCCGCCTCCGTGGAGATCGGCTTCGACCCGAAGGGAATCCCCCGCATCCGCGCCTCATCCGAGCGCGATGCCGCGACCGCCATGGGCGTGCTGCACGCGCGGGACCGGCTGTTCCAGATGGAGATGACGCGCCGCGGCGGCGCGGGGCGGCTGAGCGAGATCGCCGGCCCCTCGACCCTGCGCCTGGACCGCTTCGTCCGCACCCTCGGCCTGCGCCAGCGCGCCGAGGCCGACCTCGCCGCCCTGCCCGCCGAGGCGCGCGGAATGCTGGAGGCCTATGCGGCGGGGGTGAACGCCTGGATCGCCGCGCGCGGGCGCTTCGCCGCGCCGGAGTTCATTGCCCTCGGCGCACCGGAACCGTGGAAGCCATCCGACAGCCTTCTCTGGGGCAAGGTGATGGGGCTCTGGCTCTCCGGGAACTGGCGGCTGGAGACGGAGCGGGCCCGCCTCTCCGCCACCCTGCCGGCAGAGAAGCTCTGGCAGCTCTGGCCCTCGGACGACAGCCCGGGACGGCCGGACCTTGCCGCCCTTCCGCCGCCGGAGCGGCTGGCCGCGCTGCTGGAGGCCACGCCGAGCTGGGGACGCGGCGCGCCGCAGCCGGGATCCGCCTCCAACGCCTGGGCGCTCGCGCCGGCGCGCTCCGCCACGGGCGGCGCCCTGCTCGCCTCCGACCCGCATTTGGCCTTGCAGGCGCCCGTGCTCTGGTATCTCGCGCGGATCGAGCTGCCGGGCGGGCGCTTCCTTGCCGGGGCCACGGCGCCGGGCGTGCCGCTGGTGGTGATCGGCCGGAACGAGCGGCTGGCCTGGGGCTTCACCACCACGCATTCCGACACGCAGGACGTCTTCGTCGAGCGCCTCTCGGGCGCGGACGCCTACGAGACGCCGGACGGCCCCCGCCCCTTCGCGACGCGTGAGGAGCGCATCGCCGTGCGCGGCCGGGCGGAGGAGGTGCTGCGGGTGCGGGAGACGCGGCACGGCCCGGTGATCTCCGACCTGGACGACCAGCCGCCGGGAAGCGAGGTGCTGGCCGTCGCCATGGCCAACCTCGCCCCTGGCGACAGCCAGGCGGCGGGGCTGCTGGCGCTCAACCGCGCCCGATCCCTGGAGGAAGCGCGGGCGGCGGCCGCCCTGATCGGCTCGCCCGCGCAGAACCTGATGGTGGCGGACGCCGCCGGCGGAATCGCCATGTACCTCACCGGCCGCACGCCGGTCCGCGCCTCCGGCGACGGTGCCCTGCCCGCGCCGGGCTGGGACGGGGCGCGCGACTGGACGGGCTGGGTGCCCTTCGACGCGATGCCGCACCAGGAGCGGCCGGCCAGCGGCGTGCTGGCGAACGCGAACAACCGCGTGCAGCCGCCGGGCGCGGAGCCCTTCCTCGGCCGCGACTGGTACGGGGACTGGCGCTTCCGCCGGATCGGCGAGCTGCTGCGCCAGCGCGAGCGCCACGCGCCCGGCGATCTCGGCGCCATCCAGGCCGACGCGGTGGACCTGCTGGCGCGGGAGATGCTGCCCCTGCTCCTCTCCCCCGCGCGCCCGGCCGGGATCGCGGGGACCGCGCGCGACCTCCTGCTGGGCTGGGACGGCACGGCGGGCCCGGACATGCCGCAGCCCCTGATCTTCAACGCCTGGGCGCGCGAGTTCGGCCGCATGGCCCTCGCCACTGCCGGGGTCTCGGAGGAGGCCTTCTCACCGGGCGCGGAGTTCCTGCGCTCTCTCGCGACGCCGCAGGGCGCGGAGTGGTGCGGGCCGGGCGGCTGCGCCGCGCTCTCCATGCGGGCGCTGGAGGCCGCGACGGCCTCCCTGGTCTCGCGCTTCGGCCCGGACCCGGCCACCTGGCGCTGGGGCGCGGCGCACCGGGTGCGGCTGGACCACCCGCTGCTGCGCTTCGTGCCGGGGCTGGGCGACATGCTGCGGATCGAGGCGCCGACGCCGGGCGACGGGCAGACGGTGAACCGCGGCGGCATGGCGCGAGACTTCTCCCACGTCCACGGCCCCGGCCTGCGGATCGTGATGGACCTCGCCTCCCGCGACGGGGTGGCGGCGGCGGTGGCCACGGGGCAGTCGGGCAACCCCTTCTCCCGCCACTGGCGGGACATGAACGCGGCCTGGGCCGCCGGCCGGCTGGAATCGATCCCCGCCCTGGCGGAGACCTCGGCGCGGTTGCGGCTGGACCCGTGAGAGAGGAGCCCGGGGTTTCAACCCGTCATGGGACTGAAACCCCGCGGCACAGCCATGCGCTTCACCCCTCACGAAGCCATTTACGGCGACGGGCTTTCCGCGGACACTGAACGCCTCATGCTGCACCGCGCCGGACGCCGACCGCAGTTCTTCTACACCACCGCGCCCCTGCCCTGCCCCTACCTGGCCGGGCGGACGGAGCGGAAGGTCGTCACCGAGCTCTCCGGCCCGGAGGGCGAGGCGCTGCATGACCGCCTCTCCCGCGCCGGGTTCCGCCGCAGCCACAACATCGCCTACGCGCCGGTCTGCCCGGGCTGCCAGTCCTGCATTCCCATCCGCATCGTGGTGGCGGATTTCGGGCCCGGCCGCACGCACCGCAAGCTGCTGAAGGCGAATGCGGAGGTGATGGCGCAGGAGGTGCCGGCGCGCGCGACGGCGGAGCAGTTCGCGCTCTTCCAGCGCTACCAGCGCGCCCGCCACCGGGACGGCGACATGGCCGCCATGGGTTTCTACGACTACCGCGCCATGGTGGAGGACACGCCGATCACCACGATGCTGGTGGAGTTCCGCGAGGCCCCGGACCGCCTCATCGGCGCCTGCCTGACGGACTGGCTGAAGGACGGGCTCTCGGCCGTCTACTCCTTCTTCGAGCCGGACTACGCGAACCGCTCCCTCGGCACCCTGGCGATCCTTCAGCTGGTGGAGCGCGCCCGGCAGCTCGGCCTGCCCTACGTCTATCTCGGCTATTGGGTGCCGCAGAGCGCCAAGATGGCCTACAAGGCCGCCTTCCGGCCCAGCGAGATCCTGGTGAACGGCGCCTGGGTGCCGCTGCGCGACGCGGCCCCGCCGGTCGCCTCCTTCGTGCCGGAGAGCGTGGGCTAGCCCGGCGCCACGCTCCGGCCCCGAGACCGGCTGCCTTCCCACCCCGTCCGCCTGTGGCTATGACGATCGCAACGATGGGGGAACGAGCGTGGGACCGATGCTGAAGGCCGCTCTCGGGGCGGCGATCATCGCCATGGCGTCGGCGCACGCGGGGGCCCAGGTCGCAGGAGCCCAGGGCGCCGGCAGCAGCCTCACCATGGCGGTCGGCACGCCGATCACCAGCCTCGATCCCCATTTCCACAACCAGGCGCCGAACAACGCCATGGCGGACGTGATCTTCGACTCCCTCGTCCGCACGGACGAGCGGGTGCGGCTGATCCCCGGCCTGGCGGAGTCCTGGCGGCCGCTGGAGGGCGGGGTCTGGGAGTTTAGGCTCCGCCCCAACGTCACCTTCCACAACGGCCGGCCCTTCACGGCCGACGACGTGGCTTTCACCCTCGCCCGCGTGCCGCAGGTGCTGAACAGCCCAGGCTCCTTCTCCGGCTACACCCGCCCGATCCAGCGGGTGGAGGTGGTGGACCCGCTGACGGTGCGGCTCCACATGGGCGGCCCCTACCCGCTCCTGCCGACCGATCTCGCCAACATCCGCATCCTCAACCGCGCCACGCATGAGAGCGCGACGACGGAGGAGTTCAACGCCGGCCGCGCCGCCATCGGCACCGGCCCCTACCGCCTGCGCTCCTACCGCAACGGCGACCGCGCGGAGGTGGAGCGCAACGACGCCTGGTACGGGCCAAAGCAGCCCTGGCAGGCCGTGACGATCCGCTACATCGCCTCCGACCCCGCCCGCACCGCGGCGCTGCTCGCGGGGGATGTGGACTTCATCGACCAGGTGCCCACCGGCGACCTCGCCCGCCTGCGCCGGGACTCTCGCGTGCAGCTGAGCGAGGTGGTGGGGCTGCGGGTCATCTTCCTCGGCTTGGACCGTAGCCGCCCGGGCGCGACGCCCTTCATCACCGACAATGACGGCAGGCCGATCACCCCCAACCCGCTGAGCGACCGTCGCGTGCGTGAGGCGCTGAGCCTCACCATCGACCGCGGCTCCATCGCGGAGCGGGTGATGGAGGAGGCCGCCGTGCCCAGCGGGCAGTTCCTGCCCGAGGGCGCCTTCGGCCACGTGCCCGGCCTCGGCGCCCCGCCCACCGACCTCGCCCGCGCCCGCGCGCTGCTGGCCGAGGCCGGCTTCCCCCAAGGCTTCCGCATCACCCTGCACGGGCCGAACGACCGCTACGTGAACGACGCCCGCATCATCCAGGCGATCGGGCAGATGTGGACCCGAGCGGGCATCCGCACGACGGTGGAGGCCCTGCCCTGGGCCGCCTACATCCCCCGCGCCAGCCGGCAGGACTTCTCCGCCTTCCTCTGGGGTTGGGGCAGCAACAGCGGCGAAGCCTCCAACCCGCTCCGCGCCCTGACAGCCACCTTCGATCCCGCCCGCGGCTGGGGCGCCAGCAACCGCGGCCGCTACTCCAACGCCGAGCACGACCGCCTGCTGGCAGAAGGCCTGCGGACCCTGGACGACCCGCAGCGCGAGGCGCTGTTCCAAGGGGCGACGCGCGTGGCCATGGAGGATGTCGGGATCGTTCCGCTGCACATCCAGAAGAACGCCTGGGCGATGCGCCGCGGCCTGAGGCACGTCGCGCGGATCGACGAGGTCAGCCGCCCGCAGGACATCGCGCCCGCGCGCTGAGCCCGCCTGCGGAGAACACCGCCGGGGCGCGCAAGTCACCCCGCCCTGCCCGGCCCCCTCTCGGCCGGCGCGGCCGCGGCGATGGCCGCCTGGATCTCCGCTTGGCCCGGCTGGGAGGCGCGGGTCCAGGTCACTCGTTCCTTCAGCACGCGCATGGGCACGCCGCCCACCAGGGTGCAGGGCGCCACATCCGCCGTGGCGATCGTGTTCATGGCGACGATGGCGCCGCGCCCCAAGCGCACGCCGCGGCCGATCACCGCATCCTTCGCGATCCAGACATGGGGTTCCACCACCACGCTCGCCGGCGGGTTCAGCGCGGCGCGCGGATCGTCCAGCGAGACGATGCCGTGGCTGTCGCTGGTGCGGAGGCCCACCCGGTAGGCCACCATCCCGTCATCCCCGAGGATGATGCAGCGGCGCGGTCCCTCCACCAGGAAGTCGGCGCCGTTGCAGGTGGCACCCCGCCCGAAGAACAGCGCGCCCTCGCGGGAGCGGAAGGTCATGTTCACGTGGCAGGTGCCGCGGCCGTTGAAGACGAGCAGGTGGCCGTCGCCCTCAAACCCGACCTGTCCGGCCAGCACGCCCTCGGTGCCGATCACGGCGATGCAGTTCCTGCGCCCGCCGAAGAGGATGCGGAGGTGGTGCCCGCCCTGCCCGCCGGCGAGCACGACGAGGTTGCCCTCGCCCCCGCCGCCCTCGATCCCGATGCCCTGGGCGGCCAGCACCGCCGCGTCCGCCGCGCCGGTGCCGTGGATGCGGGCGGCGCCGAGGCCAGGGAGTGTGTAGCCTTCCCGTTGCTGCCGGAAGTGGCCGCCCCAGGCCGGATGCCCGGCGATGGCCTCCTCCAGCGCCTCCGGCGTCAATCCCGCGCCCCTAGCCGTCGAAGCGGTTGGACTTGGGGAAACCGTTGGGCGGCATCTTGCCCGCACCGCCACGGTTGCCGCGCCAGGGGGCCAGCGCCGTCTCCGTGCGGGTCCGGTCGCCGAGCTGCCAGGTCAGGCCCTCGCGGCGCGCGTCGAAGACCTTCACGTCGGACAGGCCGCCGTCGCGGTAGCCCTGCAGCGCCACGCCCCGTCCGCGCCCCAGCTCCGGCACCTGCTCCAGCGGGAAGACGAGCAGCTTCCGGTTCTCGCCGACCACCGCGACCGTGTCGCCCTCCGCCGGTACGGCGGCAGCGAGCGTGTCCGGCGCGTCCACCATCAGCACCGTCTTGCCGGTGCGCTTCTCCGCCAGCAGGTCCTCGCTCCTCACCACGAAGCCCCGGCCGGAGGCAGAGGCGAGGAGGAACTTCATCCCCTCCCTCCAGACGAAGGCGGTGACGATGTCGTCCTCGTTCCCCAGCTCCACCATCAGCCGCACGGGCTGCCCGTCGCCGCGGCCGCGCGGCACGGAATCGGCCTTGATCGTGTAGGAGCGGCCGTTGGAGGCCAGCAGGCCGATCCGGTCCGTCGTCTCCGCGTGCAGCATCAGGGCGAGGCCATCGCCCTCCTTGAAGCGCAGGCCGGACGGGTCCTCCAGATGCCCCTTCTGCGCGCGCAGCCAGCCCTTTTCGGAGAGGATGACGGTGATCGGCTCCTTCTCCACGAAGTGGCTCTCGTCGTAGACGACGGCCACGGCCGCCGTCTGCACCGTGCGGCGGTCGCCCAGCGCGCCCGAGCCGAACTTCTGCCGCGCCGCCTCGATCTCCTCGCCGATCCGGTCCCACTGCGCCTTCTCGCTGGAGAGGAGCTTCTGCAGCCCCTTCAGCTCCTTCGTGAGGCGCGTGTGCTCGCGCCGGATCTCCATCTCCTCCAGCTTGCGCAGGGCGCGCAGCCGCATGTTGAGGATGGCCTCGGCCTGCACCTCGGTCAGGCCGAAGGTGCGCATCAGCGCCTCCCTCGGGTGATCCTCCTCGCGGACGATGCGGATCACCTCGTCGAGGTTGAGGTAGACGATGAGGTAGCCGTCCAGGATCTCCAGCCGGCGCTCGATCGCGGCCAGGCGGTGCCTGGAGCGGCGCACCAGCACCACCTGCCGGTGGTCCAGCCAGGAGCGCAGGACCTCCTTCAGCCCCATGACGCGCGGCGTGCGCTCGGCATCCAGCACGTTCATGTTGAGGGAGATGCGGCTCTCCAGCGGCGTGGCGCGGAACAGGCTCTCCATCAGCACGGCGGGGTCGATGGTGCGGGACTTCGGCTCCAGCACCACGCGCACCTTGTCCGTGCTCTCGTCCCGCACATCCGCCAGCAGGGGCAGCTTTTTCGCCTCCAGCAGTTCCGCGATCTGTTCGATGAGCCGGGACTTCTGGACCTGATAGGGGATCTCCGTGATCACGACCTGCCAGGTGCCGTTCTTCAGCGCCTCCTTCTCCCAGCGTGCGCGCAGGCGGAAGCCGCCGCGGCCGGTCTCGTAGGCGTTCAGGATGCTGTCGGCGGGCTCCACCATGATGCCGCCCGTGGGGAAATCCGGGCCGGGCATGTGCACGAGGAGCTCGGCGGTGGTCGCCTCGGGGTTGCGGATCAGCTCCAGCGCGGCCGCGCAGCACTCCCCGGCATTGTGCGGCGGGATGCTCGTCGCCATGCCCACCGCGATGCCGTTCGCGCCGTTCGCCAGCAGATTCGGGAAGGCCGCTGGCAGCACCACCGGCTCCTGCTCCTCCCCGTCATAGGTCGGGCGGAAATCGACAGCGTCCTCGTCGATCCCCTCCAGCAGGGCCTTCGCCACCTCGGTCAGCTTGGCCTCGGTGTAGCGCATGGCCGCGGCGTTATCGCCGTCGATGTTGCCGAAGTTCCCCTGGCCCTCCACCAGCGGATAGCGGGCGGCGAAGTCCTGGGCCAGCCGCACCAGCGCCTCGTAGACGCTGGAATCGCCGTGCGGGTGATACTTGCCGATCACGTCGCCCACCACGCGCGCGCACTTCTTGAACCCGCCCGCCGGATCCAGCCGCAGCTGCTGCATGGCCCAGAGCAGGCGGCGGTGCACGGGCTTCAGCCCGTCCCGCACGTCGGGCAGGGAGCGGGCCATGATGGTGGACATGGCGTAGGCGAGGTAGCGCTCGGAGAGGGCGCCGGCGAGCGGGGTCTCGTGGATGCGACCGCCCTCGGGGATCGCCTTGACGTCGTCTGGCATGGCGGGCCGGGACCTATGTTCTCAGTTCGTTCAGGTAGTTCCGTTCTAGCAGGCCGGGCGCGCCGGCGCCAGGGCAGGGCTATGTTGCCAAGGCACGGCTATGTTGATGGACGCGCCCGCGGAACGAGGGCTAGCACGTGGCACAGCGTGAAGGAGGATTCCGCATGGCGCAGCGCGGATCGGCCCGGGCCATCGGCCCGTTGGCAGGGGCCCTGATGGGCGTGGCGGCAGTCGTGGCGGCATCAGGAGCCAGGGCGCAATCCCCGGCCCCCACGCCACCCCCCGCGCCCGCCCGGCCGGCTCCGGATGGCCCGAACAAGAGCCCGGCCACCACGGCGCCATCGCGCCCCGGCCAGGCCGCCGCGCCGACGCCCGCCCCGACCATCGCGTTCAGCGCCGCCGACGCTGCCCGCACGCCGCCGCTGCAGCCGGACCGGCCGGTGCAGCTCAACCTGCGCCGCGGCCAGCAGGCGTTCTTCCGTGCGGCGCCAGAGGCCGGCGAGGCCTGGGCCGTGACGACGCGGCGCCTAGGCCGCAACACGGACACGGTTCTGGCCGTGCTGAACGAGGCCGGTGCGGTGGTGGCGGAGGACGATGACGGCGGGCAGGAGAGCCTCTCCTCCCGCCTGGAGGTCCAGCCCGGCGACGGCGTCCGGCTGGTCCGCGCCGGCGTGCTGGACGATTCGGGCGGCCGCTTCGAGCTGGTGCTGACGCGGGAGGCCGTCCTGCCGCCGCCGGACTTCGCCACCGGCCGGGAGGATGCGGCCAACCGCCCGCCGCTCGCGCCCGGCCAGGCCGTGCGCGTGCGGCTGCGGCGCAACCAGGAGGCCTGGTTCCGCCTGCCCGACGACCGCACCGACCTCATCGCGATCACCCGCGAGCTCGCCGGGAACACGGACACGGCCCTCGCCCTGGTCGACTCCTCCGGCCGGGTCCTGTCGGAGAACGACGATTCCGAGCGGGGCCTCGCTTCCATCCTCGCCGTCTCCCGCGCGGCGGAGGGGTCGCTCTTCCTGCGGGCCAGCCTCGTCAACCCCGGCACGGGCACCTTCGAGGTGATGCTGGAGCGGGAGGCGCCCCTGCCCGCGCCCGACTACCCCACAACGCTGGAGGCGGCGCGCGCCCGCGGCCCGATCGCGGCGGGGCAGAACCTGCGGATCATGCTGGCCCGCGAGGGACAGGCGGTGTTCGCCCTGCCGGAGGGCCAGGCCCTCACCCTCCTCACCCGCGACCTCAGCGAGAACGCCGACACGGTGCTGACGCTGCTGGACGCGGAGGGGCAGCAGGTGGGCGAGGATGACGACAGCGGCGGCGGCGTCGCCTCCCGCATCGTCACCTCCGCCGGCTCCCGCCCCGCCGCCTTCGTGCGGGCCACGCTGCTGAACGGCGCCCGCGGCAGCTTCGAACTGGTGGTCCAGGGCCCCGCGGAGGCCGCTCCGGGCGGTCCCTCCACCAGCCTCGCCGAGGCCGCGCGCCGCCCCACCCTCATCCTGGGCGAGGCCGTGCGGGTGCGGGTGGAGGCGGGCGGCGAGGCCTTCGTGGCCCTGCCGAATGACGGCCGCCCGGCCCAGGCCATGACCTTTGACCTCGAGGGCGAGGCGGACACGGAGCTCGCGCTGGTGGACGAGGGCGGCGCGGTGCTGGCGGAGAACGACGACGCGGACGGGCTCGCCTCCCGTATCGACGTGCCGCCCGGCCCGCGCCCGGCCTTCCTGCGCGTGAAGCTGCTGGGTAGCGGGGCCGGTGCCTTCAGCCTCGTCCTGGTGCGCCCGGCGCCCTGAAGGTCGCGGACGGGGGCGCCCGCCGGATCAGGCGGCCGGCGGCGCCTCGGCCTGTGCGGCCTCGGCCAGGGCGGCCACCCGGTCGGCCAGGGCGTGCCGCGCGGCCGGCATCGGGCGATGGTGCGCGCCGAAGGCATCCCGTTCCAGGAAGTGGCCGGTCAGGCGCAGCGCGTCGGACCAGTCCTTCGGCCCGCTGGGTAGGGCGGGTTTCCGCAGGAAGGGCGGCAGGGGCAGCATCCGGTCGCCGTAGGGCGCCGCGATGTCGGAGCGCACGGCCCGGCCGGATTTCGGCGAGACATGGGTGAGGTCCTGCGCATCCCCCGTCATCGCGCAGCGGGAGAGGTCCAGCCCGTAGCCCAGCTCCGCCAGGAGCAGCAGCTCCCAGCGGGCGTAGTCCGGGATGATCTCGGCCGCGCCGGACTGGAGATGGGCGACGATCGGCAGCAGGGCGCGGAAGGCGGCCGGATGGGCCTCGCGCTCCGGCAGCGCCTCCAGCGCGACGGCGCAGGCGGAGGAGAGGAGCGCCAGGGCCAGCGGGTCCTCCATCGCCAGCGCGGCGGTGGGATGCACCAGCTCCCCGGAGAGGTGGCCGAGCTGGTCGGAGAGCCGCGCGACCCAGCGCGCCTCCACCAGATTGCCCGGCAGCCAAGTGGCCACCTGCGTCCGCGACGCGCCGCCCTTCACCAGCCCGGCGTGCCGGCCCTGCGCCTCCGTGAGCAGGGTAACGACGGCGCCGCCCTCGCCGAGGGGGCGCGAATCCAGCACGATCGCGGGGGCGGTCCATTCCATGGCGGGAAAATGGGCCTTTCCCGCCGGCCGCGCCACTCCGGGAGAGCGGATCGGCGCGGGGGCCGTTCCGGGAGGCGCTATTCGCGGGGTTCTACTCCAGGTCCTCGAGGCCGAGGGCGCGCAGGCGGCCGCGCTCCTCGTCCCAGCCCGGCCGGTCCTTCACGTTGAGGAAGAGGTGGACGGGCCGCTCCAGCAGCTTCGTCAGCTCCGTGCGCGCGCGCTGGCCGATCTCGCGGATCCGGCTCCCCTTGTCGCCGATCAGGATCGCCTTCTGGGACGCACGGCCGACATAAATGGTGCAGTCGATCCGCACGGAGCCGTCCTTCCGCTCCTGCCAGGATTCGGTCTCAACCGTGGCGTGGTGGGGCACCTCCTCGTGGGTCTGGCGCAGGATCTGCTCCCGCACGATCTCGGCGGCCAGCAGGCGGTCCGGCACGTCGGACAGCTCGTCCTCGGGAAAGAGCCATGGCCCCGGCGGCATCGCCCCGGCGAGGCGCGTGCGGAGGCTGTCCACCCCGTCCCCGGTCTCGGCGGAGATCATGAAGGTCTCCTGGAAGAGGAGCATCTCGTTCAGCTCGGCGGTCAGCGGCAGCAGGCGCTTCGTGTCGAACAGGTCGGTCTTGTTCAGCACGAGCCAGAGCGGCGGCGCGCCCTTCGCCAGCTTCTTCACGATCGCCCGCAGCGGCTCCGTCACGCCCGCGCGCGCATCCACCACCAGCATCGCCAGGTCCGCGTCCTGCGCCCCGCCCCAGGCGGCTGCGACCATGGCGCGGTCCAGCCGGCGCTTGGGGGAGAAGATACCGGGCGTGTCCGTCAGCACCACCTGGGACCGGCCCTCGGTGATGATGGCGCGGATGCGGAAGCGCGTGGTCTGCGGCTTGTTGGAGACGATGGAGACCTTCGCCCCCGCGAGCCGGTTCACCAGCGTGGACTTGCCGGCATTCGGCGCGCCCAGCACGGCGGCGATGCCCGCGCGGGGCGGCCCTTCCGGCACGCTCTCCGGTGCGGGGGCTCCCTCGGTCCGCGAGGTCTCCTCGGGCGGGATGTCGGAGGGCTCGTCAGCCAAGGCCCAGCTCCGTCAGAAGCGCCTCGGCGGCCGATTGCTCGGCGGCGCGCTTGTTGTCGCCCGTGGCCTCCGCGACCTTGCCGCAGGCGGTGACGGAGACGGTGAAGAGCGGCGCGTGGGAGGGACCTTCCGTGCCGATCAGCGCGTATTCCGGCAGCCCCTGGCCGCGGCCGAGGGAGAATTCCTGCAGCCGGCTCTTCGCCGACATCGGCGGGGTGGGATCGGCCTCCATCGCCGCCGTCCATTCCCGGCGGATGAAGCCGCGCGCCGCCTCGAGCCCGGCATCGAGGTAGAGGGCGCCGATCAGCGCCTCCGTCGCGTCCGCCACCACGTTGGCGCGCTGGCGCAGCCCGGTGCGGCCCTCGGCGGGGGGAATGCGCAGCGCGGCGGGCAGGCCGATCGCGTCGCCCACCTTCGCCAGCGTGTCGGCGGCCACCAGCACGGCGAGGCGCTTGCCCAGCTCCCCCTCCCGCTCCTGCGGGAAGCGCTCGCTCAGCCATTCGGCCATGCAGAGGGCCAGGACACGGTCGCCCAGGAACTCCAGCCGCTCATTGGAATCGAGCTGGCGGCGCTTGGGATCAGCGGCGGAGCGGTGCGTGAGAGCCTGTTCCAGCAGCGCGGCGTCGCGGAACTCGTGGCCCAGACGGCCCGCGAGGGCGGCGACGGGGGCTTTCAAGGGAACAGGACCTTCATGGTCAGCGGACGCCCGAGAAGATGCGGGACCAGCGGACGGCGAAGGGCCAGGCCCAGACCTCCCACCAGTTTGCCGAGCCATCCCAGGAGAAGAAGATGAACTCGGCGCGGCCGACCAGGTTCTCCACCGGCACGAAGCCGACATAGCCCGTGGCGCGGCTGTCCAGCGAGTTGTCGCGGTTGTCGCCCATCGCGAAGACATGGTTCGCCGGCACCACGAATTCCTGGGTGTTGTCGTAGGGCCCGTCATCCGTCTGCTCGAGGATGTCGTGGGTGCGGCCGGGCGCGTCGGCGCTCGGCGGCAGGGTCTCGCGGTAGAGGTTCACCGTCAGGCGCGGCCCGTCGCCCTCCACCGTATAGGGGCCGAGGCGGTTGCGGGTGACGGGCTGGCCGTTGATCCGCAGCACGCCAGCGCGCACCTGGATGCGGTCTCCCGGAAGGCCGACGATGCGCTTGATGTAGTCGGTGGTTCCGTCCCGCGGCAGCTTGAACACGGCCACGTCGCCGCGCGCGGGCAGGCTGCCCATGATGCGGCCGCTGAACAGGTTCGGGCTGAAGGGCAGCGAGGCGCGGGAGTAGCCGTAGGAGTACTTGGAGACAAAAAGGTAGTCCCCGACCAGCAGGGTCGGGATCATGCTGCCAGAGGGGATGTTGAACGGCTCGAAGGCGATGGTGCGGATGCCAATAGCGATCAGGCCCGCGTAGAGGATCGTCTTCAGGCTCTCCAGCCAGCCGCCGGAGGATTTCTTGCTCATCGTCTGAATGCTCGCGGCCTCAACCGGCCGGCCGAACGCCCCCATAAGCCCGGGAAGGGGACACGGGTCGGGCCGCCGCATGCGGGTGGGTGCGCCAGATGGCGCAGGCTGTCAAGGAAGGCCGCATTTGGAGATCGACTTCGTTACGAAATCGTCCCATGCTCGGCCGCCCGTGCTTCCGGGAGATGGGCCGTGAACACCAACCGACCGGGCCTGTGCGTACGCGCCATCGATTTCGCGGTGGTCGTCGCGGCCACCATGGTCCTCTCGCGGCTGATAAGCCTCCTTCTCCCAGTCGACTACTACTTCACCTTCGAGTCCCTCTTCTCGGACCGTAGCCCCAGACTGATCATGGTCTCGCTCATCACCAAGATGGCAGCGCCCCTCCTGGCGGGCGCGGCCTGTGGCGTCCTCCTTTACGGACGCTCGGTCCGTGCGGCGAACGCGAGGTTGCCCTTCCGCAGGTTTGCCCGAAGGCTCAAGGCGCAGTGGGTGCCGACCCTGTTCCTCGCCGGCTTCGCGACGGCCTTCCTCTCCGCCTGGCCCATGGTGGTCTACTGGGATCTCCTGGCCAACCCGACCATCGCCCACCTCAAGCCCGCCTTCTTCCTCCTGTACCTGATCTACATGGTCGCTTTCGGCTACGTCGCCCTCTGCGGCCTGCTCGGCTCCATCTTCCTCTGCGAGCATTTCGAGGGATCGGAGAAGGGCAGCAGGACGGTCTCGTCCGGGGAGTTGTCACGGGTGGGCGCGCTGTGGCTCCTCAGCTCAGGGGCTGCCTCCAGCGCCCTGGAGCTGCTCTCCAAGTGAGCGCGCCCGGAGAATTCCCGTGGGCCACGGTTCCGCCGCGGCTTCTCACGGCATGGACCGGCGCGGCGGGCGCCGTGCTCCTGACGCTGCTCGTCCCCAACCTGGAGTTCCGGGACGTCGAGATCGCGGATCGGGGATGGGTACAGACCGAAGGCCGAAGCGGAGAGGCCCGGCGGGTGCTGGTCCGCCGGGAGAGCAACCCGATCCGGCCCGCCGACCTGTCGCTGATCGGCTCGTCAGAGGAAGAGACCCTCGAGAACGAGGTATCGTACGATCTGCGGGTCGCCTCCGTCCAGGACCGGGTGGCGGCGAATATCCTTCTCCGGTCCGGGTTCATGGCGAGCGCGACCGCGAGGCGGTTCCCATTGCCCGGCCTGCCCCTGCAGGTGGAGTACAGCATGGAGCCGGCTCCGGCGCCCCTCGCCTGCGCCAGCCTGCCCCTTTCCGAGGCGGTCCAGACGCCGCCGCAGGAGGAGCCGGCCCAGGACAGCACCGAGAGCTCTCGTCCTTCCCCAGAGGAGCTGAGGGAGCGCGCCGCCCAGGCGGCCCGGCTCGCCCTGGCGGCGGTCGCGACGGAGCGGGCGAACAGGAACTTCGCGCAGCGATGGGTAGAACTGCGCTACGCCGCTCTCGCCTTGCGCCTCACGGGCCGAGTGCCTGACATCAGCCTCGGTCCCGGCCAGATACGCCCCTCGACGCTGCGGAGGCTGCCGTCCGGGATGGAGGGCATCAACCCGTTCCCGCTGCCCGAAGGCGGGTCGGTGATCGAGGCCCTGTCGAACACCTGCTTCGCGATCCGTGCCGCAGCGCTGATCTTCTACCACTTCCTCGGAGACCCGGAGGTGGCCGGGGATGAAAGGCCCGGCGCGGCTGCGGCCGCCCGGTACGTGGGCCGCGTCCGGCGTGCCCGCGAGGCTGGGGTGGGGGAGGCGCCAGCCCTGGACTATGCCGAGGTGGTAAGTGCCGGGGCCGATATGATGTCAGCCGGGAACTGACGGCACGGCGGAGATGATGACGACCGCCTCCGCATAGGGGTACTCGTCCGTCATCGTCAGCGAGACCTGGGCCGCGTGCCCCGGCGGCGTCATCGCCGCCAGCCTTTCCGCCGCCCCGCCCGTCATCCGCAGCGTCGGCTGGCCGGAGGGCAGGTTCACCACCCCGAGGTCGCGCCAGAACACCCCGGCCCGGAACCCGGTGCCGAGCGCCTTGGAGGCCGCCTCCTTCGCCGCGAAGCGCTTGGCGTAGGTGGACACGCGGGTCAGGCCGCGCCGCTCCGCCTTGGCGCGCTCCAGATCCGTGAAGATGCGGGAGAGGAAGCGCTCCCCGTGCCGCTCAATGGTCCGCTCGATCCGGCGGATGTCCACCATGTCGTTGCCCAGGCCCAGGATCATCTGCCGAGTATCACGCCTTTGCCCGCTCCACCTGCTCGATCCCCGGCAGCGCCCGCAGCGCCGCGATGACGCTGGAGAGGTGGCGCAGGTCCTTCACCTCCAGGTCCACGTTCAGCTCCGCGAAGTCTGCCGCCCGGTGGAGGAAGCGCAGGGACTGGATCCGCGCCTCCTGCTTGGCAATTGCCGTCGTCATGCCCGCGATCGCCGGCCCCTCGTTGGAGGTGACGACGGAGAGCCGCGCCACGTGCTCCCCCGCAGCCCCGGGCCCGCCGTCCCAGTCCACGTCGATGAAGCGCTCCGGCGTGGCGGAGAAGGCCTCCAGCGTGTGGCAGCCCTGCTTGTGCACCGTCACCCCGCGGCCGGTGGAGATGATGCCGACGATCCGGTCCCCCGGCACGGGGTGGCAGCAATTCGCGAAGTGGACCTCCATGCCGGAGACGAGGCCGGTGATGCCGTGCGCCACCTCCCGTCCGCCCGCGCCGCGGGAGTAGGGCACGGTGGCGCCCGGCTTGCCGCGGGCGCGGGTGAGCGCCAGGGCCTCGATGCCGGAAACGGCCGGGCGGGCCGCGCCGCGCAATTCTGGCACGGCGGCGTGCAGCACGTCCCGCGCCGTGACGTTGCCGTTGCCGACGGCGATGCAGAGCTCCTCGAAGCCCGGCTGCTTCAGCGCGCGCACGGCGGGCTCGGCGGTCCGCTCGGAGAAGTCGAGCCCCTCCTGTCGGAAGGCGCGGGCGATGGCCTGGCGGCCGTTCTCCCGGCTCTCCTCCCTCTGGCGGGCCAGCACGGTGCGGCGGATCCGGGCGCGCGCCTTGCCGGTGACGACGAAGCGCTCCCAGGCCGGGTTGGGCGTGCCGCCGCGGGCGGTGATGATCTCGACCTGGTCGCCGTTCTCCAGCTGGTAGCGCAGCGGCACGATGCGGCCGTTGATCTTCGCGCCCACCGTGGAATCGCCCACCTGGGAATGGACCTGATAGGCGAAGTCCACCGGCGTCGCCCCGCGCGGTAGGGCGATCAGGTCGCCCTTCGGCGTGAAGCAGAAGACCTGGTCCTGGTGCAGGGCGAGCTTCGTGTTCTCCAGGAAGTCCTGCGCCTCGCCGGCGGTCTCCAGGATCTCCAGCAGGTCCTTCACCCAGGGGAAGCGCTTGCGGTCCCGCGCCGCGTTCACCACGCCGTCCGGGCCCTGCTTGTAGATCCAGTGGGCGGCGACGCCGAACTCCGCCACCTCGTGCATCTCCGGCGTGCGGATCTGCACCTCGATCTTGGCGTTCCGGCGCTCCGGCACCGTCACGCCCGTGTGCAGGGACTGGTAGCCGTTGGGCTTGGGGGTGGAGATGTAGTCCTTGAACCGGCCGGGCACCACGCGATAGGCGGAGTGGACGGCGCCGAGCGCCGCGTAGCAGTTCGCCTTGTCGTCGGTCACGATGCGGAAGGCCATGATGTCCGAGAGCTGCTCGAACTCCACCTTCTTGGAGTGCATCTTCAGCCAGATGCCGTAGGCCGACTTCTCCCGCCCCTGGATGTCGATCACCGGCACCTCCGCGTCGCGCAGGCGGCGGCGGATGTCCTCCTTGATCTCCTCGATCAGGTCGGCGCCCTGCCCGCGCAGGAAGGCCAGGCGGGCGTGGATGGTCTGGGCGGCGTCCGGCTGGAGCTCGCGGAACGAGCGGTCCTCCAGCTCGTCCTTCACGGCCTGCATGCCGATGCGCTCGGCCAGCGGCGCGTAGATCTCCATCGTCTCGCGCGCGGTCTTCTGGCGGCGGTGCTGCTGCGGCACGAAGTGGAGGGTGCGCATGTTGTGCGTGCGGTCCGCCAGCTTCACCAGCAGCACGCGGATGTCCTCGCTCATCGCCAGGACCAGCTTGCGGAAGTTTTCGGCCTGCTTCGTCCGCTCGGACTGCAGCTCCAGCCGGGTCAGCTTCGTCACGCCGTCCACAAGCTTGGCGATCTCCGGCCCGAAGTCGCGGGAGAGATCGGCCAGGGTGAGGCCGGTATCCTCCACCGTGTCGTGCAGCAGGGCGGTGGCGATCGTGGCCGCGTCCAGCCGGTAGCCGGCCAGGATGCCGGCGACGGCGACGGGGTGGCCGATATAGGGGTCGCCGTTGTCGCGCTTCTGCGCGCTGTGGGCCCGCTCCGCCACGCGGTAGGCCCGCTCGATCATCGCGCCGTCCGCGCGGGGATCGTAGCCCGTGACCAGCTCGGCCAGGGCGTGGCCGGGATCGGGCCCCAGGCCAGCGTCGCCCAGCAGGTCCCCATCCGGCGGCCGCCCGATCGCGACGGACGCAGGGGCGGAGGAGGCCACCCCCTCCGGCGCGCGGAGGGGGGCCGTGGCGGCACCGGGAGGTCTGGAGATCCCGGCGCCGTCTGTCATGCGGTGGTTCGGTCCTGTCCGGGGGTCAGCGGCGGCCGCCCAGCTCGGCCGCGATCGCGGCCTCGAGGTCGTCGCCGGACATATCCTCGACCTGCATGCCGGCCTCGGCCGCGGTCTCCTCGTTCACGTCCATCACGCCGAAGATGTTCTCGTCGGTGGCGATGAGGTCGATGACCTCCTCCTCCACCGGCTCCGGCTCCGGCGCCCGCAGCAGGGACTTCACGATGTCCTGCTCCAGCCCGTCCAGCTCCACCGTCTGCTCGGCGATCTCGCGCAGGGCGATGACGGGGTTCTTGTCGTTGTCGCGGTCCACCGTCAGCTCGTCCCCGCGGGAGATGGCGCGGGCGCGCTGGGCGGCGAGAAGGACCAGGTCGAACCGGTTGGGAACCTGGAGGATGCAGTCCTCGACCGTGACGCGGGCCATGGCGAACCTCGGAATCTGTGGGCGGGCGAATGGTCCAGATAGGGCCCCGGCCGCGCGAAGGCAAGCCTTCGCCCGCCCTACCCCAAGGGTCGCATGGGGGCGGGAGGCAGTTCCGACAGCATCGCGGGGACGCTAAGGCCGCTGGCCGGATGCGTCCAGCCCGACCAGACCTGCGCCAAAGGTTCCAGCACGAAGCGGCGCAGATGCGCCCGGGGATGGGGCAGCACCGGGTCCGGCACGGCCCGGACCAGACGGCCCATGGCGATGATGTCCAGGTCCAGCGTGCGGGGCGCGTTGGGATAGGGCCGCACCCGGCCATGCGCCGCCTCGATGCCCTGCAGCGCGGCCAGGAGGGCGGCCGGGTCGGCACCCCCCCGTAGCCGCGCCACCCCGTTCACGTACCAGGGGCTTCCCGGGGCCGGCGGCTCCGGCGCCGTCTCCCACCAGCCGGAGATGCCGACGAGGGAGAGGCCGAGCAGACCGTCCAGCGCCGCCGCGGCCGCCCGGCAGGTGGCGAGCGGTGCGGCGCCGTCCGCTCCCGGCAGGTTGGCGCCGATGGCGACGAGGGTATCCGCCTCGCCCACCGTGCCATCGGGCAACTCAGGCGTACCGCTCCTCCATCCAGGGGTCGCCGCGCTCGTGGTAGCCGCGCACCTCCCAGAAGCCGAGCTTGTCATGGGGGATCAGGCTGATCCGCCGGATCCACTTCGGGCTCTTCCAGAAGTAGAGGTGCGGCACCACCAGCCGCAGCGGGCCACCGTGCTGGCGGGTCAGCGGCTGGCCGTCCCAATGGGTCGCCAGAAGGTTCTCCGGCCGGTCGAGGTCGGGCAGCGGCAGGTTCGTGGTGTAGCCGTCATGCGATTCCATCGTCACGAAGCCCGCCTCGGCCTTCGGGCGCGCCAGGGCCAGCAGGTCCGAGATGGAGATGCCCCGCCAGTCATTGTCGTAGCGGGACCACTGGGTGACGCAGTGGATGTCGTTCCGCCACTCCCGCTGCGGCAACGCCATCAGGTCCGCCCAGGAGAGGGAGAGCGGGTTCTCCACCAGCCCGTCGATGTCCAGCCGCGCCTGCGCCTCCGACACCGTCGGCTGGATGCCGAGATCCAGCACCGGCCAGTCCGTCACCAGCCGCTGGCCGGGCGGCAGCCGGTCCCGGGCCGGGTCCGCCGTGGTGCCGGTGAGGAGGCGCCCCTCCTCCGCCCACCGCTCCTTCGTGCGAACGAGCTTCTCTTTGACTCCCGGGGGGGTGCCTTCCGGCAGCGATTCATCGGTCATGGCGCAACAGGTGCGCGCGGCGCGCGCCGGATGCAACGCCCTTCTCAGCGATGCGCGTCAAGCCAGGCGTCGATCGCCGGCCCCCAGGCGGCCGCGCCGCCCGCCCCATAGAACATGCCATGGCCGTCCGCCCCCCAGGCCGGCAGCTCCGTTAGCGTTGCCCGTCCCCCGGCGGCCGAGAAGGCGCGGTGCATGGCCCGTACGAGGTCGACCGCGAAAAAGCTGTCGTTCGGCGTGTGCAGCCAGAGCACCGGCAGCCCTCCGCCCGACCCATGAATGGCCCGGCCGGCAGGCTTCCCACCGGCCGATCCGGTGGCCAGCCGCCCGGCATCCGCCACCAGCCGGTCGGGAGCGCAGTTCTCGTTCGGCCGGTCATCCCGGCGCCCGCCCCGGCCGGGCGCGACGGCGATGAGGGAAGCAACACCCGGCGGCGGATCGGCGGCCAGCCCCAGCACGCCCCACCCCCCGGCGGACTGGCCGATCACCGCGATCCCGTCCGGCCGGATGCCCGGCAGCCCGCGCGCATGGGCGACCGCGGCGCGGATGTCCCGCCCGGTCTCCGCGGCGGCGCGCGCATAATCGGGGTCCTCGCAGCCGCCATACCCTTCCGCCCAGGCGCCACCGGCCGGGCCGTAGCCCCGGCGCAGCGGCGCCAGCACCGCCTCGCCCTGCGCCAGGAAGTGCCGGGCCATGGCGGAACTGCAGGGCAGCAGCCCGTAGCGCGTCCGCGCCGCCGCCCCCTCCCCCGGCGAGCCGTGGTTGACGACGACGAGGCGCACGGGCCCGGTCCCCTCCGGGCGGCAGAGCCGGGCGGGGATGGTGCGCGCGCTACCATCTGCCGCGAGGACGGGCACCGAAAGAACCTCCTCCCCGGATCGGCCGAGGGCGCATCCGGCCAGCCCGAGCAGCGCGGCGAGGACCGTAGCAACGTGTCGCGCGCGGCCATCTTCCCGCCGCGAGCGGGGGCTATGTCGCTTCCGGGCGGGTGGTGCCGATGTGTAACAGGGCATGGGACGCCGAAAGTATCGCCCGTAGAAGGATGCCGTGCGAGATACGATTCCCCTTGTCACCCCCCTCGCGCCGACGCGACGGGAGGCCGGCCGGCTTGTGCTGGGCGCCCTGCTCGGCCTGGCCCCGGCGGGCTGCGCCCTGCGCCCGGACGCCATCCCCGCGATCGAGCGCGGGCCGGACCGCTTCCGGGAGGCCGAGGCGTCCGCCGCCTGGCCGGACCCGAACTGGTGGCGCGGCTTCGGCTCCGTGGAGCTGGACCGGCTGATGCGCCGCATCGCCTCCGAGAACCTGGACCTGGCCGCGGCCACCGCGCGGGTGCGGCAGGCCGAAGCATCGGCCCGCATCGCCGGCTCCACCCTGCTGCCCACCGTCACCACCAGCGGGAACGCGCGGCGCAGCCAGACCGGGTCCGGCAATCCCTCCGCCACCGCCTACGACATCGGCCTCGCCGCCTCCTACGAGCTGGATGTCTGGGGGCTGAACCGGAACACCTACGAATCCGCCCGCCTCTCGGCCGTGGCCGCCCGCTACGCGCTCGGCACGGCGCTGATCACGGCCGAGGCCTCGGTCGCCAACACCTATTTCACCATCCTGGAGGCGCGGAACGCCTTGCGCATCCAGGAGGCGAACCTGGGCGCCGCCCGGCGGGTGCTGAACGTCATCCGCCAACAGGTGGCGGCCGGCACCGCGACCGGCCTGGACCTCGCGCAGCAGGAGACGGTGGTGGCCCAGCAGGAGGCCGCCGTGCCGCCCCTGCGGCAGGCCGTGTCCCAGAACGTCGCCACCCTCGCCGTGCTGGTGGGGCTGGCGCCGGTGCAGCTGGAGGTTCTGGGCGAGGGCTTCGAGGGGCTGGACGTGCCCTCCCCCTCCCCTGGCCTTCCTTCCGCCCTGCTCGCGCGGCGGCCGGACGTGTTGCAGGCCGAGGCGAGCCTCGCCTCCGCCGGCGCCAACACGGCGGCGGCGCGCGCGGCGCTGCTGCCCTCCATCGTCCTCTCGGCCCAGGGCGGCTTCACCTCCGCCCTGATCGGGACGCTGCTGCGGCCGGAAGCCCAGTTCTACACCCTTGCCGCCAACCTCGCGCAGACGATCTTCGACAATGGCGGGCTGCGCGGCCGGGTGGAGCTGGCCCGCGCGCAGCAGGAGGAGCTGGTCATCATCTACCGCCAGACGATCCTGAACGCCCTGGCGGACGTGGAGAGCGCCCTGGCCGCCCTGCGGGAGACGACGGAGCAGGAGACGCTGCTGGCGGAGGCCGAGCGCCGCGCCGCCCGCGCCTACAACATCGCCGAGGAGCAGCTGCGCGGCGGGGTCATCAACCTGATCACCCTTCTGAGCACGCAGACAACGCTCTTCTCCGCCCGGCGTAATCTCTCGACGGGCCGGCGCAACCGGCTCCAGGCCGCGGTGGGCCTGTTCCGCGCCCTGGGCGGCGGCTGGGGCGCCGATGCCGCCAGGGCTCCGTCCCCCGCCGTTTTGGAGGTTGCCCGATGAGGCGCGCTTTCGTTTGGCTCCTCGTCCTCGTCCTCCTCGCCGGGGGCGGCTGGTACGGGTGGCGCTGGTGGCAGGACCGGAACGGGCCGCAGGACCCCTCCGCGGCACGCGACCAGATGCAGGCCCAGGGCCCGCAGGGGGGGACCAATCCGCAGGGCCCGGGCGCGCGGCGCGAGGGTGGCGGCGCAGGTGGCAACCGCCCGCGCCGCCCTGGCGGCCCGGGCGGTGGCACCGCCATTCCCGTCACGGCGGTCGAGGCCGCGCGGCGCGACGTGGCCCTGACGGTGGACGCGCTGGGCACCGTGGTGCCGCTGCAGAGCGTGGTGGTCCGCACCCAGCTGGACGGCCAGCTGATGGAAGTGAACTTCCGCGAGGGCCAGGAGGTGGCTGAGGGCGAGCTGCTGGCCCGGGTGGACGATCGCACCGCGCGGGCGGCCTTGCAGCAGGCCGAGGGCAAGAAGGCCTACGACCAGGCGCAGCTGGCGAATGCCCGCGTGGACCTCACCCGCTACCAGGGGCTGGTCCGCGCCTCCGGCGCCACGCAGCAGCAGCTGGACACGCAGCGCGCCCAGGTGGCCATGCTGGAGGCCCAGGTGCAGCAGGACGACGCCGCCATCGCCCAGGCGCGCACCCAGCTCGGCTTCGCCACCATCCGCGCGCCCTTCGCCGGGCGGGTGGGCATCCGGCAGGTGGACCCGGGCAACCTCGTCCGCTCCTCCGACACCAACGGCATCGTCACGGTGACGCAGATGGCGCCGATCAGCGTCACCTTCACCCTGCCCCAGCAGGAGCTGCCGCGGCTGACCCGCGCGCTGGCCGCGGGCGCCGTTCCCGTGGAGACGCTGCCGGGTCCGAGTTCCTCCTCCGGCGGTAACCAGCCGGTCGCGCGCGGCACGCTGCTGACCATCGACAACACCGTGGATTCCGCCACGGGCACCATCAAGGCGAAGGCGACCTTCCCGAACGAGGACCGCGCCCTGTGGCCCGGCGCCTTCGTGAACCTGCGGCTGCGGATCGAGGTGGTGCCCCAGGCCGTGGTCGTGCCCCTCGTCTCCGTGCAGCGCGGGCCGGAGGGCAGCTACGCCTTCGTGGTGAAGGAGGACCGCACGGTGGAGCAGCGCCCCGTGACGATCGGACAGACCACGATGGCCGACGCCGTGGTGCAGTCCGGCATCCAGCCCGGGGAGCGGGTGGTGACCTCCGGCGGGCTGCGCCTCTCCAACGGCACCACGGTGGCGCTGCAGGAGGAGAACGCGCCGGCCCGGCAGCCCGGAGGCCGCCCGCGGCGCACTGCCGAGGCGCGGGAGAGCGCGAATTGAACATCTCCGCCCCCTTCATCGCGCGGCCGGTGGCGACGACGCTGCTCTCCATCGCCGTGCTGCTGGTGGGGCTGTGGGGCTACCTGAAGCTGCCCGTCTCCTCCTTGCCAGAGGTGGAGTTCCCGACCATCGAGGTCTCCACCCAGCTTCCCGGCGCATCGCCGGACACGGTGGCGCTGCTGGTCACGGCGCCGCTGGAACGGCAGCTCGGTCAGATCGCGGGAGTCTCCGTGATGACCTCCTCCTCTGGGCCGGGCACCAGCCGCATCGCGCTGCAGTTCGCGCTGGACAAGGACATCGACGAGGCGGCGCAGGACACGCAATCCGCGCTGGACGCCGCGAGGGGCACCCTGCCCTCCACCCTCCCCTACCCGCCGACCTACGCGAAGGTGAACCCGGCGGACCCGCCCATCATCACCCTGGCCCTGACGAGCGACACCCTGCCCATCGCCCGCCTGTCCGACACGGCGGACACGCTGCTGGCGCAAAAGCTCTCGCAGTCCGCCGGCGTGGGCCGCGTGACCGTGCAGGGCAACATGCGCCCCGCCGTGCGGCTGCGGATCGACCCGGCGCGGCTCGCGGCCTACGGCCTCTCCATGGCCGATATCCGCACGGCCGTGACGGCGGCCAACGCCAATACCCCGAAGGGATCGCTGGACGGGGCGCGCCAGGCCTCCACCATCATGGCGAACGACCAGATCACGGCGCCGTCGCAGTTCGCCGACATCATCGTGGCCTATCGCGAGGGGGCGCCGATCTTCCTGCGCGACCTCGGCACCGCGCAGGAGGGGCTGGAGAACGACCGCAACGCCGCCTGGTACAATGGCCGCCCCGCCGTGATCCTGGACGTGCAGCGCCAGCCCGGCGCCAACATCGTGGACACGGTGGCCCGCATCCGCTCCCAGCTTCCCGTGCTGGAGCGCGGCCTGCCCGCCGGCATCCGCATGGCCGTGGTGTCGGACCGGACGGAGACGATCAAGGCCTCGGTGCACGAGGTGGAGCTCACCCTCGTGCTCTCCACCTTCCTCGTCGTGGCCGTGATCTACTTCTTCCTGCACTCCGGCCGCGCCATGATCGTCCCGGCCGTCTCCCTGCCGCTCTCCATCATCGGCACCTTCGCAGTGATGGACTGGCTGGGCTTCTCCCTCGACAACCTCTCCCTCATGGCGCTCGTCATCGCCACCGGCTTCGTCGTGGACGACGCCATCGTGATGATCGAGAACATCGTGCGCCACATCGAGGAGGGGATGGAGCCGCTGGCCGCCGCGTATGAGGGCGCGCGGACCATCGCCTTCACCATCGTCTCCCTCACTGTCTCCCTCATCGCGGTCTTCATCCCCCTCCTGTTCATGGAGGGCGTGGTCGGGCGGCTGTTCCGGGAATTCGCGCAGACGCTGACGGCCACCGTCCTCGTCTCCATGGTGATCTCCCTCACCCTCACGCCGATGATGTGCGCCCTGCTGCTGCGCCCGGCGCACGGGAAGAAGAACGCCCTGTCCCGCGGCGCGGACCGGGTCTTCGACGGGCTGCTCCACCTTTACGAGCGCGCGCTCCGAGTCACCCTGCGCTTCGAGGCGCTGACGCTCCTCGTCGCGCTCGGCACCGTCGCGCTCACCGGCTGGCTCTACGTGGTCATCCCCAAAGGCTTCCTGCCCGCCCAGGACACCGGCCTGATCCAGGTCGCCACCGAGGCGCCGGGCGACGTCTCCTTCGCGCGCATGTCCGCCCTGCAGGCCCAGGTGGCGGAGATCGTGCGCGCCGACCCGGCAGTAGAGGCCGTGACCTCCGTCGTCGGCGCGGGCACGGTGAACGCCACGCTGAACGGCGGCCGCATCACCGCCGTGCTGCGCCCGCGGGAGGAGCGGGACGAGACGGCGCAGGAGATCATCGCCCGCATGGCCCCGCGCCTGGCCGGGGTGGCGGGCATCGTATCCTATCCGCTCGCCGTGCAGGACATCCAGATCGGCGCGCGGGCCAGCACCACCCAGTACCAGTTCACGATCGTGGACGCGGACGCGGCGGAGCTCGCCACATGGTCGCCCCGCATCCTGGCCGCCCTGCGGAACCTGCCGCAGCTGCTGGACCTCTCCAGCGACCAGCAGCAGCAGGGGCTCCAGATCAGCGTGGAGGTGGACCGCGCCCGCGCCGGCCGGCTGGGCGTGACAATGCAGGCGATCGACGACGCGCTCTACGACGCCTTCGGCCAGCGCCAGATCTCCACCATCTACGCCCAGAACAACCAGTACCGCGTGATCCTGGAGGCCTCGGACGACTTCCTGTCCGATCCCACGAAGCTCGGCCTGATCCGGGTGGCCGGCAGCACGGACGGCACCGCGAGCGTGGTGCCGCTGGCGGAGGTGGCGCGGGTGGGGCGGACGAACGGGCCGCTGCAGGTCACGCGGGAGAACCAGTTCCCCGCCGTGACCTACTCCTTCAACCTGGCCGACGACGTCTCGCTCGGCGACGCGGTGGAGGCAGTGCAGGGTGTGCTGCGCGACCTCGGCGTGCCCCCCACCATCACCGGCCGTTTCGCGGGGGACGCGGCGGAGTTCAACGCCTCGCTCCAGAGCCAGCCCTGGCTGATCCTCGCGGCGGTGGTGGTGATCTACATCACCCTCGGCGTGCTCTACGAGAGCCTCGTCCACCCGCTGACCATCCTCTCCACCCTGCCCTCCGCCGGCATCGGCGCGCTGCTGGCGCTAGAGCTCTTCGGGCTGGACCTTTCGGTGGTCGGGATCATCGGCATCCTGCTGCTGATGGGCATCGTGAAGAAGAACGCCATCATGATGATCGACTTCGCGCTGGAGGCGCAGCGGGAGCGCGGGATGGCGCCGCGCGAGGCCATCCTGCAGGCAGCCCTGCTGCGCTTCCGCCCGATCACCATGACGACGCTCGCCGCACTGCTGGGCGCCCTGCCCCTGGTGCTCGGCCAGGGCGCGGGGTCGGAGCTGCGGCTGCCGCTCGGCGTCTCCATCGTGGGCGGGCTCGTGCTCTCGCAGTTCGTCACCCTCTTCACCACGCCCTCCGTCTACCTCGCGCTGGAGCGGGTGCGGCTGAGGCTCGGCGGCAAGCCGGAGGGCGGACCGGAGAGGGGGCCGGGCGCGGCCCCGGCCGCGGCGGAGTAGGGCCGGCCGGATGAACATCTCGGCCCCCTTCATCGCGCGGCCGATCGCGACCGCCCTGCTGGCGGTCGGGATCGCGCTCTTCGGGCTCGTGGCGCTGTTCCGCCTGCCCGTCGCCTCCATGCCGCGGGTGGACATCCCCACCATCGTCGTTACCGTCAGCCAGCCCGGCGCGGCGCCGGAGACGATGGCGAGCACCGTTGCCGCTCCGCTGGAACGGCGCATCGGCACCATCCCCGGGGTGACGGAGATGACCTCCTTCTCCTCCCTCGGCAGCGCCATCATCATCATTCAGTTCGACCTCGCCCGCACGCAGCGGGAGGCGGCGCAGGACGTCCAGGCCGCCGTGAACGCGGCGCGGCAGGACCTGCCTTCCGGCCTGCCCAACCCGCCCACCATCCGCAAGATCAACCCGGCCGACGCGCCGATCATGATCCTGGCGATGAGCTCCGAGACCCTCGCCGGCCCCGCGGTGTACGACGCGGCGGACAGCCTCGTCGCGCAGCGCCTGGCGCAGGTGCCGGGCGTGGCGCAGGTGGAGGTGAGCGGCGGCGACCAGCCCGCGGTCCGCGTGGCGGTGGACCCGGCGGCCGCGGCCGCGGCCCAGGTCTCGCTGGAGGAGATCCGCCTCGCGATCACCCGCGCCAACGTCACCGCAGCCACGGGCTTCATCGAGGGCCCGGAGCAGTCCGCCGCCATCCGCACCAACGACCGGATCGACCGCGCCGACGCCTTCCGCGAGATCGTGCTGAAATCGGCGGGCGGCGCCATCGTGCGCCTCTCGGACGTGGCGCGGGTGGAGGACAGCGTTCGCAGCCGCCGCCAGGCGGGCTGGTTCAACGGCCGCCCGGCCATCCTGCTGATGGTCAGAAAGCAGGCCGACGCCAACATCATCGACGTGCTGGACGGCGTGCGCGCCATGCTGCCCCAGGTGCAGAACTGGGTTCCCGCCGGGGTGAACATTGAGGTGGTGAGCGACCGCTCCGTCACCATCCGCGCCTCGGTCGAGGAGGTGGAGCTGACACTGGCAATCACCATCGCCCTCGTCGTCGCCGTGGTGGCCGTGTTCCTGCGGCGCTGGGCGCCGGTGCTGGCAGCCAGCGCCGCCGTGCCGCTCTCCCTCCTCGGCACGGTCGGGGTCATGTGGTGGATCGGCTACTCGCTGAACAACCTCTCCCTCATGGCGCTCACCATCTGCGTCGGCTTCGTGGTGGACGACGCCATCGTCATGATCGAGAACATGGCCCGCCACCGGGAGCGCGGGCTGGCCCCGATCCAGGCGGCGCTCGCGGGGGCGCGGGAGATCGGCTTCACCGTTCTCTCCATCACCCTCTCCCTCATCGCCGTCTTCATCCCGCTGCTCGCCATGGGCGGCATTATCGGGCGCTTGTTCCGGGAGTTCTCGGTCACGCTCGCCGTGGCCGTCGCCATCTCCGGCGTCGTCTCCCTCACCCTCACCCCCATGATGGCGGCCTGGATGGAGCGCGACCGGCCGGAGAGGCCGCCCGGGCTTCTCGCCCGCGCCTTCGAGGGATCGCTGGACGCCACCGCCCGCGGCTACATCGCCAGCCTCACCGTCCTGCTGCGCTTCCGCTGGCTCATGCTGCTGGCCACCTTCGGGCTGATGGGGCTGACGGTGTGGCTCTACGTCCTGGTGCCGAAGGGCTTCATCCCCACCCAGGACACCGGGCTCCTCCAGGGCAGCACCCAGGCCGCGCCGGACACCTCCTTTGCCCGAATGGAGGAGCTGCAGCGCCGCGCGATCGAGATCGTGGCGGCGGACCCGGCGGTGGAGAGCGTGGGCGGCAATGTCGGTAGCAACGGCGGCCAGGGCTCCTCCAACCGCGGCAACATGTACGTCACGCTGAAGCCGCGCGAGGAGCGGGACGTGACGGCGGAGGAGGTGGTCGCCCGCCTGCGCGCCCCGCTGAGCCGCATTCCCGGCGCGGCCGTCTTCCTGCGCCCGAACGAGGACATCCGCATCGGCGGGCGGCAGGACAGCGGCCGCTTCTCCTACGTGCTGCTCGGCAACGACATCGAGGAGCTGCGGGAGTGGACGCAGACCATGGTGCAGGCCCTGCGTCAGGTGCCCGGCATCAACGACGTGACGAGCGACCAGGACCGCGCCGGACTCGTCACCCGCGTGGAGGTGGACCGCGCCGCCGCCTCCCGGCTCGGCGTGACGCAGACCGAGATCAACGCCGCGCTAAACAACGCCTTCGCCCAGCGGCAGGTCTCCACCATCTACCGCGCCCGCAACCAGTACCGGGTGGTGCTGGAGATCGATCCCGGCCTGCAGCAGGGGCCGCCGGACATCACCCGCATCTACGTGCCGGGCACGGGGGACACGCAGGTGCCGCTCTCCTCCGTGGCGCGCGTGACCGCGGCCGCGGCACCGCTCGCCGTCGCGCACCAGGGCGGCTTCCCCTCCGCCGCCATCTCCTTCAACCCCGATGAGAGCCTGCAGGTGGCGGAAATCCAGGCGAGGATCGAGGAGGTGCAGCTCCGGGTCGGCCTGCCCACCACCATCCGCGCGCAGTTCGGCGGCAACGCGCAGGCGGCGCAGTCCTTCGCCTCGGACATGCCGCTGCTGATCCTCGGCGCCTTCCTCGCGATCTACGTGGTGCTGGGCGTGCTCTACGAGAGCTTCGTCCACCCCATCACCATCATCTCCACCCTGCCCACCGCGGGGCTCGGCGCGTTGCTCGCACTGCTCGTCACGAACACGCCGCTGACGGTGATCGCGCTGATCGGCGTAATCCTGCTTCTGGGCATCGTGAAGAAGAACGCGATCATGATGGTGGACTTCGCGCTGGAGCACGAGCGCAGCCACGGCGCGAGCAGCGAGGAGTCCATCCTGGCCGCCTGCCGGGAACGGTTCCGCCCCATCCTGATGACCACGCTCGCCGCCCTGCTCGGCGCCGTGCCGCTGGCGCTCGGCACCGGCACGGGGTCCGAGATCCGGGCGCCGCTCGGCATCGCCATCATCGGCGGGCTCGTCGTCTCCCAGGTGCTGACCCTCTACACCACCCCCGTCATCTACCTGGCGCTGGACCGGCTGCGCCGGCGGGAGCACCCGCGCGCCATCCCCGCTCCCGCCGAGTAGGGCGCCCGGCCGCGGGGACTTGCGGCGCGACGCGGGAGCGGGCCTCCTGCGCGCCTCAACACGGGAGCCCTCCGATGAACGCCATCCAGGCCGCGGCCGACCTCCTCGCGCGCGCCCGCGCCGGCGCCGCCCTGCCCGGCCTGCCCCCGGCGCTGCGCCCGGCCACGATGGCGGCGGCGGAGGCGATCCAGCACGAGACCCTCCTCGCGATGCGGGAGCGGATCGGCGGCTGGAAGATCGGGCGGCTGGAGGGGATGCCCTTCTCCGCCCCCATCCCCGCCTCCCGCCTCCTCACCGATCCCCTGCCCGGCCCCATCACCCTGCCGGCGGAGCGCTATATCGAGATGGAGCTGGCCATCCGCTTCCGCGTGGCCGTCTCCCCGGCCGACGTGGCGACGCTGATCCCCGGCGACCTCACCGGCCTCGCCACCCTCGCCACGCTCTTCGAGTTCGTCCGGCCGCGCATCCCCATGTCCGGCGACGTGACGCCGCTGGACCGGATCGCCGACGCGATGGCGAATGACGGCGCCCTCGTCCGCGCCACGCTGGTGCCGTGGACGCTCACCACCCTCGACATGCCGCCCGCGGTCACCCTCCTGCAGGACGGCGCCGTGCTCTCGCGGCGCGAGGCAGGGGCCCATGTCGCGGCGCCCCTCGGCCCGCTGCTGGAAGCCTGGATCGCCAGGCTCCGGCGCGAGGGCCGGGGCATCGGCATGGGCGAGGTCGTCACCCTCGGCAGCCTCTCCGGCATGCCGCCCATCCCCGGCGCGGGCGCGGGCTACTTCGGGGAGATCGAGGGGCTGGAAGCCCTGCGCTGCACCGTCGCCGCCGTGTCCTGACCCGGCGCCTGACCGGAGACAGGATCGCCCTCGGGCCTTCCCTCGCCGCGCAGCAGGGGCACGCGCGCCTGCCGGTCGTGATGCGTCAGCAGCTTGTCCAGCAGGCGGCCGAGCGAGGCCGCCTCCCGCTCCGTCAGCGGCGCGAGGAGCGTGCCCACGGAGCGCTGGGCCGCCGGCTCGATCTCGTCCAGCAGCGCGCTCCCCTCGGGCGTGAGGGTGAGGATCCGGCGCCGCCGGTCCTGCCGGTCCCCGCGGCGGACCAGCAGACCGCGCCCTTCCAGCAGCCGCACGACCATCCCGGTGGTGGACCGGTCCAGCCCCAGCAGCCCCGCCAGGCCGATCTGGTCCACCCCGGGCCGTGTCCGCAGGGCAAAGAGGATGCCGTACTGCGTCGTCGTCACCTCCATCGCCCGGCACTCCGCCGCGAAGACGGAGAGCGCGATCTGGTGCGCGCGGCGCAGCCGGAAGCCCGGCCGGGTATAGAGGGCCGCGAGCGGCCCCTCCCGCGTTCCGTCCGGGATCTCCTCCGGCGTGATGGTCGGTTCGGCACTGTCCAAGGCGGTCAAAGGCTCCGTCTCCGCGGCCGGGGCGAGCTTTGCCGGAAAGTCCCGGCCGGCGCCACCCCGGCCCCGCCCGGCGGCCCCACTTGCCGGCATAACCCGATCGCCCCGCCCGGCCGTCCCGCTCAGCCCGCGGTGATCTTCGCCTCGCGGATCACCTCGGCCCAGCGGCGGTAGTCCCGCTCCACCAGGGCGCCGAAGGCCTCCGGCGTGGCGGGGCTGGGAATCATGCCCTGGGCCTTCAGCGCCTCCGCCGTGGCGGGCTCGGCCACCCAGGCGTTCAGCGCGGCGTTCAGCGCGCGCACCATCGGCGCCGGCAGCCCCGCCGGCCCCAGCAGCCCGTACCAGAGATCGGCCTGCGCCCCGCCGAACCCGGCCTCGGCCAAGGTCGGCACGTCGGGCGCGAGCGCGCTTCGCTCCTCGCCGGCCACGGCCAGCATCCGGATCTGCCCGGCCCCCACCAGCGGCAGCGCCGTGTGCACGGGCAGCACCATGGCGGCCACGCGCTTGCCCAGCAGGTCCTGGATGGCGGGCGCGGAGCCGCGATAGGGGATGTGGGTCAGCTCCACCCCCGCCTTCAGCGCGAAGAGGGCCATGCCCAGGTGCTGCGGCGTGCCGTTGCCGGGAGAGGCGTAGTCGATCGCCCCTGGCCGGCTCTTCGCCAGATCCGCGAAGGCGCGCGCGTCCCGCGCCGGCACATCCGGGTTCACCACGAGCGCCAGCTCGCCCCGCGTCAGCAGGGCGATTGGCGTGAAGCCCTTCACCGGGTCGTAGGGCACGGTCTGGAACAGGCTGGCGTTCATGACGAAGGTGTTGGGCTGCATCATCAACGTGCGCCCGTCCGGCGCGGCGCGCGCCACGGCCTGGGTGCCGATGAGGCCGCTCGCGCCGGCGCGGTTGTCCACCACCACGGGCTGGCCGATTCGCGGCTGCAGCCAGGGCGAGGCGAGCCGCGCCAGGATGTCCGGCCCGGTTCCCGCCGTGTAGGGAACGATGATCGTGACCGGCCCGTCCGGCTGCGCTCCCTGCCCGCCTGTCTGCCCGCCCGCTTGGGCGTGCGCGGCGCGGGGCAGGAACGGCAGGGCGGCGAGCGCGGCCAGCCGGCGCCGGGCGATGGCTTGGGACACGGAAGGTTTCCTGACAGGGGGTGACCGGCGGCAGCCTGGGGTTCCGGCGCGAGAGGTGTCAATGCATCGCCGGAAAAACAAATGAGACGTCTGACGATCTGGACAGTCCTGCCCCGGCGTGGGAAGCCTCGGCGAAGGCGGGGCCCGGCGCCCCGTGGCGGCGGAAGGACGGGCCATGGCAGGGGACGGGGATCGGGCGCAGGTCGTCATCGTGGGCGGCGGCCCGGTCGGGACGGGGCTCGCCATTGCCCTCGCGCAGCGCGGCGTCGAATCGGTCCTGGTGGAGCGCTACCGAACCCCGCAGCCCATCCCCAAGGGCCAGAACCTGACCCAGCGGACGATGGAGCACTTCCACTTCTGGGGCGCGGAGAAGGCGCTGCGCGAAGCCCGCACCATCCCGCGTGACTACGGCATCGGCGGCATGACCGCCTACGGCACCCTGCTGGGCGAGTACCACTACGACTGGCTCCAGCGGGAGCTGGTCCGCCCCTACTACTTCACCGACAACGAGCGCCTGCCCCAGTACGCGACGGAAGCGGTGCTGCGCGCCCGCTTGGCGGAGCTGCCGGCCGCCCGCGCCCTCTACGGATGGTCGGCCGAGGCGGTGAAGCAGGACGGAGACGGCGTGCGCGTGACCGTGGCCGAGCGGGACGGCGGCGCGCGGCGCGTGATCTCCGCCGACTACGTGGTGGGCTGCGACGGCAGCCGCTCCACCGTGCGCGAGGCGGCCGGGATCACCCAGACCCGCTCCGACCACGACCGGCTGATGGTGCTGCTGGTGTTCCGCTCCGAGGGGCTGAACGAGAGGCTGCGGCGCTACCCCGGCAAGTCCTACTACAACGTGCTGCACCCCGACCTGCAGGGCTACTGGCAGTTCTTCGGCCGCGTGGACCTGGAGGGCGGCTTCTTCTTCCACGCCCCCGTCCCGGCCGGCACCACGAAGGACAGCATGGATTTCGCCGCCCTTCTCCACCGCGCGGCGGGCGCAAGGTTCGACGTGGAGTTCCAGCACATCGGCTTTTGGGACCTGCGCTTCGCGATTGCGGACCGCTACCGGGCCGGCCGGGCCTTCGTGGCGGGCGATGCCGCGCACAGCCACCCGCCCTATGGCGGCTACGGCATCAACACGGGGCTGGAGGACGCGGCCAACCTCGCCTGGAAGCTGGCGGCCGATCTGCAGGGCTGGGCCGGGCCGGGGCTGCTGGACAGCTACGACGCGGAGCGCCGCCCCGTCTTCGCCTCGACCGCCGGGGACTTCATCGGCAGGTCGATCGAGGTGGATCGCGACTTCCTCGCCGCCTTCGATCCCGCGCGCGACAGGGCGGCGTTTGAGGCGGAGTGGGCGGCGCGTCAGGGCGGCGCGAAGTCGGAGGTCGCCTCCTTCGAGCCGAACTATGAGGGATCGCCGATCATCCCCGGCCCGGCCGGCCGCGGGCCGAGCGCGCTCGGCTCCCACAGCCTCGCCGCGCGCCCCGGCCATCACCTCGCGCCGCAGATGCTGGCGGATGGGCGCAACGTGTTCGAGGCGCTGGGGGCAGGCTTCACCCTCCTCGCGGCCGATCCCGGCGGGATGGACGCGATCCGCGAGGAGGCGTCGCGCCGGGGTATCCCGCTGGAAGTCGCCGCGATCGGGCCGGCGGTGCAGGAGGCCTATGGCGCAGAGGCCATCCTCGTCCGCCCCGACCAGTTCGTTGCCTGGGCCGGACCTGCGGCGGAGGCGGGCGACGCGCTGGGGCGGGCCACCGGCTCCGACTGAGCGCCTAGCCCCTGGCCGTTAAACTCCGGGCCGTCAGCCCTTGTCCCGCATCACGCGGGCCTTGTCGCGCTTCCACTCCCGGTCGGCGATGGCCTGGCGCTTGTCGGCCTTCGTCTTGCCTTCCGCGAGCCCGAGCGTGAGCTTCGCCACGCCACGATCGTTGAAGTGGATGTCCAACGGGACGAGGGTCGCGCCCTCGCGCGTCACGGCGCCGGCCAGGGCCTCGGCCTGCTTCTTGTGTAGCAGCAGCTTGCGCGGCCGGCGCGGCTCGAACTTCGCCACCACGGACCCGGCCTGCCATTCCGGGATGTAGAGGTTGAAGATCCACATCTCGCCGTCGCGCTCGCCGGCCCAGGCCTCGGTCAGCGTGGCGCGGCCGGCGCGCAGGCTCTTCACCTCCGGCCCGACGAGCACCATCCCGGCCTCGTAGGTGTCGAGGATCTTGAAGTCGAAGCGCGCCTTGCGGTTCTGCGCCGCGATACCGTGGCTGATCAGCGCCTTCTTGCGGGGTTCCGCCATCAGTTGAGCAGCCCCACGCCGGTCATGGCCGCGCGCACCTTCTGCTTCGACGCCTCCGCGATCGGCGCCATCGGCAGGCGGCAGAACTCCGTGCCCCGGCCCAGCAGGCTGGCCGCGTACTTCACCGGCCCCGGCGAAGTCTCGCAGAACATGGCGTCGTGCAGCGGCGTCAGGCGGGTCTGGATGGCCTGCGCCTCCTTCACGCGCCCGTCGGCCCAGGAGTCGTGCATCTCCCGCAGCAGCCGGGGGGCCACGTTCGCCGTCACGCTGATGCAGCCCACGCCGCCGGCGGCGTTGAAGGCCAGCGCCGTGTGGTCCTCGCCGGAGAGCTGGCAGAAGTCGTCACCACAGGCGATGCGCGTGTGCAGCGGGCGGGTCAGGTTCGCCGTCGCGTCCTTCACGCCGACGATGTTGGGGTGCTGCGCCAGCCGCGCCATCGTCTCCACGCTCATGTCCACCACGCTGCGCGGGGGGATGTTGTAGATGATCACGGGGATGTCGGCCGCGTCCGCCACGGCCTTGAAGTGCAGGTACATCCCCTCCTGCGTCGGCTTGTTGTAGTAGGGCGTCACCACGAGCACGCCGTCGGCCCCGGCCTTCTTCGCGTGCTTCGTCAGCGCCACCGCCTCCGCCGTGGAGTTTGAGCCGGCGCCGGCGATCACCGGCACCTTGCCCCCCGCCGCCTCGATGCAGAGCTCCACCACGCGGTGGTGCTCCTCATGGGAAAGGGTCGGGCTCTCGCCGGTGGTACCCACGGGCACCAGCCCCTGCGTGCCCTCCTCCACCTGCCAGGCGACGAGGTCCTGGAAGGCGCGCTCGTCGATCTTCCCCTCGGGCGTCATGGGCGTGATGAGGGCGACGAGCGATCCCTTGAACATGGGGGACAATTCCTGCGGCCGGGGGGAACGAGACATATGGGTTGCCGGCGACCGGCGCGCCAGCCCGTCCCGGATTACGCGCCGGCCCCCTTCCGAACAAGGGTGGAACCCCTTCGGAGCGACGGGCCGGCGCCCCGACCACGCCCGCGCAGCCGCGACAACTGGCAGCGGAAGCGGCGCCGGCGCGCGCGGGGCTTGCCAGGGGGCCGGCGCCGCCCGACTTTGCGCCGCCACCGCCGGAGCGCCGAGATGCCCCTGACGGCCCCCACCCCTTCCCGCCCCGCCTCCCGCACCGGGGCGCGGGCCGCGCTGCTGCTCGGCCTTGGCTTTGGCCTTGGCTTTGGCCTTGGCTTCCTGGCCGCCCCTTCCCCGGCCGCCGCCCAGCCCTGGGCGACCGAGGCGCAGCGGAGCGCAGGCCGCGCCGCGCTCGGCCTGGCGGGTGGCGGTCGCTACGCCGCCGCCGAATCCGCCGCCGCCCAGGCGGACCCGCTGGTGCGCAAGATCGCCCTCTGGCTGCGGCTCCAGGCGCGTGGCCAGGGCGGCCCGGCGGAGCTGGTGGACTGGATGGCCGCCAACCCCGACTGGCCCCTGCCGAACACGGTGACCCGCCGGGCGGAGGAAGCGCTGGCCGCCGACCCGGACGACGCGCGCGCCCTCGCCCATTTCTCCCGCTTTCCCGCCACTACGCTGGACGGCGCGGCGCGCCATGCCGAGGCGCTGACCCGCGCCGGTGACGCGGCGGGGGCGGCCGCCGCGGTCCGGAGGGCCTGGACCACCGGCCTCGGCGACGCCGCCGCCGAGACCGGCTTCGCCGAGCGCTATGCTGCCCTGCTGACGCCCGAGGATCGCTGGCGCCGCTTCGACCGCGCCTTCCTCTCCCTCGACACCGGCGACGCCGCGCGCGCCGCGGCCTGGCTGGACCCGTCGCGCCGCGCCATCGCCGACATGCGGCTGGCGGTGGCCGCCGGCACGGCCCAGCCCGTGACGGCCGGGGACGACCTTGGCATCCTCGCGGCCAGCGCGCGCGCCCTGCGCCGGGCGGACCGCGACGCCGAGGCCGCCGCCGCCTGGGCCGCGGCCGCCCCGCTGCAGAGGGACCTGCCGCCGGAAGCGGCCAAGGGGATCTGGACGGAGCGCCAGGTCCTCGCGCGGAAGCTCGTGCGGCTGGGCCAGGACCGGCTGGCTTACGCGGTCGCCTCCCAGCACGGCGCGACGGAGGGGGAGCCGCGCTCTGAGGCGGAGTTCCTGGCCGGCTGGATCGCCCTGCGCCGCCTGAACGACCCGTCCTCGGCCGCCCGCCACTTCGCCCTGGTGGGCGACAACAGCGCCAGCATCATCACCCGCGCCCGCTCCGCCTACTGGGAGGGCCGCGCGCTGGAAGGGCGGGATGCGGCCCGGTCCCGCGCGCGCCTGGGGGAGGCCGCGAGCCTCGGCACCGCCTTCTACGGCCAGCTCGCCGCCCTCGCCCTGGGGGAGGACGAGCCGCGCATCGCCGCGCGGATCCGGGCGATCGCGCCGCCCCAGCCCAGCGAGGAGGCGCGGCGCCTTTTCGGGGGCCGGGAGCTCGCCGCCGCCGCGGCCGCCCTGGCCGATCTCGGCGACCACCGCCGCGCGCGCCTCTTCCTGCTGCGGATGGAGGAGCTGTCACCCGATGCCGCGGACCGGGTTCTGATCGCCCGGCACGGCGCGGCGCTGGGCCGGCCGGACTTCGCCGTCTGGATCTCGCGCCGCGCCGGGGCGGACGGGGTGATGCTGCTGCCGGAGGGCTGGCCCTCCCCCTACCCCACCCCGCCCGGCGTCCTGGAGCCGGCGATCGTCAACGCCATTGCCCGGCAGGAGAGCAACTTCGACACTGAGGCCGTCTCCGGCGCGAACGCGCGCGGGCTGATGCAGCTGCTGCCCGCCACCGCCGCCGGGGTGGCGCGCAAGCTCGGCATCCCCCACCAGGTCGGGTGGCTGACCTCCGACCCCGCCCACAACATGCGGCTGGGGTCGCAGTACCTCTCGGACCAGCTGGCGCGCTTCGGCGGCAACCTCGCCCTGGCGGCGGCGGCCTACAACGCCGGGCCGGGCCGGGCGCAGGAGTGGCTGGGCACCTATGGCACCCCGGGCGAGGGCGGGACGGACATCATCGACTGGATCGAGCTGATCCCCTTCGCGGAGACGCGGAACTACGTGCAGCGGGTGGTGGAGAACGTGATGGTGTACCGGGCGCTGGATCCGGCGGCAGCCTCCCTGCCCTATCCGCTCAGGCCCTGGATGACCGGCCAGTGACCCCCGTGACGCGGCAGGTCGCCGCGCGGGACGGGCTGGTTCTCAACGCCCTGGACTGGCCGGGCGAGGAGGGTCGCACGCCCCTTCTCTGCCTGACGGGCATCCTCCGCACCGCCCACGACTACGACCGCTTTGCCGCCCGGCACGCCGGGAAGCGCCGCGTGGTGGCGCTGGACTACATGGGCCACGGCAGGAGCGCCCGCGCCGCGGACATCGCCCGCTACAGGCCGGAGCGGGCGGTGAACGACGTGCTGGACGCCTGTGCCGCGCTGCACCTGCCGCGGGCCGTGCTGGTCGGCACCTCCTTCGGCGGGATCATGGCCATGATCCTCTCCGTCCTCCGCCCCACCCTGCTGCGGGGCGTGGTGCTGAACGACATCGGGCCGGTGATCGACCAGCGGGGCCTCGCCCAGGTGGGTGGCTTTGCCGGCAACGACCCGGGCTTTCCCGGACTCGACGACGCCGTGGCCTATCTCCGCACCGTCATGCCCGGCATGCCCCTGGCCGATGACGAGGCCTGGCGGCACTTCGCGGGCCTCACCTACGCGCGCGGCGAGGACGGGCGGCTGCACCCGCGCTGGGACACCCGCATCGCGGAGGCGATGGAGGCGGGCGCCGCCCCGCCCGATCTCGGGCCCCTCTTCCGCGGCCTGCGGCCGGTGCCGGCCATGCTGGTCTGGGCGGAAGAAAGCGAGTTCCTCGCCGCCGCCACGGTGCGCGCCATGGTCCGGGAGAAGCCGGACCTGGAGCTCGTCACCCTCCCCGGCGCCGGCCATGCCCCGACGCTGGAGGAGCCGCAACTCGTCAGCCCGGTGGACGACTTCCTGGACCGCATTCCCTGATGTCCCCCGCCATGATGGTCGCGTCCCTCTGCGGCATCGGGCGGCTGCGGCCGGCGCCGGGCACCTGGGGATCGGCGGTGGTGCTGCCCGCCGCGCTCCTGGGGCCGGGGCCGTGCCTGGCACTGGGGATCGCCTTCGCGCTCGCCGGCCTCTGGGCCGTCTCCCGCCTGCCGGAAGCGCGGGAGGACCCGGGCTGGGTGGTGGCGGACGAGGCCGCCGGGCAGTGCCTGGCCCTGGCCGCCCTGCCCGCCGGCGCGAACCTCTGGTGGGTCCTGCTCGCCTTCGCCCTGTTCCGGGCCGCCGATATCCTGAAGCCCGGCCCCGTCGGCTGGGCCGACCGGCGTGGGGGCACGCTGAGCGTCATGCTGGACGACGTTCTGGCCGGGATCCTGGCCGCGGCGGTGCTGGGCCTGCTGCGCTCCTTCGGGAATATTGGATGATGCTGCCGCCCGAAACCATCGACCTCGCCGCCGCCCTGCTCGCGGCGCTGCGCGAGAGGGCGCTGACCGCGGCCACGGCCGAATCCTGCACCGGCGGGCTCGTCGCCGCCGCGCTCACGGCCGTGCCCGGTTCCTCCGACGCGGTGCAGGGCGGCTTCGTTACCTACTCCAACACCATGAAGACCCGCCTCCTCGGCGTACCCGAGGCGGTGCTGGCCCGCCACGGCGCCGTCTCCGCGGAGTGCGCGAGGGCGATGGCGGAGGGGGCGCTGAGGGCGGTGGAGGCCGGGCTTGCGATCGCGACCACGGGCATCGCAGGGCCGGGCGGCGGCACCGCGGAGAAGCCAGTGGGACTCGTCTATATCGCGGCGGCGCGGCGTGGAGGGGATACGGCGGCGCGGCGCCTTCTCCTCCCCGGGGACAGGGACGAGGTGCGGGCCGGTACGGTGGAGGCCGCTCTGCGCTTGGCGCTCGCGGAGCTCGGCGCGGCATGAGCGGCTGATTTTCCACCACTGGGGTCGGTATTATCGGCGTTGTTGCATCCGGTGCAGCAAAATCCCGGTATGGTGGCGTCGCGAAGGGAACCTGCGCGCGGGGCGCGCACGGAATGGCCAGTGGCAGGGGAGCGTCAGAGGGATGAGGCAGCAGCGGGTGGCGGGCGCCGCGTGGCGCGGGGCGCGGCGCACATGACCCTGACGGTTCGCGCCGCCGACCCCGCGGACATTCCGGCACTGGCCTCGCTCCTGGCCGAGATGCAGGCCTATTACGGGGCTCCGGTCCCGATGGAGGAGGCGTTGGAGGCCGCAGGCCAGCTCTGCACGCTGCCGCCGGAGGGGTTCAACCCGCGCACCCTTCTCGCGATCGACTCGGGCTCGGCGATCGGCTCCTGCGTGCTGAACGTGATGCTGCCCGCGGCGGAGCTGCGCCGGTCCCTTTACATCCGGGACCTCTTCGTCTCCGCGCGGTCGCGCCGCCGCGGGGTCGGGCGCGCCCTGGTGGCCTGCGCCGCCCGGCTGGTGCGGGAGGGCGGGTTCTGCGCCCTGGACTGGACCACCGACTCCCAGAACCTGCCCGCCCGGCGCCTTTACGACGGGATCGGCGGGCGGGTGCTGGGCCGCACCTACTACCGGATCGAGCGGAACGCGCTCGGCGCGCTGCTGGAGGAGGAGGTGCCCGCCCTCAGCCGCGCAGCAGGCGGCGAGTAACGGCCAGCGCCTCCTCGATCATGGGGGCGTCCACGTCGAGGTGGGTGCAGGCGCGAAGGCGCCCGCCCAGGCCGCTGACCGCGATCCCTTCGCCGCGCAGCGCTGCCTGCAGCGCGGCCGGGGACATCCCCGCACCGGTCGGGTCGAAGAAGACGAGGTTCGTGTCCGGCTCCTCCACCACGACGCCCTCGATCCCCCGCAGCCCGACGGCCAGGGCCTTCGCGTTGGCATGGTCCTCGGCGAGCCGGTCCACGTTGTGGTCCAGGGCGTAGAGGCAGGCGGCCGCGCAGATCCCGGCCTGGCGCATGGAGCCGCCGAGCCGCTGCTTCCATCGCCAGGCGCGGTCGATGAACTCGTGCGAGCCCGCCAGCACGGCGCCCAGCGGCGCGCCGAGGCCCTTGGTGAAGTCCAGCCACACGCTGTCGAAGCCCGCGCACATCCTGTCGGCCGGGATGCCGGCGGCGACGCAGGCGTTCATCAGCCGCGCCCCGTCCATGTGGGTGGACCAGCCCTGCTCCCGCGCGATGCCCGTCAGCTCCGTCAGGGTAGCCAGCGGCCAGACGGCGCCGCCGCCGATATTGGCGGTCTGCTCGATCTCCAGCAGCGTCTGCTCCGGCGAGTGCCGGCTGCGTGGGCGGATGGCGGCGCGCAGGGTGTCGGCATCGAACATGCCGCGCGGGCCGCGCAAGGGGTTCACCTGCACCCCGGCGATGGCGGCGTGCGTCCCCGCCTCGCTCGTCAGGATATGCGCCGTCTCGTGCGCCAGCACCTCGTCGCCGTTGCGGCAGTGCACGTTCACGGCGATGACGTTCGCCATGGTGCCGGAGGGCAGGTAGACCGCTGCCTCCTTCCCCAGCAGCGCTGCCATCCGGTCGCAGAGGGCGTGGACGGTCGGGTCGTCGCCGTGCTGCTCGTCGCCGACCTCCGCCTCCATCATCGCCGCCTTCATCGCGGCGGAGGGGCGGGTCTGCGTGTCGGAGTAGAGGTTGATGCGGACGGGCGGGGCGCCGGGAGCCGGGCGCTCGGGGATCTGGACCATGGGGCTCTCCGCGTCGTGTTACGCAAGGTTCTGCCAGCGGCGGCGCGGCGCGGCCAGAAGGCCGCCCCGCGGCCTCAGCCCGGGCCGGGGCTGGTGCGCGGGGCCAGGCTCCCGCCCGGCCTGTCCCGCCGGTAGAGCACCATCGCCCGCCGCTCGAAGGCGCGGACCATCAGCCGCACCGCCTCGTTGAACACGGTGCCGATCACGGCCTGCAGCAGGCGGGACTTGAACTCGAAGTCCACGAAGAACTTGACCTCGCAGCCGCCCTCGACCGGCAAGAAGTTCCAGTGGTTGTTCAGGTAGCGGAATGGGCCGGTCAGGTACTCCACGTGCACATGATCCGGCCGCTCCAGTGTCACGCGGCTGCGGAAGGTCTCGCGGAACATTTTGAAGCCGATCGTCAGGTCCGCGATCAGCTCGTTCTCTGTCCTCGACACCACCTGGGCACCGACGCACCAGGGCAGGAACTCCGGGTAGCGGCGCACATCGGCCACCAGGTCGAACATCTGCTCAGGCGCGTAGGGCAGGCGCTTGGTCTCGGCATGGGTGGGCATCTCAGGCGGCGCGGCCCAGCCTGGCATCCCGCGCGGCCCGGAGGTCCGCGAAGTCCTTGTCGGCGTGGTAGGAGGAGCGGGTGAGCGGCGTGGCCGAGACCAGCAGGAAGCCCTTGGCCCGCGCCAGCCGGGCGTAGTCCTCGAACTCCGCCGGCTCCACGAAACGGTCCACGGCGGCGTGTTTGACGGTGGGCTGCAGGTACTGGCCGATCGTCAGGAAGTCGATCTCGGCGGAGCGCATGTCGTCCATCACCTGCAGCACCTCGCCCCGCGCCTCGCCCAGCCCGACCATCACGCCGGACTTGGTGAAGATGCCGGGATCCAGCCGCTTCACCTCGTCCAGCAGGCGCAGGGAATGGAAGTAGCGCGCGCCGGGGCGGATGGTTGTGTAGAGGCGGGGCACCGTTTCCAGGTTGTGGTTGAACACGTCCGGCCGGGCGGCCACCACCACCTCCAGCGCGCCGTCCTTGCGCAGGAAGTCGGGCGTCAGGATCTCGATCGTGGTCTCCGGCGCCGCCGCGCGGATGGAGGCGATGGTCTGCGCGAAGTGCTGCGCGCCCCCGTCCTTCAGGTCGTCCCGGTCCACGGAGGTGATGACGACGTGGCGCAGGCCCAGCGCCGCCACGGCATCGCCCACCCGGCGCGGCTCGTCCGCGTCCAGGGCCTTCGGCATGCCCGTGGTGATGTTGCAGAAGGAGCAGGCGCGCGTGCAGATCTCGCCCATGATCATCATGGTCGCGTGGCGCTGGGACCAGCACTCCCCGATGTTGGGGCAGGCCGCCTCCTCGCAGACCGTGACGAGCTTGTTCTCCCGCATCAGGTTGCGGGTCTCGTGGTAGACCGGGTGGGTCGGCGCCTTCACCCGGATCCAGTCCGGCTTGCGCTTGATCGGGTTGTCCGGCCGGTTCGCCTTCTCGGGGTGGCGCAGCGGCGCCGGGGCGGCGCTGGGCACGATCCGGGCGATATGGGCGGGCAGCACGGATTCGGGCGCGGCAACGGCGGGGCTGGCGCCCAGGGCGCCCCCTTGGGCACCCCCGGCGCGGTGATCCACCAGGATGCGGGTGGTCATAGGGTTCTGTCCTTCGGCCGCGCCCCCGGGGCGGGGGGCGCGGCGATAGGGGTGCGGGATCTTGCCCTAGATGTGGATCACCCGGCCGTAGGCATCAAGGACGGCCTCGTGCATCGCCTCGGACACCGTCGGATGCGGGAAGACCGTGTGCATCAGCTCGGCCTCGGTCGTCTCGAGGGTCCGGGCGATGGTGTAGCCCTGGATCATCTCCGTCACCTCGGGCCCGACCATGTGGGCGCCCAGCAGCTCCCCGGTCTTGGCGTCGAACACCGTCTTGATGAGACCCTCCGGCTCACCCATGGCGATGGCCTTTCCGTTGCCGATGAAGGGGAAGCGCCCGACCCGGACCTCGTGCCCGGCCTCCTTCGCCTTCGCCTCGGTCAGGCCGACGCTGGCCACCTGGGGGCGGCAATAGGTGCAGCCCGGCACGTTCAGCGCCTCCAGCGGGTGCGGGTGCAGCCCGGCCATATGCTCCACGGCGATGATCGCCTCGTGGGAGGCCTTGTGGGCCAGCCAGGGGGCCCCGGCCAGGTCGCCGATGGCGTAGACGCCCGGTTCGCCGGTCCGGCACATCTCGTCCACTAGCACGTGGGTATGCTCGACCTTCACCTTCGTGCCCTCGAGGCCGATATCCTCGACATTGCCGACGATGCCGACGGCGGAGATGAGCCGGTCCGCCGTGATCTCCTGGGTCTTGCCCCCCGCCTCGACGGAGACGGTGACGGAATCCCCGTTCTTCGTGATCTTGCCGATCTTGGCCGAGGTGAGGACGTTCATCTTCTGCTTGGCAAAGGCCTTCCCCACGAAGGCGCTGATCTCCGTGTCCTCCACCGGCAGGATGCGGTCCATCACCTCGATCAGCGTCACCTGGGCGCCCATGTTGAGGAAGAAGCTCGCGAACTCGCTGCCGATGGCGCCGGAACCGATGACGATGAGGCTCTTGGGCATCGCGTCCGGCACCAGCGCCTCGCGGTAGGACCAGATCAGCTTCCCGTCCGGCTCCATCCCCGGCAGCACGCGGGCGCGGGCGCCGGTGGCGAGGATGATGTTCTTGGCGGCCAGATCCGCCACCGGCTTGCCGTCCTTCGTCACGGCCAGTTTGCCGGAGCCGGCGAGCTTGGCGTGGCCGTCATAGACCGTGACCTTGTTCTTCTTCAGCAGCCCCTTCACGCCGCCGGAGAGCTGCCCGGCCACGGCGCGGGACCGCTTCACCACCTTCTGGAAGTCGAACCGGATGTTGTCGGCCGCGAAGCCGTAGGCATCCAGCGTGTGCAGCAGGTGGTGGATCTCGCTGGCGCGCAGCAGGGCCTTGGTGGGGATGCAGCCCCAGTTCAGGCAAATGCCGCCGAGGTTCTCGCGCTCCACCAGCGCGACCTTCATCTTCAGCTGCGCGGCGCGGATCGCGGCCACGTAGCCGCCCGGGCCGCCGCCCACCACCACGAGATCGAACTGGTCGGCCATGCGGGCCTCCTCCGTGGCGCCTTCGCGCCGATTGCGTCTCAGCCGGCGGGTCGCCCCGCCGAGGTCATTGGGCCAAGGTCACGCGGCCAGGTCCCTGAGGGCCTGCCCGCTCAGGCGCTGGCCCAGCCACTCGCCCTTCGTCTCGGCACCCAGGCCGCGGTAGAAGGTGATGGAGGGCTCGTTCCAGTCCAGCACCTGCCAATCCATCCGCGTCCACCCCTCCGCCACCGCGCGCCGGGCGAGGTGGCGGAAGAAGGCGCCGCCGATGCCCAGGCCGCGATGGCCGGGCTCGACGAAGATGTCCTCCAGGTAGATGCCGGGCTTGCCGGTGAAGGTGCTGACGTTGTTGAACCACAGCGCCTGCCCGACCACGCGGCCCTCCACCTCCGCCAGAACGGCGTGCAGCAGCGGCTTCTCCCCGAAGAGCAGGGCGCGGAAGTCGTCCTCCGTCCCTACCGCCTCATCCAGCATCCGCTCGTAGTCGGCGAGCTCGCGGACGAGGCGCACCACCTCCGGCAGATCGGCCGGGGTGGCGTCCCTCAGGGTGAAGCGCTGCGGCCCGCTCACTGCATCAGGCTCACAGCATCAAGCTCAGGGGGTCTTCCACAATCGACTTGAAGGTCGAGACCCACTCCGCCGCCAGCGCGCCGTCGATGGCGCGGTGATCGACGGAGAGCGTCACCGTCATCACCGTGGCGACCGCGAGCTGCCCGTCCTTCACCACCGGCCGCTTCTCGCCGGCGGAGACCGCCAGGATGCCGGCCTGCGGCGGGTTGATGATGGCGGAGAAGTTAGACACCCCGAACATGCCCATGTTCGAGATGGAGAAGCCGCCGCCCTGGAACTCCTCCGGCTTCAGCTTACCGGACTTGGCGCGGGCGGCGAGGTCCTTCATCTCGTTGGAGATGGTGGCCAGGCCTTTCTGGTCGGCCTTCCGGATGATCGGCGTGATCAGCCCGTCGGGAATGGAAACGGCGATGCTGATATCCACGTCGTCGTAGATCACCATTCCCTCGTCGGTCCACGAGGCGTTGGTGTTCGGCAGCTTCCGCAGGGTGGCGGCGGCCGCCTTGATCACCAGGTCGTTCACCGAGAGCTTGTAGGCTCCGGCGCCCTCCTTCGGGGAGCGCGCGTTCAGGTCCGCGCGCAGCTTCAACAGCGCGTCCAGCTCCACGTCGATGGAAACGTAGAAGTGCGGGATGGTCTGCTTCGCCTCGGAGAGGCGGCGGGCGATGACCTTCCGCATGGAGGAGTGCGGCACGACCTTGTGCGGCGCCGTGATGGCGGGCGCGGCGGGCTTGGGCGCGGACTTCGGCGCCTCCGCAGCGGCCGGGGCGGCGGGCTGGGCTTGCGGGGCGGCGGCCGGCTTCGGGGCTGCCTGGGCGGCCTCGATGTCGGACTTCACAATGCGCCCGTTCGGGCCGGAGCCCTTCACGGAACCCAGATCCAGGCCGGCCTGCTCCGCCATCCGGCGGGCCAGCGGAGAGGCGAAGACCCGCCCACCCTGCCCGCCCGAGGAGGGCGCGGCCGGAGCCGGCTGGTTCTGCCCTGAGGGCACGGGCGCGGAAACCGGCTGTTCCGGCGCCCCCGCCACCTTGCCGCCAGCGGCCTGCACCGCCTCAAGGGCAGGGCTGCCGGAAGGCGACGGGTTCGGGCCCGCGCCGCCGCCGGACCCGGCGGCAGGGGCGGGAGCGCCGGCATCCGACGGAACCGCCTCGCCCTGCTCCACCATGATGCCGATGGGCTGGTTGACCTTCACGCCCTCGGTCCCGTCCGGCACGAGGATCTTGCCGAGGATGCCTTCATCCACGGCCTCGAACTCCATCGTGGCCTTGTCGGTCTCGATCTCGGCGATCACGTCGCCGGACTTCACCGCCTCGCCCTCCTTCTTGAGCCAGCGGGCGAGCGTCCCCTCCGTCATGGTCGGGGACAGGGCGGGCATCAGGATGTTGGTGGCCATGAGACCCGCCCCTTACTTGTAGGTGACTTTGCGCGCCGCCTCGACCACCTGCGCCACCGTGGGCAGCGCCAGCTTCTCGAGGTTCGCCGCGTAGGGCATCGGCACGTCCAGCCCGGCCACGCGGGTCGGGGGCGCGTCGAGGTGGTCGAAGGCCCTTTCGATGACCTGCATCGCCACCTCCCCGCCGACATTGGCGAAGGCCCAGCCCTCCTCGACGGTGACGAGGCGGTTGGTCTTCTTCACCGAGTTCAGCACGGTCTCGATGTCCAGCGGCCGGATGGTGCGGAGGTTGATCACCTCCGCGTCGATCCCGGCCTTGGCCAGCTCATCCGCGGCCTGCATCGCCAGCCCCACCATGATGGAATAGGCGACGATGGTCACGTCCTTGCCCTCGCGCTCCACCTTCGCCTTGCCGATCGGCAGGATGAAATCCTCCGCCGTCGGGCACTCGAAGCTCTGGCCGTAGAGGATCTCGTTCTCGAGGAAGACGACGGGGTTCGGGTCGCGGATGGCGGCCCGCAGCAGCCCCTTCGCGTCCGCCGCCGACCAGGGCGCGATCACCTTCAGCCCGGGGACGTGCGCGTACCAGGAGGTGTAGTCCTGGCTGTGCTGCGCCGCCACGCGGGCCGCGGCGCCGTTCGGGCCGCGGAACACGATCGGCGAGCCGAGCTGGCCGCCGGACATGTACAGCGTCTTCGCCGCCGAGTTGATGATGTGGTCGATGGCCTGCATCGAGAAGTTGAAGGTCATGAACTCGACGATGGGCTTCAGCCCCGCCAGCGCCGCGCCCACGGCCATGCCGGTGAAGCCGTACTCGGTGATCGGCATGTCCAGCACGCGCTTCGGGCCGAACTCGTCCAGCAGGCCCTGGGAGATCTTGTAGGCGCCCTGGTACTGGGCGACCTCCTCACCCATCAGGAACACGTCGGCGTCGGCGCGCATCTCCAGCGCCATCGCGTCGCGCAGCGCCTCGCGCACCGTGGTCGCCTTCGTCGGGCCCCAGTCCTTCTCCGGCTCCCTGGCGGGTGCCTTGGGCTGGGCCGAGACGCCCTCGCGCTCCTCCGCACCCTTGGCGGCGACCTGGGCGTGGTCCTCGGCGGCCTTCGCCACCTGGCCGACGCTACCGCCCTGCTGCGTGGCGTTGGACTCCGGCTGCTGCGGGGTCGCGGGCTTGCTGCCCTGCGCGTTCGCCGGGGTGGCGGTGTCGCCGGCCGGGGCCGCGCTGCCGTCGCCGCCATCCAGCTCGGCGATGGCGGCGTTCACCTGCACGCCCTCCGTGCCCTCGGGGACGAGGATCTTCGTGATCGTCCCCTCGTCCACGGCCTCCACCTCCATGGTGGCCTTGTCGGTCTCGATCTCGGCGAGCACGTCGCCGGACTTCACCGCCTCGCCTTCCTTCTTCAGCCAGCGGCTGAGCTTGCCCTCCGTCATCGTCGGGGAGAGGGCGGGCATCAGGATCGTCGCGCCCATCTCAGCGGGTCTCCATCTTAACAGACTGGGCGTCGACCGGGCTGGGCAGCACCACGTCGGTCCAGAGCTCGGATTCGTCGGGCTCCGGGCTGGACTGCGCGAACTCGGCGCTGTCCTGCACGATCGCCTTCACCTCGTCGTCCACGGCCTTGAGGTCGGCTTCGCTGCGGCCCTGCTCCAGCAGCAGCTTGCGCACCTGCTCGATCGGGTCGCTGTTCTCGCGCATGCCCTGCACCTCCTCGCGCGTGCGGTACTTCGCGGGGTCGGACATGGAGTGGCCGCGGTAGCGGTAGGTCTGCATCTCCAGCAGGTACGGCCCCTTGCCCTCGCGGCAATGGGCCACGGCGCGCTCCCCGGCTTCCTTCACCGCCAGCACGTCCATGCCGTTCACCTTCTCGCCCGGGATGCCCCAGGGCGCGCCGTTCTGCGACAGGTCGCGGGAGGCGGAGGCGCGCTCCACGCTCGTGCCCATGCCGTAGCGGTTGTTCTCGATGATAAAGATGCAGGGCAGCTTCAGCAGGGCCGCCAGGTTGAAGCTCTCGAAGACCTGGCCCTGATTGGAGGCACCCTCGCCGAAATAGGCCAGCGCGACGCCCCCGTTCTCCTTATACCAATTGTGGAAGGCGAGCCCGAGGCCGAGCGGCACCTGCGCCGCCACGATGCCGTGCCCGCCGTAGAAGCCCTTCTCGCGGGAGAACATGTGCATGCTCCCGCCCTTGCCCTTGGAGTAGCCGCCGATGCGCCCGGTCAGCTCCGCCATCACGCCGCGCGCCTCCATGCCCGTGGCGAGCATGTGCCCGTGGTCACGGTAGGAGGTGATGACCTGGTCGCCCTCCTTCAGGGTCATCTGCATGCCCACCACCACGGCCTCCTGGCCGATGTAGAGGTGGCAGAAGCCGCCGATGAGGCCCATGCCGTAGAGCTGGCCGGCCTTCTCCTCGAAGCGGCGGATCAGCAGCATCTCGCGGTAGGCCTTGGCCAGCACGTCCTGGTTATGGCCGGCGGCGGGGGGAGTATCCTTGCCGTTCCCGCGGCGCTTCGCCGCGCTTTCGGTCCCGAGGGCCATGGGCTGCTCCTGCTTGAAAAGTCGGCCGGGGAGGCCGTCTTTCATCGGCAGATACGGTTGGCGCCGGGGATCAGCAAGCTACAAGACTCGGCTAAGTCGTTGATGTTGCGTTGCAACATCGCGAATATCCGCGCCGGATACAAAAGGACAGGTCCGGGAACGCCGCACGGCGCGGCGGAAGGACCGCCGCGCCGTCCGAAAATCCGGCCTTTCCGAACCCTAGAAGAGGCGGCGGTTCGGCGCGTAGGGCACGATGATCTCGTCCTTGGCCACCACGTTCAGCAGGGCGCGGGCGCGCTCCTCCAGCATGTCGCGGTCCAGGTGCTCGGCCCGCAGGCCCGCCACCTTGCGCTCCATGGTGTCTCGCTCCGCCTCCGCCTCGGCCAGTACCAGCCGGGCTGCGGCGATCTCGGCGTTGCGGGCATCGCGCGCGATAAGCCCGCGCGTGCCATTCATCGCGTGGTGCGCGAAGTATCCGCACAGCGCGAAGAAAATTGTCGGAAGCACCAAGGCCTGCGCCCGGCGCTTCACCCCCTGTAAGAAAGCCAACTGCCCCTCCCCCGAAGAGCTTAGGCCGATCGGAATGATCCCCTGGGGCGGAGTAAAATCGGCGCCACGCTGCGGCGCAAGGTCATTCGGGGCAGGGCTGCGGAATTAGCTGTGGACGTTGCGCGCGCGCCGCGCTCTGCGGCGCGCGCGGCCTCTTCAGCGCCCCTTGGGAAGCACGTTGCGGCCCGCGTAGCGCGCCGCCGGGCCCAGCCCCTGCTCGATTCGGATGAGCTGGTTGTACTTCGCGAGTCGGTCGGACCGGGACAGCGAGCCCGTCTTGATTTGGCCGCAATTGGTGGCCACCGCGAGGTCCGCGATCGTCGCGTCCTCCGTCTCGCCGGAGCGGTGCGACATCACCGCCTTGTAGCCGGCGCGGTGCGCCGTCTCCACGGCCTCCAGCGTCTCCGTCAGCGACCCGATCTGGTTCACCTTCACCAGGATGGCGTTGCCCACCCCCTGGTCGATTCCCTGGCGCAGGCGCTCCGTGTTCGTCACGAACAGATCGTCGCCGACGAGGTTCACGCGGTCGCCCAGCCGCTCTGTCAGCAGCTTCCAGCCCGCCCAGTCATCCTCGGACATGCCGTCCTCGATGGAGACGATGGGGTACTTGCCGCAGAGCGCGGCGAGGTAGTCCACCATCCCCGCGGCGTCGAGCTTCTTCCCCTCGCCCTCCATATCGTAGGTGCCGTTCTTGAAGAACTCGGTGGAGGCGCAGTCGAGGGCGAACATGATGTCCTCGCCCACGCGGTGGCCGGCGGCCTCGCAGGCGGCGGCGATGAAGTCCAGCGCCTCCTCCGCGCTCTTCAGGTTCGGCGCGAAGCCGCCCTCGTCGCCCACGTTCGTCGCGTGGCCCGCGTCGTGCAGCTTCTTCTTCAGCGCTTGGAACACCTCGGAGCCGATCCGCACCGCGTCCGCCATCGTGCCGGCGGCCACCGGCATGACCATGAACTCCTGGATGTCGATCGGATTGTCGGCGTGCTGGCCGCCGTTGATGATGTTCATCATCGGCACCGGCAGGGTGCGGGCGAAGGTGCCGCCGACGTAGCGGTACAGCGGGAGCCCGTAGTGCTCCGCCGCGGCCTTGGCATTCGCGAGCGAGACGGCGAGGATCGCGTTGGCGCCCAGCCGCGCCTTGTTCGGCGTGCCGTCCAGCTCGATCATCGTCTCGTCAATCTTCACCTGGTCCGTGGCGTCCAGGCCGGAGAGGGCGTCGAAGATCTCGCCCTCCACGTTCGCCACCGCCTTCAGCACGCCCTTGCCGCCGTAGCGGGACTTGTCGCCGTCGCGCAGCTCAACGGCCTCGTGCGCGCCGGTGGAGGCGCCGGAAGGGACGATGGCGCGGCCGATGGCCCCGCTGTCCAGCACCACCTCCACTTCCACCGTCGGGTTGCCGCGGCTGTCGAGGACCTCGCGGGCAATGATGTCGGAAATGGCGGACATGGGGGCTCCAGCGCTCCGGGACGTTGCCCCGGCGATAAGGCCGGTCGTCCTGCCCGGCAAGAGGGGCCCGGCAAGAGGGGGCGGGCGAGAGGTAAGGTCCCCGCCCTCCGCGAACCCGGCCGGTCAGCCCGTCACGTTGACGGCCAGGGCGGCCTGAAGGGCGTAGACGTCAACGCCGCGCCCGAAGGTCAGCTGCACCGGCTCCGCGCCACTGGACCAGATCCGGAGCTCGGCCTCCATGTCGAAGCTGCCCGCGCTCTCGACGGAGAAGCGCGTGATGCTTCGGTAGGGGATGGAGAGGTACTCCGTCTTCCGCCCCGTCACCCCCTGCTTGTCGATGAGGATCACCCGCTTGTCCGTCAGGATGATGACGTCGCGGATCAGCTTGTAGGCGAGCTGGACCCTCTCCGAGGGGGCGAGCAGACGCGCGTAGTCGGCCGCGGCCTGGGCCGGGCTGATCTCGCTGGCATGGCCCATCAGGCCGGAGAGAAGCGACAAGGAGGTCTCCTCGGAGGTCGGGCCGCACAGCCTATCCCTTCCGCAAGCGGGCGCAACGCCGCCCCCCCGTCCTCACCCCCCCTCGATGATCGCCTTGATCCGCGCGGCCAGGGCCTCCATCGCGAAGGGCTTGGTCATCACGTGCAGCCCCGGCTCCAGCCGGTCGCCCACCGCCGCGGTCTCGGCGTAGCCGGTGATGAACAGCACCCGCAGCCCCGGCCGGGCGGTGCGCGCGGCATCGGCCAATTGCCGCCCGTTCAGCCCGCCGGGCAGCCCGACATCCGTCACCAGCAGGTCGATCCGGCGCGGGCTCCGCAGGATTTCCAGGCCGGAGGGGCCGTCCCCCGCCTCCAGCGCGGTGTAGCCCAGGTCCTGCAGCACCTCGGCCACGAGCATGCGGACGGTCTCCTCGTCGTCCACGATCAGCACCGTCTCCCCCGCCCGCGCCCGCGGTGCCTCCGCGGAGCCGGCCGGGGCCTCGTCCTCCTCGGCGGCCGCGAGGTGCCGGGGCAGGTAGATCGTCACGCCCGTCCCCTCCCCCGGGGCCGAGCGAATCCGCACCTGCCCGCCGGACTGCCGGGCGAAGCCGTAGACCATGGAGAGGCCGAGTCCCGTTCCCTGCCCCAGCGGCTTGGTGGTGAAGAAGGGGTCGAAGGCGCGCTCCAGCACCTCCGGGGCCATTCCCACCCCCGCATCGGTCACGCTGACGGAGACGTAGTCGCCGGGCCGCAGGCCCCGCGCCGGCGCCGCCTCTGCGCTCAGAGTCAGGTTCTCGGTCCCCACCGTCAGCGCCCCGCCCCCCGGCATGGCGTCCCGGGCGTTGATGCAGAGGTTGAGCAGCGCGTTCTCGAGCTGGTTGGGGTCGCAGAGCGTCACCCAGAGGTCGGGCCGCAGCGTCTTCCGCACCTCGATGGCCGGCCCGACGGTGCGCTGGACCAGTTCCCCCATGCCCTCGATCAGCCGGTTCGCGTCGGTCGGCTTCGGGTCCAGGGTCTGCCGGCGGGCGAAGGCCAGCAGGCGATGGGTGAGCGCGGCGGCGCGGCTCGCCGCGCCCTGGGCGGAGGAGATGTAGCGGTCCGCCTCCCCCACCCGGCCCTGGGCGATGCGGGTGCGCAGCAGCTCCAGGCTGCCGGAGATGCCGGCGAGCATGTTGTTGAAATCGTGCGCCAGCCCTCCCGTCAGCTGCCCCAGCGCCTCCATCTTCTGGGCCTGGAACAGCTGCTCCCGGGATTGCTCCAGCAGGATCTGGGCCTCGCGCCGCTCCGTCAGGTCGCGGGTCACCTTGGCGAAGCCGATCAGCTCCCCGGACTCGTCGCGGATCGCGTCGATCACCACGCCGGCCCAGAAGCGGGTGCCGTCCTTGCGCCGCCGCCAGCCCTCCGCCTCGTAGCGGCCCTCCCGCCGCGCCGTCTCCAGCGCGCGGTGGGGCACCCCTCCCGCCGCGTCCTCCTCCGTGTAGAAGCGGGAGAAGTGCTGGCCCACGATCTCGTCGGCGGCGTAGCCCTTGATCCGCTCGGCCCCGGTGTTCCAGTTCGTGACCTGACCGTCCGGTCCCAGCATGTAGATGGCGTAGTCGTGCACGCCCTGGACAAGAAGGCGGAAGCGCCGCTCCGTCTCGAGCGCTGCCAGCTGGGCCGCGCGCTGCTCCGTCATGTCGCGCGTGACCTTGGCGAAGCCGATCAGGACGCCGCCCCGCCGGATCGGGTCGATCACAACCATTGCCCAGAAGCGGGTGCCGTCCTTGCGGATGCGCCAGGCCTCGGCGGTGAAGCGCCCCTCCTCGGCGGCGGTCCGCAGCGCCCGCTCCGGCGTGCCGGCGGCCCGGTCCTCCTCCGTGTAGAAGCGGGAGAAGCTGGTGCCGATCACCTCGGCGGGCGCGTAGCCCTTGATCCGCTCCGCGCCCGGGTTCCAGCTCACCACCAGCCCGGTCGGGTCGAGCATGTAGATGGCGTAATCCACCACGCCCTGAATCAGCAGCTCGTAGGAGTCCGCGGCGAGGGACGGCTTTGCCCGGTTCATGAAAGCACTGATCGAGGTCTGACCCGCTACCAACCCGGCCAGTTCTAAGCACCGATCCCGGCCGCCCTCAAGCAAGGCGGCGAGGGGCACCCACAACCCTGACGGGTCCTGAGGATCAACTCTTCGCGCCACACAGCAGGAGACGAGCGGGAGGCCTTGGGCCTCCCCGCCCGCGCTCAGGCCGCCAGCTTCGCCGCGATCCGCGCCACGTGCTCGCCCTGGAAGCGCGCCGCGCCCAGGTCGTCGGCCGTCGGCTTCAGGCTACCGTCGCCGCCCGCCACCGTGCTAGCGCCGTAGGGCGTGCCGCCCTGCACCTTCGTCACATCCTGCAAGGGCGCGTAGGAGTAAGGAAGGCCCACGATGACCATGCCGAGGTGGTAGAGCACGTTGTTGGTGGCCAGGATCGTGCTCTCCTGCCCGCCATGGAGGCTGGCGGTGGAGGTGAAGCAGGACCCGACCTTCCCGTTGAAGGCGCCCCGGGCCCAGAGGCCGCCGGTCTGGTCCAGGAAGTTCTTCATCTGCGACGCCATGTTCCCGTAGCGGGTGGGGGTGCCGATGATGATGGCGTCGTACCCTTCCAGCTCGTTCACGGTCGCCACCGGGGCGGCCTGGTCCATCTTGTAGTGGGAGTTCCGCGCCACCTCCTCCGGCACCAGCTCCGGCACACGCTTCACGTCGGCCGTCACGCCGGGCACGCCGCGCGCGCCCTCGGCCACGGCCTGCGCCATCGCCTCGATGTGTCCGTAGCTGGAGTAGTAGAGGACCAGGACCTTCGCCATCGCGCTTCACCTCTGTCTGGCGGCCCGCCGGGGCGGCGGGCCTGCCGTCGAGTTAGGCGAACGCATTGGCGGCGGAAAACGCTGGGCGGAAATGACCGTCATTCACGCCGCGCGCTTGGCACGCCTCAGACGAGGCGCGCCTGCCGCACCGCCGCGCCGATGAAGCCGGCAAAGATCGGGTGGGGCTCGAAGGGCTTGGATTTCAGCTCCGGGTGGTACTGCACCCCGAGGAACCAGGGGTGGTCCGGCCGCTCCACGATCTCCGGCAGCACGCCGTCGGGCGACATGCCGGAGAAGCGCAGGCCCGTGGCCTCCAGCTTCTCGCGGTAGTTCACGTTCACCTCGTAGCGGTGGCGGTGCCGCTCCATGATCTCGGGCTTGCCGTCGTAGATGGAGCGGACGAGCGAATCCTCGGCCAGGAGCGAGGGGTAGGAGCCGAGCCGCATGGTGCCGCCGAGGTCGCCGCCCTCGGAGCGCTTCTCCACCTGATTGCCGCGCTTCCACTCCGTCAGCAGCCCGACCACCGGGTCCTCGCAGGGCCCGAACTCGGTGGAGGAGGCGTGCGGAAGGCCGGCCTGGTGCCGCGCCGCCTCCACCACCGCCATCTGCATGCCGAAGCAGATGCCGAGGAAGGGCACGTTCCGCTCCCGCGCGAACTGCACCGCGCGTATCTTGCCCTCGCTCCCCCGCTCGCCGAAGCCGCCGGGCACCAGGATGGCGTGCGCCCCCTCCAGCCGCTTCGTCGCGCCCTCGCCCTCGAAGATGGAGCTGTCCACCCAGTCCAGCCTCACGCGCACGTTGTGCGCGATGCCGCCATGGGTCAGCGCCTCGCTCAGCGACTTGTAGGCGTCCAGCAGCGACATGTACTTGCCGACGACGGCGATGGTCACC